>NZ_JBHWES010000011.1:0-216563 GCF_042734105.1 Streptomyces sp. NPDC059679 | reverse complement strand
CATTCCGAACCCGGAAGCTAAGCCTTTCAGCGCCGATGGTACTGCAGGGGGGACCCTGTGGGAGAGTAGGACACCGCCGAACAATCTTTGATAAAGCTCCGGGTGGGAACCATTGGTTTCCGCCCGGAGCTTTTTGTCGTGCCCGGGGCCCCGTGTCAGGCCTCGATACCCTACCGGTAAGGTCATGGGGCATCCATCGGCACCGTTCTCACAGGAGGCTCCCGGGTGGAGGTCCAGGAGACACGCGTCCAGACCGACCGCGTGCTCACCATCCCGAACATCCTCAGCGCCGCGCGTCTGCTCGGCGTGCCGCTTTTCCTGTGGCTGATCCTGTGGCCCGAGTTCGGCGGGCCGAAGAGTGATGAATGGGCGCTGCTCGTGCTGGCGCTCAGTGGTGTGAGCGACTATCTCGACGGGAAGCTGGCCCGACGCTGGAACCAGATCAGCAGCCTTGGCCGGATTCTGGATCCGGCGGCCGACCGCCTCTACATTCTGTCTACACTCGTCGGCCTGACCTGGCGCGACATCCTGCCGATCTGGCTGACCGCGGTGCTTCTCGCACGGGAGTTGGTGCTGCTGGTCATGGTCGGCATCCTGCGGCGTCATGGCTATCCCCCGCCCCAGGTCAACTTCCTCGGCAAGGCAGCGACCTTCAACCTGATGTACGCCTTCCCGTTGCTCCTTCTGAGTGATGGAAGTGGCCCACTTCACACAATCGCTGCTATTTTCGGATGGGCGTTCGCCGGATGGGGTACAACGCTCTATTGGTGGGCAGGAGTCCTCTACGTGGTCCAGGTCCGCCGTCTCGTCAAGGCGGACGCCGCGGCCGACTGAGCTCGCTGATGTGGCAGCCCGTAGTGGTGGGGTGTCCGTAATGCGATAGGTATGTGGGCCATCGGGGTGCGTCAGTCGGCATGACCGTCGTCTCTTCAAGGAGGACGCTTCCGACATGAAGGCCGTCGTGATGGCAGGAGGCGAGGGTACTCGCCTGCGCCCGATGACCTCGACCATGCCAAAGCCGTTGCTGCCAGTGGCCAACCGGCCGATCATGGAGCATGTGCTGCGGCTGCTCAAGCGGCATGGTCTGTGCGAGACCGTGGTGACCGTCCAGTTCCTCGCGTCGCTGGTCAAGAACTACTTCGGGGACGGCGAGGAGCTCGGGATGGAGCTCACGTACGCCAATGAGGAAAAGCCACTCGGCACCGCCGGCAGCGTCAAGAACGCGGAAGAGGCACTCAAGGACGATGCCTTTCTCGTGATTTCTGGTGATGCCCTGACAGATTTCGACCTCACCGAGCTGATCAATTTCCATAAGCAGAACGGGGCGCTGGTCACGGTCTGTCTGACCCGTGTGCCCAATCCCCTCGAGTTCGGGATCACCATCGTCGACGAGGGTGGCCGGGTCGAGCGTTTCCTGGAGAAGCCCACCTGGGGTCAGGTCTTCTCCGACACCGTGAACACCGGCATCTATGTGATGGAGCCGGAGGTCTTCGACTATGTCGAGCCTGATGTGCCCGTCGACTGGTCCGGTGATGTCTTCCCGCAGTTGATGAAGGAAGGCAAGCCGATTTACGGCTATGTCGCCGAGGGCTACTGGGAGGACGTCGGCACCCACGAGAGCTATGTCAAGGCCCAGGCCGATGTGCTCGAGGGCAAGGTCGATGTCGAAATCGACGGCTTCGAGATCTCCCCGGGGGTGTGGGTCGCCGAGGGCGCCGAGGTGCATCAGGACGCCGTGCTGCGCGGCCCGCTCTACATCGGCGACTACGCGAAGGTGGAGGCCGACGCGGAGATCCGCGAGCACACGGTCGTCGGGTCCAACGTCGTCGTGAAGAGCGGTTCCTTTCTGCACAGAGCCGTGGTTCACGACAATGTGTACGTCGGTCAGCAGGCCAATCTGCGCGGCTGCGTCATCGGAAAGAACACCGACGTCATGCGGGCGGCCCGGATCGAGGACGGCGCGGTCATCGGTGATGAGTGCCTGATCGGTGAGGAATCGATCGTCCAGGGCAATGTCCGGGTGTACCCGTTCAAGACAATCGAGGCCGGCGCCTTCGTCAACACGTCGGTCATCTGGGAGTCGCGCGGTCAGGCTCATCTCTTCGGCGCCCGCGGCGTGTCCGGGATCCTGAACGTGGAGATCACCCCGGAGCTCGCCGTACGGCTGGCCGGCGCCTATGCGACGACGCTCAAGAAGGGCTCGACGGTCACCACCGCGCGTGATCACTCCCGTGGTGCGCGGGCGCTCAAACGAGCCGTGATCTCGGCTCTCCAGACCAGCGCCATCGATGTGCGTGACCTGGAGAATGTGCCGCTGCCCGTGGCCCGCCAGCAGACCGCGCGTGGCAGCGCCGGCGGGATCATGATCCGTACCTCGCCGGGCGTGCCCGACTCCGTCGACATCATGTTCTTCGACGAGCGCGGCGCCGATCTGTCCGCCGCCGGGCAGCGGAAGCTGGACCGGGTGTACGCGCGCCAGGAGTACCGGCGGGCGTTCCCCGGCGAGATCGGCGACCTCAGCTTCCCCTCCAGCGTCTTCGACTCGTACACGGGCTCCCTGCTGCGTGCCGTGGACACCAGTGGCATCGCGGAATCCGGCCTCAAGGTCGTCGTGGACGCCACGAACGGCAGCGCCGGACTCGTTCTGCCCAGCCTGCTCGGCCGGCTCGGCGTCGACGCGCTGACCATCAACCCCGGCCTGAACGAATCGCGCCCCACCGAGACGGCGGAGGCGCGCCGCTCGGGTCTGGTGCGGCTCGGTGAGATCGTGGCCTCGGCCCGCGCGGCCTTCGGCGTGCGCTTCGACCCGGTGGGCGAGCGGCTTTCGCTGGTGGACGAGCGGGGGCGGATCGTGGAGGACGACCGTGCCCTGCTGGTCATGCTGGACCTGGTGGCCGCGGAGCGCCGCAGTGGCCGGGTGGCGCTGCCGGTGACCACCACCCGTATCGCCGAGCAGGTGGCGGCGTACCACGGCACGCAGGTGGAGTGGACGACGACCGCGGCCGACGACCTGACCCGGGTGGCCAGGGCGGAGGGCACGATCTACGGCGGGGACGGGCGGGGCGGCTTCATCATCCCCGAGTTCAGCAGCGTCTTCGACGGTACGGCGGCCTTTGTACGCCTCATCGGTCTTGTGGCCCGTACCCAGCTCACCCTCAGCCAGATCGACGCCCGTATTCCGCGAGCCCATGTCCTGCGCCGGGATCTGGCCACTCCGTGGGCGGTCAAGGGACTGGTCATGCGCCGTGTGGTGGAGGAGGCGGGCGACCGGTCGGTCGACACCACCGACGGGGTGCGGGTGGTCGAGGCCGACGGCCGCTGGGTCATGGTGCTGCCCGACCCGGCGGAGGCGGTCACCCATCTGTGGGCGGAGGGACCGGACGACGCGTCCGCGCAGGGGCTGCTCGATGAGTGGTCCGCCGTGGTGGACAGCGCCGGGCGCTGATCCGTTCCCCCTGGTGGGGACCGTCTGAGAGCCCGTAGGCGGTCCCCGGGCGCACAAGGGGCCCCGCAGCCGCCCATGGCCCGCCTCCGGCGCGCCGGTGGGGCCATTCGGCGGCTGCGCCCCCGACGTGCGACGATGTGCGGCATGCCGCAGCAGCCCCCCGTTCGGAGCACAGCTCCGCCGAACCCCCGTCCACGTCTCGACGCGTCCATGTCGCTGCTGACCAACGTGATGGACCACAGTCTCGACGAGGGGTATGCGGAGGCCGCCGCGCGCCGTGGTACGGAGGGGCGGCGGGGCCTGCCGCGCACCCTGCGTGGCAAGCTGGTGCTGGCGGCGGGGCTGCTGCTGGCGGCGGGCATCGTGACCATCGGCGCCGACGAGGCCCGGATATCGGCGCCCAAGCTGGCCAAGGACCGGGAAAAGCTGATCGACCGCATCGAGTCGGGCAACTCGAACGCGGACGACCTCCAGAAGAGCCTGGACAGGCTCCGCGGGGAGGTCGACGACCGGCAGCGGCAGGCGCTGGAGCAGCACGGCGGGGACAAGGGCGAGCTGCTCGCGCTGCTGTCCGGGGCGACCGAGGTGAAGGGCCCCGGGGTCAAGCTGGTCGTCAATGACGCCAAGGAAGCCGACCAGGGCGGCGGAGGGCCGCGGCAGAGCACCGGCTTCTCCGATACGGGGCGGGTGCGCGACCGCGATCTGCAGCGGGTCGTCAATGGCCTGTGGGAGTCCGGCGCGGAGGCCGTCTCGATCAATGGGCAGCGGCTGACGGCCCTGTCGGCGATCAGGGCCGCGGGAGACGCCATACTGGTCGACAACAAACCGCTGGTGCCGCCCTATACGGTGCTCGCGGTGGGGGACGGACGGCGGCTGAGCACGACCTTCCAGGACAGTGCCGACGGACAGTACCTGCACGTACTGCACGAAAACTACGGCGTCCGCACGAGCATTTCCGCCGCGGACGAGGTGCGGCTTCCGGCCGCGCCGAGTCTGATCGTACGAACCGCAGAACCGATAGCCGGTGGCGTCCGGAAGGGCGGCACCGACACAGGGAAGGGCACATCTTGATCGCCGTACTGGGCCTCGTCGTGGGAGTCGTGGTCGGACTTTGGGTCCAACCCGTGGTGCCGACGGTGGTCGAGCCCTATCTGCCGATCGCCGTCGTCGCCGCGCTCGACGCGGTGTTCGGCGGCTTCCGGGCGATGCTCGACGGGATCTTCGACGACAAGGTCTTCGTCGTCTCGTTCCTGTCCAATGTGGTGGTCGCCGCGCTGATCGTCTTCCTCGGCGACAAGCTCGGGGTCGGCGCCCAGCTGTCCACCGGCGTCGTGGTCGTGCTCGGCATCCGGATCTTCTCCAACGCCGCCGCCATCCGCCGCCATGTCTTCCGGGCGTGAGCCGATGACGACTGACGACACGGCGGAGGAGCCCCGGCAGCCCCGCGAGCCGGCCGGGCGGCCCGATCGCCCGGAGGAGCCTCGTACGCCCGAGAGCCGCCCCGATGCGCGACGGGAGAAGCCCGAGGGGGAGCGGCGGGAGACCGCAGCGGCCCCTGAGCCGGCCGAGGACCCTGGCGTAGAGTCCGGTGAGGGGCCGGGAGACGGCCCAGAGGACCGCGCGGAGCCCGAGGCGGCCCAGGATGTCCAGGAGCCGTCCAACGGCCGTCAGCGGCTGGTGAAGGGCCTGTGGCCGCCGCGGCTGACGCGGGCTCAACTCATCGTCGCGCTCCTGCTGTTCGGCCTGGGCCTCGGTCTGGCCATCCAGGTGCGCTCGACCAATGACAACAACAACGTGCTGCGCGGCGCCAGGCAGGAGGACCTGGTGCGGATCCTCGACGAGCTGGACAACCGCACCCAGCGGCTGCGGGACGAGAAGCAGCGGCTGGAGAGCCAGCGGACCGAACTGGAGAACAGCTCGGACCGGGCCGAGGAGGCCCGCAAGCAGACGGCCCAGAAGGAGCAGCAGCTCGGTGTCCTCGCGGGCACCGTCGCCGCCGAGGGGCCGGGTATCACGATGAAGATCGACGCGTCGAAGGGCACCGTGGAGTCGGACATGCTGCTCGACGCGGTCCAGGAACTGCGCGCCGCCGGGGCCGAGGCCATCCAGATCGGCAAGGTGCGGGTGGTCGCGAGCACGTACTTCACGGACGTCGGCGGCGCGGTCGAAATCGATGGACGGAAAGTGACACTGCCGTACGTGATCAAGGTCATCGGCAAGCCGGAGGATTTGGAGCCGGCCCTGAACATTCCGGGCGGAGTGGTGCAGAGCCTGGAGAAGGAGCAGGCCACCGTGTCCATCGAGCGCTCGAAGAAGATCGTCGTCGATGCCTTGCGGTCGGCGAAGCGGCCTGACTACGCTCGGTCGTCGTCGCGGTGAGGTGGTCAGGTATGGGAGTCTCGCGGCCGGACGACGAGGACGCGGGGGGTCGGCGCACCGGAAGAGTCGCGCGTGATGGAAACTGTCTGGTGGTCACGGACGTTGTGAGGATGTCCGGACCGTCTGGTGTGTGCATCGAGGGTTTGCCCTGCCCCACGGGCGGGTCTGTTTCAGTCAAGGGGAATCGCCCGTGAAGTTGTTCGGGAAGTTGTTCGGCAAGAGCGCGCGCCAGGACGGCGGCAGCAGCACCGCCCGCCATCGCGCTCATCGTGCCCCAGAGGAGAGCGGGGTGAGCGAGGAGCGTCCGCTGTTCCGGGACGGTGGCGGCATTCCGGGTGGTCAGGGCGCGTCTTCTGTTGACCCTTCCGCGTCCGGACGCATAGGTTTCGGGGAGCCATCGACCGCGAACACGGGCGGAGGGTTCGGCTTGCCGGTATGTCAGAGGTGCGGCCATCAGAACGCCCAGGACAGCCGTTTCTGCTCCAACTGCGGTGCGCCGCTGCGGGGCCAGGCGCCCTCCGAGCGTGCTTCGGAGACCACGTCCACCATTTCGATCTCCGGTCTTGAGGCATACGACGCCGAGGTGACCGGGCAGACTCCGCTGCCCTCGCTCTCCCCGGAGGCTCAGGCGGCCGTCGATGCGCTGCCCCCGGGGTCCGCGCTGCTGGTGGTCCGCCGCGGGCCGAACTCCGGCAGCCGCTTCCTGCTGGACAGCGATGTGACCACGGCCGGCCGTCATCCGCAGAGCGACATCTTCCTGGACGACGTGACCGTCTCGCGCCGCCATGTGGAGTTCCGTCGCGGCCAGGACGGCTCCTTCACCGTCGCGGACGTCGGTAGCCTGAACGGGACGTACGTCAACCGTGAGGCGATCGACTCGGCCATCCTGAACAGCGGTGACGAGGTGCAGATCGGCAAGTACCGGCTGGTCTTCTACCCGAGCCAGCGAGGCTTCGGTATCTGACCCGTCAGGGGAGGTCCATGCTTCAGACACCGTCGGGCGGTGCCGACACCGGCACCGCCCCCGCGGGCGGCCGGGCGATGAGCATCGGCACCGTGCTGAATCTGCTGCGGGACGAATTCCCCGAGGTCACCCTCTCCAAGATCCGTTTTCTGGAGGCCGAGGGCCTGGTCGAGCCGCGGCGCACGCCCTCCGGCTACCGCAAATTCAGCCCGGAGGACGTGGAGCGGCTCGGCCATGTCCTGCGTATGCAGCGTGACCACTATCTGCCACTGAAGGTCATCCGGGAGCATCTGGACGCCCTGGAGCGAGGAGAGCGGCCCCAGCTGCCCGCCGCGGCCCCCGGTGCCCTGCCGGAGGGATCATCGGCCGAGGAGGGGGCGGAGGGCGCCGTGGAGCGCCCCACGGCCGCCCGGGTGGGCCGGGCCGAACTGCTGGCCGCCACCGGGATCGACGAGGGGAAGCTGGCCGAGTGGGAGTCGTTCGGGCTGATCGGGCCGGGCGCGGACGGCGGATACGGTATCGAGGCGGTGACCGTCGCCAGGCTCGTCGCGGACCTGGGTCGTTTCGGTCTGGAACCACGTCATTTGAGGATCATGAAAGCCGCCGCGGAGCGCGAGGTGGGACTGCTCGAGCAGGTGGTCGCCCCGCTGCGGCGACACCCAAATCCGCAGACCAGAGCCCATGCGGAGGCCAGCGCCCGGGAGCTGGCCGAGCTGTCCGTGCGGCTTCATGCGGCCTTTGTCCAGTCCGCTCTGCGGGCCGGTTCCCGGTGACCGGCTCGGTCCCGACTATCCAAACCGGCCGGGCACGTCCTAGGGTTGCTGTGTGAACGAGCTCGACGTCGTGGGTGTCCGGGTGGAGATGCCCTCCAACCAACCGATCGTGCTCCTGCGCGAGGTAGGAGGCGACCGCTACCTCCCCATCTGGATCGGACCGGGAGAGGCGACGGCGATCGCCTTCGCTCAGCAGGGCATGGCTCCGGCGCGCCCGCTGACCCACGACCTCTTCAAGGACGTGCTCGACGCGGTCGGCCAGCAGCTCACCGAAGTCCGCATCACGGACCTGCGCGAGGGTGTCTTCTACGCGGAGCTGGTGTTCGCCAGCGGCGTGGAGGTCAGCGCCCGGCCGTCCGACGCCATAGCGCTGGCGCTGCGCACCGGCACGCCGATCTACGGCAGTGACGGGGTGCTGGACGACGCGGGGATCGCCATCCCGGACGAGCAGGAGGACGAGGTGGAGAAGTTCCGCGAGTTCCTCGACCAGATCTCGCCCGAGGACTTCGGCACCAGCAGCCAGTGAGCCCGGCCGGCGAGCCATCGGCGGCCAGGGAGCGGCGGACCGTGAGCTGTGCTGAAGCTGTGCTGTCCGCCGGTCTTCGACAGCACATTCGAGTAGCCTTTCCCGCCAGAGGGATACGGGAAACCACCCTTAGGGTGATTATCACTCGGCGTGCCGAGTGTGGCGATCGTTGACGCACCCCGGGTGACTGCCTACCGTCGAGAAGGCAGGTCGAGGACGGAGGTCGGCGTGAGAAGCAGCGGCGACGGCACGGCGGCAGGCGGTCCGTACACGCTCCCCGGGAGCGTACCGGCCGAACCGGTACTGAAGGCTCGGGTGGCGGCACAGGCCACGCCGCCGCGCGAAGGCGCCGTGGCGAAGCCCGAGAAGGTGGGCTATCGCGGGCCGACCGCCTGCGCGGCCGCCGGCATCACCTACCGCCAGCTGGACTACTGGGCGCGCACCGGGCTCGTGGAGCCGAGCGTGCGGCCCGCGTACGGCTCGGGCAGCCAGCGGCTCTACAGCTTCCGGGACGTCGTCGTCCTCAAGATCGTCAAGCGGCTTCTGGACACCGGCGTGTCTTTGCAGAACATCCGGGCCGCCGTCCAGCATCTGCGCTCGCGCGGTCTCGACGACCTCGCCCAGATGACGCTGATGAGCGATGGGGCGACGGTCTACGAATGCACCTCGCCCGACGAGGTGGTCGACCTGCTCCAGGGCGGCCAGGGCGTCTTCGGGATCGCCGTGGGCGTGGTGTGGCGGGACGTGGAGAGCGCGCTGGCGCAGCTCCACGGCGAGCGCGTGGACACCGGCGAGACGCTGGCGGGACACAACCCCACCGACGAACTCGCCCGGCGCCGCAACCGCGCGGGCTGAGCGCGGAGCCGCTGCCCCCGGGTGTCAGCGCCCGGTTGTCAGTGGCCCGTGGTCACTGGCAGTCCAGATGGGTAGTCCCGATTGTCAGTGGCATGCGGCAGCATCTGTAGGTGTGAGGGGTGCGCCGACGATTCTGCATCTGGACATGGACGCCTTCTACGCCTCGGCGGAGCAGGCGGCCAAGCCCAGCCTGCGCGGCAAGCCGGTGATCGTCGGCGGCCTGGGGCCGCGCGGCGTGGTGGCCACGGCTTCCTATGAGGCGCGGGTGTTCGGGGTCCACTCGGCCATGGCGATGGCCCAGGCCCGCCGCCTGTGTCCGAACGCGGCGTATCTCACCCCCCGCTTCTCCCTGTACCGCCAGGTGAGTGACGGGGTCATGGCCCTGCTGGCCGCCCTGTCCCCGCTGGTCGAGCCGCTGAGCCTGGACGAGGCGTTCGTGGATCTGGAGGCGGGCGGTGTCCCGGCCACGGCCGGGGCGGCGCTGGCCGTGGGGGAGCGGCTGCGCTCGGACATCGTGGCCGCGACCGGGCTGACCGGCTCGGTGGGCCTGGCCGGGTCCAAGATGCTCGCCAAGATCGCCTCCGAGCGGGCCAAGCCCGATGGGCTGGTGCTCATCGAGCCCGGCACCGAGCGGGAGCTGCTGGGGCCGCTGACGGTGCGCACCCTGCCCGGGGTGGGCCCGGCCACCGCGGAGGCGCTGCGCCGGGCCGGGATCACCACCGTCGCCGAGACGAGGGAGGCGGGGGAGGAGGAGCTGGTCCGGCTGCTGGGCAAGGCCCATGGCGCCTCGCTTTACGTCATGGCCTGTGGGCAGGACGACCGGCCGGTGGTGGCCGAGCGGGACGCCAAGTCCGTATCGGTGGAGGACACGTACGACGTCGACCTCACCGACCGTACGCGGGTGCAGCTGGAGGTGGCGCGGCTCGCCGACCGGTGTGTGCGGCGGCTGCGCGGGGCCGGCCGTTCGGGGCGCACGGTCGTGCTCAAGGTGCGGCGTTACGACTTCTCCACGCTGACCCGCTCGGAGACGCTGCGTGGGCCGACGGACGATCCGGCGGTCGTGCGGGAGGCCGCGGCGCGGCTGCTGGAAGGCGTGGACACCACGGCGGGTGTGCGGCTGCTGGGAGTGGGCGTGAGCGGTCTGGCGGACTACACCCAGGAGGATCTGTTCGCCCAGGCCGCCCACGCCGCTCATGAGGCCCAGGAGGCTCAGGAGGTCGCCGGGGGGACGGGCGAGGCCGGAGCGACACCGGAGCCCGCCCTGGCGGCCCTGGAGGACGACGAGGGCGCCGACCGGCCCCGCCGCTGGCTGCCCGGCTGCGATGTACGGCATGCGGAGTTCGGGGCGGGGTGGGTGCAGGGCAGCGGGGTCGGGCGGGTGACCGTGCGCTTCGAGGAGCCCTGGTCCAGACCGGGCCGGGTGCGGACGTTCGCGGTCGACGACCCGGCGCTGGAGCCCGCGGACCCGCTGCCGCTGCTCCGGCCCGCCGGGAGCGGCACCGACGCCGACGCCCCGGCCGAGGACGAGGGCCGGGGCGAGGGCCAGGGGCCGGGCCACGACCCGGGCGAGGGCCAGGAGCTTCACCCAGGTCAGCCGGTGACGTCCAGGCCGTAGTGGTGGTAGAGCTGCAGCTCCTGCTCGGGCGACAGATGGCGGCCGACCCCGAAGTCCGGCGCGTCCTTGATGAGCGCCCGTTCGTACGGCACCCGCAGCGTGTCGTCGATGACCTGGCTGGGTTCGAGGGGCACGAACACGTCCCGGCTGAACAGGCCGGTGCGTACCGCCGCCCACTCCGGCTCGCCGGTCGCGTCGTCGAGGTAGACCTCGTCCACGGTGCCGATCTTCGCGCCATCGCGGTCGAAGGCCTTGCGGCCGATGAGGGTCCGCGGATCGATGTCGGTCTGCACACTCTCTCCCACAGGTGGCGATTTTTTCATGACTCCCCCTGTTTCCTTGTGATCCCTACGAAAAGCCACAACGCCGCGCGCGTCCACTCGAGCGCTTTCCCCAAAAACCCTGGCGACAGGCTCGCTGGTAGGCTGACGGTGGCTGCAGACCCCGTGCGGGAGAGCCCTCCGCCGACGTCGTCGGAGGCGCCGAAGGAGCAAATCCTCCCCGGAATCTCTCAGGCACACGTACCGCGCGGGTGAGGTCACTCTGGAAAGCAGGGTGGGCCACGGGCGAGTACGGCTCCGGGACCCCTCCTCACCGACGGTGAAAGCCGGCTCGCCGCCCGCGGGCCGGTGAAGCTCTCAGGTTGAGATGACAGAGGGGGAGGCCGTTCGGGCACCCGCACCGTGGTGCCCCTCGTAGGTCGTACAGACCAGGAGGCCTCGCAGATGACCGCCAATCGCACCTCACTGACCGAGTTGGAACGCGGTACTCCGTTCGAGCGACGCCATATCGGACCGGACTCCGAGGCGCAGGCCAAGATGCTCGCGCAGGTCGGCTTCGGCTCTCTCGACGAACTTACCCAGGCCGCCGTGCCGGAGGTCATCAGAAGCGCCGAGGAGCTGCGGCTGCCCCCGGCCCGCAGCGAGGCCGAGGTGCTGGCCGAGCTGCGCGGCCTGGCCGAGCGCAACCAACTGCTCTCCCCGATGATCGGCCTGGGCTACTACGGGACGTTCACCCCGCCGGTGATCCTGCGCAACGTGCTGGAGAGTCCCGCCTGGTACACCGCGTACACGCCCTACCAGCCGGAGATCTCCCAGGGCCGGCTGGAGGCGCTGCTCAACTTCCAGACCGTGGTCGCCGACCTGACCGGGCTGCCGACCGCCGGCGCCTCGCTGCTCGACGAGGCCACCGCCGCCGCCGAGGCCATGGCGCTGTCGCGGCGGGTGGGCAAGGTCAAGCAGGGCGTGTTCCTGGTCGACGCCGACACGCTGCCGCAGACCGTCGCGGTCATCCGGACCCGCGCCGAACCCACCGGTGTCGAGGTGGTCGTCGCCGACCTCTCGGCGGGCATACCGGCCGAGGTGGCCGAGCGCGGGGTGTTCGGCGTGCTGCTGCAGTACCCGGGCGCCTCCGGCGCGGTGCGCGAGCTGCGCCCGGTCATCGAGCGGGCCCATGAGCTCGGCGCCGTGGTCACCGTCGCCGCCGATCTGCTCGCCCTCACCCTGCTCACCTCGCCCGGCGAGCTGGGCGCCGATATCGCGGTCGGCAGCAGCCAGCGGTTCGGCGTGCCGATGGGCTTCGGCGGGCCGCACGCCGGTTTCATGGCCGTCCGCGACGCCTACGCCCGCAGCCTGCCGGGCCGCCTGGTGGGCGTCTCGGTCGACGCCGACGGCGACAAGGCGTACCGCCTGGCCCTGCAGACCCGCGAGCAGCACATCCGCCGCGAGAAGGCCACCAGCAACATCTGCACCGCCCAGGTGCTGCTCGCCGTGATGGCCGGGATGTACGCCGTCTACCACGGCCCGGAGGGCCTGCGGACCATCGCCCGGCGCACCCACCGCTACGCGGCCGTGCTGGCCGAGGGGCTGCGGGCCGGGGGCGTTCGGATCGTGCACGGCGCGTTCTTCGACACCCTCACCGCGTATGTCCCGGGCCGGGCCGCCGAGGTCGTCACCGCGGCCCGCGAGGCCGGGGTCAACCTGCGGCTGACCGACGCCGACCATGTGGGCATCGCCTGTGACGAGACCACCGGGCGCGCCCAGCTCGCCGCCGTGTGGTCGGCCTTCGGCGTGGACGGCGGGCTGCCCGCCATCGACGAGCTGGACGCCGCGGCGGCCGACGCGCTCCCCGCTGACCTGCTGCGCGGCGATGTGTATCTGACCCACCCGGTCTTCCACCGGCACCGCTCCGAGACCGCGATGCTGCGCTATCTGCGGCGCCTGGCCGACCGCGACTACGCCCTGGACCGGGGCATGATCCCGCTCGGCTCGTGCACCATGAAGCTCAACGCCACCACCGAGATGGAGCCGATCACCTGGCCGGAGTTCGGGGCGCTGCACCCCTTCGCGCCGGTCGAGCAGGCCCAGGGCTATCTGACGCTGATCCGTGAGCTGGAGGAGAGGCTGGCCGAGGTCACCGGCTACGACAAGGTCTCCCTCCAGCCGAACGCCGGATCGCAGGGCGAGCTGTCCGGGCTGCTGGCCGTACGCGCCTACCACCGGGCCAACGGCGAGGAGCGGCGCACCGTCTGCCTCATCCCGTCCTCCGCGCACGGCACCAACGCCGCCAGCGCCGTGATGGCGGGCATGAAGGTCGTCGTGGTCAAGACCGGCGAGGACGGCGAGGTCGACGCCGACGACCTGCGCGCCAAGATCGAGCGGTACGGCGACGAACTGGCCGTCCTGATGGTCACCTACCCCTCAACCCACGGCGTGTTCGAGGAGCACATCAGCGAGATCTGCGCGGCCGTGCACGACGCGGGCGGCCAGGTCTACGTGGACGGCGCGAACCTCAACGCCCTGGTGGGGCTGGCCCGGCCGGGCCGGTTCGGCGGCGATGTCTCCCACCTCAACCTGCACAAGACCTTCTGCATCCCGCACGGCGGCGGCGGCCCCGGGGTGGGCCCGGTCGCGGTGCGCGAGCACCTGGCGCCGTATCTGCCCAACCACCCGCTCCAGCCCGCGGCGGGCCCGGCGACGGGCGTGGGCCCGGTCGCGGCCGCGCCCTGGGGTTCGGCGGGCATCCTGCCCATCTCCTGGGCGTACGTCCGGCTGATGGGCGCCGAGGGGCTGCGCCGGGCCACCCAGGTGGCGGTGCTCGGTGCCAACTACATCGCCAAGCGCCTGGAGCCGCACTACCAGGTGCTCTACACCGGCCCCGGCGGCCTGGTCGCCCACGAGTGCATCGTCGATCTGCGTCCGCTCACCAAGGCGACCGGCGTGAGCGTCGACGATGTGGCCAAGCGGCTGGTCGACTACGGGTTCCACGCGCCCACGATGTCGTTCCCGGTCGCCGGCACGCTGATGATCGAGCCGACGGAGAGCGAGGACCTGGCGGAGCTGGACCGGTTCTGCGAGGCGATGATCGCGATCCGGGCGGAGATCGAGAAGGTCGGCTCGGGGGAGTGGCCCCAGGACGACAACCCGCTGCGGAACGCCCCGCACACGGCGGCCGCGCTCAGCGGGGAGTGGGAGCACCCCTACACCCGGGCGGAGGCGGCCTTCCCGGCCGGGGTGTCGCCGGCCGACAAGTACTGGCCGCCGGTACGGCGGATCGACGGCGCGTACGGCGACCGCAACCTGGTCTGCTCCTGCCCGCCGCTGGAGTCGTACGAGAGCTGACCGGGCGGGCCCGGTCGGGTACGGGGCCGGTGCGGCTGAGGCGCCGGGCCGGCCCCTGAAGGTTCGCTAGGCCGCCGTGACGACGCGCTCGGCGTCCAGCGGCCGGTGCGGTGCGATGATCTGCCCGTCCGGCAGAAGCTCACCGGTGTCCTCGAAGCAGAGGACGCCGTTGCACAGCAGGCTCCAGCCCTGCTCGGGGTGGTGCGCCACGAGATGGGCGGCCTCCCGGTCGGCGGAGTCGGCAGACGGGCACGGTGGCTGGTGCTGGCACATGGAAGGGATCTCTCGCTGCGATGTGGTGAGTGTCCTGTGACTTGCTGCGGCAGTCATGGCCGCCCCCCGTTGGTCAGTCGGTCTGTTGCTCCAAGTGTTGCCCTAAGGGCCGGTTTTCGCACGGATTTCGCGGCACCGGTACCCGCTAGATAATGACGCATCCACCCGGTCGGCGGTTCATCCTGCCGGGACTGTTACGAGCCCGCAGCGGAGCGCCCCGCGATCCGGGGGATCACGGGGCGCTCGGGCGCGGGCGGCGGCGGCCGCGGGCAGTGCTCGGCGGCGGGCGGTCAGGCCGAGGAGCCCAGCAGTGGCGTCGGTGTCAGCCGGAGGGTGAGCACCGGCAGCAGGTCCGCGGCGCGGTGCGCGCGGTGAGCGGCGATTCCGGGCGGGGCGGGGGTGAGCGGCACCAGCAGATCGGCCGCGGCGAGGCGGCCCTCTTCGGCGTCGACGTCAGGGTCGCCGCGCAGCCACAGCGTCAGCATGTACAGCTCCGGGATGGACAGCAGCCGGGGCTGGTACACCGAGGGCAGCGACTCGGCCTGGCTCAGCGCCAGTTCGGCCGACGACACATACGGGCCTTCGGAGAAGTGTGAGAAGACCCAGCCGTCGGCCGTCAGCATCGCCTCGGCGGAGGCCACCGTGCGCTCACCGTCGCGGATCAGGAACCGCCATCCGGTGAGCCGGGCGCCCGGCGGGCCGTCGGGGGCGGTGATGTCGTCCAGGACGTGGACGGGCAGGGGGAGTTCGAGCTCAAAGGGCCCGTCCAGGGTGGCGAGGAGCGGGGTGCGGACGGCGGTGGGAGAACCGAGGGCCGTGCGGATGCTGTTCAGAGCAGGCGCTGGAGCCGAGGGGACGTGCAGCGGCATGGTGGGTCGCCTCTCACTTCGGAGACACGGTGGAGCGCTGGCGTGCCAGGTGCGGATGACGCTGTCGGTGTAACGCGGGTCAGAGGGGCACTGACGAGATGTCAGGGCGCTGTCTCTCTGCCTCGGTTGCCGAGTTTATACGACAAGTGTTCCCGTCGTGTTTCATGTACCTGTCCCCGGTATTGCGGGCAAGCAGTAATCCGGCCCGCCGGGACGAGGGGATTTTCGCCGATTCTCTGCCATATGCACGGATATGACCTGGCATTTTAACCCAGCCTGGGTAGGCTTGATCTGGCGGGTGTTTTTCATCACGGCAATCCGGCGTTGTGCAGAGCCTATCGGTTGGGCAGTCCATGTGTGGCGTTATCGATCACATTGGCTGGGCATCATCGTGCGTGATGTGCGCGGCCAGGAGCCGTTGATCCACTCGAGGAAGGGACGCTTCGATGGGGGAGAAGGTCGTGGCCGGAGAGTTCGATCCGTCCGGGCGGCAGCGGCAGCGCGCCAGGCTCCGGCAGGGCCTGGAGGCGCTGGCCCGGCTCCTGGCCGAGAAGCGTTTCGACCGCCCCAAGAATCTCATGGGGCTGGAGATCGAGCTGAATCTCGCGGGGTCCGACGGGATGCCGAGGATGATGAACGCCGAGGTTCTGGAGAGAATCGCGAGTCACGATTTCCAGACCGAACTCGGACAGTGCAATCTTGAAGTAAACATCGTGCCACACCGTTTGCACGGCAGGGTTCTCGACCAGTTGGCGGAAGAGCTCCGGACCGGTTTGTCATATGCCGATCGCAAGGCGGGGGAAGTCGACTCCGAGATCGTTATGATCGGAATTCTCCCGACCCTTGTCGCCCGCGATCTGGGCTCCGCCAACCTCTCCTACGACGACCGCTACAAACTCCTCAACGAACAGATGCTGGCCGCCCGCGGCGAGGATTTCCTGATCGATGTCGAGGGCGAGGAGCGGTTTCGCTTCGCCTCCGGCTCGATCGCCCCCGAGGCCGCCTGCACCTCGGTCCAGCTGCACCTTCAGGTGACCCCGGGCCGGTTCGCGGCCGTGTGGAACGCGGCCCAGGCGGTGGCCGCCGCGCAGATCGTGGTGGGCGCCAACTCCCCCTTCCTGTTCGGCCGGGAGGTGTGGCGCGAGTCCCGCCCGCCGCTGTTCCTCCAGGCCACCGACGTCCGCCCGCCGGAGTTCGCGGCCCAGGGCGTGCGGCCGCGTACCTGGTTCGGCGAGCGCTGGATCAGCGACGCGCACGAGCTCTTCGAGGAGAATCTGCGCTTCTTCCCGCCCCTGCTGTCGACCGCGGACGACGAGGATCCGCTGCGGGTGCTGGACGACGGCGGGGTGCCGCGGCTGAGCGAGCTGGTGCTGCACAACGGCACCATCTACCGCTGGAACCGCCCCGTGTACGCGGTCGCCGACGGCGTACCGCATCTGCGGGTGGAGAACCGCGTACTGCCCGCCGGGCCCACCGTCAGCGACGTCATCGCCAACGCCGCCTTCTACTACGGCCTGGTGCGGGCGCTCGCCGAGGAGCCGCGCCCGATATGGAAGCGGCTGCCGTTCGAGGCCGCGGCGGCCAACTTCGACACGGCCTGCCGCCATGGCATCGACGCGGTCCTGCGGTGGCCCAAGCCGGGTGGCCGGTCCTCCTCGATGGTGCGGATCCCCGCCGTCCGGCTCGTCCAGGAGGAGCTGCTGCCGCTGGCCGCCGCCGGGGGGGACGCCGGGGGGGGCGGGCCCCCCCCCCCCCCCCGCGACCGGGGGCTCAACCAGGAGCGCAGCCCCCGCCCCCGCCAACGCGCCGCCCGGGAGGGCCCCCCCGACCCCCCGCCGCGGGGCTCGCCGCTTGGGGCGTCCCGCCGGCCGACCGCGAGCGCTACCTGGGGATCATCGAGGAGCGCTGCCGACGCCGCGTCAACGGCGCGTCCTGGCAGGCCGCCGCGTACCACCGGGCGCGGGAGAGCGGCCTCGGGCGGGACGCCGCGCTGGCGGCGGTGACCCGCCGCTACGGCGAGCTGATGCGCACCGGCGAACCGGTCCACACCTGGCCGGCCGGCCTTCCCGGCTGACCCGGCACCGGCCGGGGGCGCCCCGAGCCAACGCTGGGAGGTGCCCCCGCCGAGCGGGACTGGGGGACTGTACCGATATGCGGCTCCGCCGCGTGGCGAGCCGCAAAAAAAGGGGGGGTGCGCTCAGCCCGAGTTCTCCGTGCCCGACCGGCTCGCCGACACGATCGCCTTGAGGATCACGCTGTCGATCTGCGCCGGGTCCGCCACCCGCTGCGCCGAGCCGCCGGTCGCCTCCGCGATGTCCTCGCATGCGGACAGGTCGGCGTCCGGCCCGACCGCGATGGCGATCAGCGGCACCGGGCGGTTCGGGTCGGTGAGCCGTCCCAGTTGCTCGACCAGCGCCTTGCGCGAGATGCTGCCCTCGTCCTGGTTGGACCCGTCGGTGAGCAGTACGACGGCGTTGAACTTGCCCTGCGCGTAGCCGTCGCGTGCCTTCCGGTACGCCGCGAGCGCCGTGTCGTACAGCCCGGTCGCCCCGCCCGGCACCGGCTCCAGGGCGCCGAAGGCGGCCGTCAGCCGGTCGCGCTGGGTGGAGCCGTCCGGGTCGCGCAGGCCCAGCCGTCGGGTGGGCACCAGCTCCCGGTAGTCCCGGGCGCCGTCGAGCCGCCGGGAGAACTCCCACAGCCCGATCTCGTCGTCCGGCGTGAACTGCGCCAGCGCCCGCAGCAGGGACGCCTTGGTGACGGCCATCCGGGACTCGCCGTTCCGGCCGGGCACCGGGGCCGCCATGGAGGCCGAGGCGTCGACGACCGTGTTCAGCCGGGCACTCTGCACGGTGATCGTCCACATGCCCAGCGCGGTCTCCAGCTCCGCGCCCGACGGACCGGAGGCCGGGACCACCGCGTACGGCTGGGGGGCCTTGCCGCCCGCCGTACGGGTCACCTCCTCGACCGCCTTGCCGCTTGCCGGCCGGAAGCCGTGCCGCGCGAGTACCCGGCGGTTCTGGGTGTCGGAGAGAAAGGTCATGAACCGGGTGGCGGCGCGGGCCCGCGCCGTGGTGAGCGCGTCGTCATTGAGCACCGTGTACGGATAGTCGAGCTCGGCGGTGCCGTCCTCGGGGTAGAACAGCTGGAGCCGAGGGGCGCCCCCGGCCGCCGCGTTATGGCGGTAGGCGGCCTGCTCGGACAGGAACAGCGCCTGATTGCGCCGCGGATTCCCCGCCTCCGCGCCCGAGTCGTCGCGCGGCAGCGTGGTCAGCACCTGGTCGTCGCCGTCGGAGACACGCTGGGACAGGAGTTTCGCGGCGGCCGCGGCCCGCGTATCGGCCCCGCCGCCCTTTCCCGGTCCGCCGCTCTCCTTGGCTATCGAGGCGTTGACGCGGGCCAGCGCGAGCAGCCCGGTGGCGCTGCGCGCCGGGTCCGCGGCCCCGAGCCGCAGATCCTCGTCCCCGGTCGCGGCCCCGGTCAGCCGGGCCCAGCTGTACTTCTTCTGCGGCCAGCCGAGCCGCTTGGCGGCCGACGGGGTCGCCGCCACGGCCACCGGCGAGGACGCCACGCCGCCGAGCGTGTCCAGGGGGACGGACTTGGCGGGGGAGGACGCCGCGCGGTCGACCCACACGCTGGAGTCCGGCAGCCACACCTGGAAACCCGGGTCGCGGCTGTCGTCGCCGAGCGCGTCGGCCACCTCGTACGGCACCCGGCTGGTGACCTTCACATCGAGGCAGCGGCCATCGGAGCGGACATGGGCGGACCGGGCGCGCTCGGCGACCTCGCGCAGCGCCGGGGCGATGTCCGGGGAGGCGGCCACCCCGAGGCGCACCGCGTCGTCCGAGCAGGACTCCATCGGGCCCAGCAACTCGCTGCGCAGAACCAGCGCCGCACCGGTGGCCAGGGCGAGCACGACCGCGGTGGAGATCGCGACGGCCCGGCGGCGTGCGGCGGACCGGGACCCCGTAGGGTCCTGCCGTGGTGAGTGGACAGGGCCGACTGAGTCCTCTGGCAGGCTGCTGTGGCGTCCCATGTGCTGCGTCTCCTGTGAAGATGAAGCTGTCAGGAGCAAGGACGGCGCCAGCGGGATGGCGCCCTCCCCTGACCCTCGCGTGATCTTCGGAACTCTTTTCGAGACCATAGCGGCACACGACCACCGATGCGGTGGAAAAGCGGAACTGGAGGCAGGCGTGCAGTCACACGCGCGGGACATGGAGCTTTCCCCTCCGGAGGGCGGGCTCTCGGAACGTGTCCTGCGCCAGGAGACGCTGCTGGTCCTGGCGCTGTCGCTGGGCGCGAGCGGCGTATCGGCGCTGATCAGCTTTATCGGCTCGGTGACCGCGCCCGGCGGGCTCAAGGACAAGGCGGCCACGCTCAACGCCTCCGAGGCACCCGGCAGGCCCTGGCTGGATCTGGCCTGGCAGCTCTTCGGCATCTCCACCGCGCTGGTGCCGGTCGCGCTGGTGGCCCATCTGCTGCTGCGGGAGGGCACCGGGCTGCGCGCCATCGGCTTCGACCGCCGGCGGCCGGCCTTCGACCTGGGCCGGGGCGCCGCGGTGGCGGCCGGGATAGGCGGTACGGGGCTGCTGCTCTACCTCGGCGCACGGGCGGCGGGGGCCAATCTGACGGTGGTGCCCGAGGCGCTGCCCGACGTGTGGTGGAAGATCCCCGTGCTGATCGCCTCCGCCGTGCAGAACTCCGTGCTGGAGGAGGTGATCGTCGTCGGCTATCTGCTGCGCAGGCTCGGGCAGTTGGGCTGGACGCCGATGGCCGCGCTGCTGGCGAGCTCGGTGCTGCGCGGCTCGTACCACCTCTATCAGGGCATCGGCGGCTTCTTCGGCAATATGGCGATGGGCGTGGTGTTCGTACTGCTCTACCGCCGCTGGGGGCGGGTCGGACCGCTGGTCGCCGCGCACGCTCTGATCGACATCGTGGCCTTCGTCGGCTACGCCCTGCTGGCGGGCCGGGTCGACTGGCTGCCCACCGCCTGACCGGTGGGGTCTCCCGCCGCGGCGTCGGCGTAGCGGCGGGCCAGGTGCGCGAAGGCGTCCTTGAGTTCGGCCGGCCCGATGACCTGGATGTCGGCGTCGAACCTGCCGATGGCGGCGGCCAGTCCGGGCCATGACCACGCGCCCAGGACGAGCCGGCAGCGGTCCGGGCCGAGTGCTTCGACGAGTCCGTCGTGGGCGTAGGCGGATACGACGTCGGCGGGCAGATCGAGGATCACCTCGCCGCGACAGGGCCAGCCGCCGGAGCCGTCGGAGCCCTGGAACCTGCCGGCGACGAAGGCGGCCACCTCCCCTCCGGGCAACTCGCGCGGGGTGAAGCGGGGACCGGTGGGGGAGCGCGGGGCGATCCGGTCGACGCGGAAGGTGCGCCAGTCGTCGCGGTCGAGGTCCCAGGCGACGAGATACCAGCGCCCGCCCCAGGTGATGAGGTGGTGCGGCTCCACCCGGCGCGGCGGAGCGATGGTGCGGTCGGCGTCGGCGGCCGCTGGTGGGGATACGGGGGCGGCGTAGTCGAAGCGCAGCACTTCGCGGGCGCGTACGGCCGCGCTGAGCGCCATGAGGACCTGCGGGTCGACCTGCGGATTCGGCCGGGTCCCCGGCCGTTCGACGGCGGTGACCTGGAGGGCGTCGACGCGATGGCGCAGCCGTGTGGGCAGCACCTGCCGTACGGTGCTCAGCGCACGCGCCGCCGCCTCCGCGATACCGGCACCGGCGACGGCGGCGGTCTGGAGCGCCACGGCGAGCGCGACGGCCTGCTCGTCGTCGAACAGCAGCGGCGGCAGTTCCGTACCGGCGCCCAACCGATAGCCGCCGTCGGGGCCCTTGACGGCCACGATGGGATAGCCGAGTTCGCGCAGCCGGTCGACATCGCGGCGTACCGTGCGCGGGCTGACCTCCAGCCGCTCGGCCAGCAGCTGCCCCGGCCAGTCGCGGCGCGACTGGAGCAGGGAGAGCAGTGACAGCAGCCGCGCTGAGGTCTTGGGCATGACGCCAGTATCGCCCCGAGAAGAGGTCACAACCTGACCGCTTCCCCTGCGAATGTGGTTTTCGCCGGACAGCGGCAACGCTCAGACCGCAACGAATCAGACAGAAGGACCCGATCACTGTGACCGCCATGACCACACCCCCCACATCCCTCGGCGCCGAGCGGGCCGATCTGCTCGCCGAGCTCGCCGCCGCGCGCGCCGCCCTGACCAAGACGGTGCACGGGCTCAGCGACGAGCAGGCCGCCGAGCGCCCGACGGTCAGCGAGCTGTGCCTGGGCGGGCTGATCAAACACGTCGCGTTCATCGAGGAGGGGTGGCTGCGTTTCGTGGTCGAGGGCCCCTCGGCGCTCCGTTACGATCTGCCCGACGGTGTCACCTGGGACGATCTCGCGGCCGGTACCGCACGCGAGTTCCCGCAGTGGGCGATCGACCACCAGGCCAACTTCCAGATGCTGCCCGGCGAGACCCTGGCCCAGATCCTGGAGCGCTACGAGAAGGTCGCCGCCCGGAGCGAGGAGATCATCACCACCGTCCCCGACCTGTCGGCGACGCACCCGCTGCCCGAGGCGCCCTGGAACGAGCCGGGGGCACGGCACAGCGTGCGCCGGGTGCTGACGCATGTCATCGCCGAGACCGCGCAGCACGCCGGACACGCGGACATCCTGCGCGAAACGCTCGACGGGCAGAAGTCGAGCTGACGACCGCGCGGGGGCATGACCCGATGACCGTTCTCGACACCCGGGCGCTGGGCCGCGCCACCCTCGCCCGGCAGTTGCTGCTCGAACGCGCCGACATACCGGTCCCCGACGCCGTCGGGCATCTGTGCGGCATGCAGGCGCAGGAGCCGCAGGAGCCGTTCGTAGGGCTGTGGTCGCGGCTGCGCGCGTTCGACCCGGCGGTGCTCTCGGACCTGCTGACCGGGCGCGGCCTGGTGCGGACCCACCTCATGCGCCGCACCGTCCACCTCCTCACCGCCGACGACGTCCTGGCCTGGCGGTCCCGCTACGACGCCATGCTGCGCCAGCGGGTGCTCGGGACTTACCGCCGCGAGTTCGAAGGGACAGATCTCGACGAACTCGCGGCGGCGGGCCGGGCGGTGATGGCGGACGGCGAGCCCCGCACGGCGGCCGAGCTCGTACGGGCGGTCGCCGAGCGCTGGCCGACGCCGGGGCGGCGGGCCCTGGGCGAAATGCTGGTCGCCGCCCTCGTCCCGGTGGTGCAGCTGCCGCCCCGCGGGCTGTGGCGCGCCAAGGGGGGAGTGCGCAACGCTCTGCTCTCCGCCTGGCTGGGTCGCGAGATCGACCCGCCGGCCCCGGATGGCTCCGACCCGGTCGGCCAGGCGCTGGTACGGCGCTATCTGGCCGCGTACGGCCCCGCGGCCTCGGCCGACCTGCGCGCCTGGTGCGGCCTCGCCGGACTGCCGGCCGCGGTGGCCGCCCTGCGCGGGGAACTGGTCACCTTCCGCGATGAGCGCGGCCGCGAACTGCTCGACCTTCCCGAAGCGCCACGCCCCGACCCCGACACCCCCGCCCCGGTGCGGTTTCTGCCGGCGTTCGACAACGCGATCCTCGGCTATCACGACCGCGGCCGGATCGTCGACGACGCCCACCGCGGCCTCTCGGTCGCCGGCGAACGGGTGGTGCTGGTGGACGGCCGGGTGGCCGCGACGTGGGGCGTCGCCGCCGACACCGTCGTCGTCACCCCGCTGCGCGGCCTGTCCCGAGCCGACCGCGACGCCGTCGCAGAACAGGGGCGGGAGTTGGCGGCGTTCCTCTCCGAAGGGGAAAGCCACCGCGTACGGGTCGATTCCGCGTAGTCGATTCCACGTAGCCGGTTCCGCGTAGCCGGTTTCACGTGACGCCCCAGGTGGGCCCTAGGCGAGCAGTTCCCCGTCGATGACGGTGACCGCTGTGCCGGTCAGCAGGGTGCGGTCGCCGCGCAGCGCCGTACGGACCAGCCCGCCGCGGGCGGACGCCTGAAACCCGGTCAGCTCCGTACGGCCGAGCCGGGCCGACCAGAAGGGCGCGAGGGCGGTGTGCGCGCTGCCGGTCACCGGGTCCTCGTCGATGCCGACGGCGGGGGCGAAGACGCGCGAGACGAAGTCGTAGCCGCGGGCCGGGTCTTCGGCGGCCGCGGTCACGATGCAGCCGCGGTGGCCGGTTTGCGCGAGCGCGGCGAGGTCCGGGGACAGCGTGCGCACGGTCGTCTCGTCGGCCACCTCCACGAAGAGGTGGTCGATGTACGGGGTGGTGTGGTGGACGGACAGGAGCCGGACGCCGAGCGCGTCGGCGGCGGCGCCGGCCGCGCCCTGGGCCACGTCGAGCGGCGTCAGCTGGGACGTGGGGAAGTCGAGGGTGATCGTGCCGCTGTCGTCGGCCGTGGTCGACAGCACCCCGCTGAGGGTGGCGAAGCGGACCGTGCCGGTCGCGGCGCCCGTGGTGTGCAGGACGTGGGCGGTGGCGAGCGTGGCGTGGCCGCACATCTTCACCTCAGTCGCCGGGGTGAACCAGCGCAGCGCCCAGTCGGCCTCCGCACCCTGCGGCAGCGGGTGGGCGAAGGCGGTCTCGGAGAGGTTGACCTCGGCGGCGATCCGCTGGAGCCGGTCGTCATCGGGCAACGCGTCGGTGTCCAGGAGGAGGACCCCGGCCGGGTTGCCGGCGAAGGGGCGGGCGGTGAAGGCGTCGACGATTCGGATGCGCATGCGCCGACCGTAGGGCGCCGTCCGGGCCCTCGGCGATGGCCAATTCCGGGCGCGTGGACCGGCCGGGCATCGGAAGACCATTGCTGTGCGATCGGTTCCGATATATCGTTGAGACATCGCGACAGATCAACGATGGAAGGAACGTCATATGCGTCCCCATGGACACCATGGACATGAACACTTCGGACCGGGCCATCGCGGCCGTGGCGACTCCGAGGGGCGGCGCGCGGCCTTCGGCCCGTTCGGCCCGCCCTTCGGCGGCCCCCCGTTCGGTGGCCGCGGCCGGGGTGGACCGCGTGGCCGCGCGCGGCGCGGCGATGTGCGCGCCTCGATCCTGGCGCTGCTGCGGGAGCGCCCCATGCACGGCTACGAGATGATCCAGGAGATCGCCGAGCGCAGCGCCGGCGCTTGGCGGCCGAGCCCCGGATCCGTCTATCCGACGCTGCAGCTGCTCGAGGACGAGGGGCTGATCACCAGTGAGAGCGAGGGCGGGAAGAAGCTGTTCGCCCTCACCGACGAGGGCCGCGGCGAGGCCGAGGCGGGGTCGCGGGCCCCGTGGGAGGAGGTCGGGCGCGGTATCGACTGGGAGTCGATGCAGGAGATCCGGCAGGCGGGCTTCGGCCTGATGGAGGCGTTCGCGCAGGTCTGGAAGACCGGCACCGCCGAGCAGCGGCAGAAGGCCGTCGCGGTCATCAACGACTCCCGTAAGCGGCTGTATCTGATCCTCGCCGAACAGGACGAGAAGGATGAGAAGGGCGGGCAGGATGAGCCCGGAGAGAAGGGAGGCAAGGGCTGAGCAGGCCCTGGGGACGCGCGGGGGAGCCTCAGGCGACCAGTCCGCCGAGCTTGCGCAGCGACTCGTTGAGGGCGGCGCTCGCCGAGTCCTTGAGCTTCCCGGCCATCAGCGAGACCGCGGGACCGGTGAACTCGCCGTCGACGCGGACCGTCGTGGCCTCGCCCTCCGGCGTCAGCGCATAGCGCATGGCGAGGTTCACGCCCATGGGCCCCTTGCCCCGGGTGGCGAACACCCGGACGGGCTCGCTGGCCTCGATGGTCCAGATCACCTCCGCCGGAAAGCCCATCAGCTTCATGTTCTCCTGATACGTGGCGCCCACCTCGAGCGTGGCGGGGCCGCCCCCCGGGAAGCCGGTGTGCGTCACGTTCCACTGGACCCATGAGGCGAAGTCCGTCAGCTGGGCCCACACCTTCTCGGCCGGTGCCTCGATACGCGCCTGGACGCTGACCTCGGCCATGGGGCCACCCCTTCCGCGCGCCGTGGCTCGGATGCCTCAGCGGTGTCGCGCAACGTAGCCCTGGCGCCTCGAACATTCAATACTGATGAACCGTCAGTTCCCAGGCTCCTCCGTGAGGAGGAGATTCGGCCGTCAATGCCCAACTATCGTGGGAGAGCCACATGCTCCCCGGCGGGGATGCTCCGGACTCCGGGGACTGATGGGGTGAGAGCGTGCGAAAAAGTACCTCCGGCGGCTATGACGAGGGCCGGCTCGGCGAGGAGTTGGACGCCGTGGTCGCGGGGGCGCGCCGACGGGCGTTCCGTGACGGCGACCGGCAGATCGACACGGCCCATCTGCTGCACACCCTGCTCGAGTCGGACCCCCGGGCGCGTGCCGCCTTCGCGGGCGGCCCACCCCAGGTCGCGCGGCTGCTCGGCTATCTGGCACAGCGCGCCATCGGCTACGGCGTCCAGTGGAGCGGCTCGGTCGAGGACTCCGGCGCGCGGCGCCGGGTGCGCCCCCGGGACCTGCGCGGAATCCAGGGCGCCCAGGGCGGCGGCATGTCCGGCTGGTCACCCGCCGCCGTGGCGGCCATGGGCGCCGCGACCGCCCGGGCCCGGGCCCGCGGTGCGCTCCGGGCCGAGGGTCCCGACCTTCTCGCCGCCCTCGCCGACGACCCGGAGTGCCGCGCCGTGGAGGTGCTGCGGCGGGCCGGCGTCGATACGGAACTGCTGGTCGCGGCCCTGGACGGGGAAATGCGCCAGCAGTCAACGACGTGACGGTCCTGTCGTGAGCTGACATGATGATCCGATGCACAACACTCAGGGGCAGGGTCCGGGAGGGACGAGAAGCGTGGGGCTGGGGCTGGCGCTCACCTCGGCACTCGCGTTCGGCGGATCGGGCGTGGCCGCAAAACCGCTGATCGAGGCGGGTCTCGAACCCCTCCATGTCACCTGGCTGCGAGTGGCCGGCGCCGCCTTGGTCATGCTCCCGGTCGCCTGGCACCACCGTGATCTGCCCGCCAAGCGCCCCGCCCTGCTGGTGGGGTTCGGCCTGCTGGCCGTCGCCGGGGTGCAGGCGTGCTACTTCGCCGCGATCTCGCGCATCCCGGTCGGCGTCGCGCTCCTCGTCGAATATCTGGCCCCCGCCCTGGTCCTGGGCTGGGTGCGGTTCGTCCAGCGGCGGCCGGTGAGCGGTGCCGCGGCGGTGGGGGTCGTGCTCGCGGTCGGCGGACTGGCCTGTGTGGTCGAGGTGTGGTCGGGGCTGAGCTTCGACGCCGTGGGGCTGCTGCTCGCCCTGGGCGCCGCCGGTTGCCAGGTCGGCTACTTCGTCCTGGCCGACCACGGCAGCGACGGCGAGAACGCCGCGGACCCGCTGGGCGTCATCGCGTACGGGCTGATCGTCGGCGCGGTGGCGCTGACCGTCGTGGCGCGCCCCTGGAATCTGGACTGGGCGGTGCTGGCCGGCCGGGCCGACCTGGCGGGCGCGCGGGTGCCCGCCGTACTGCTGCTCGGATGGATCGTCCTGGTCGCGACGGTGGTCGCCTATCTCACCGGGGTCGTCTCGGTGCGCCGGCTGTCGCCTCAGGTGGCCGGGGTGGTCGCCTGCCTGGAGGCGGTCGTGGCGACCGTACTGGCCTGGGTGCTGCTGGACGAGCACCTGTCGCTGCCGCAGATCGTCGGGGGCGCGGTGGTGCTTTTCGGCGCGTTCATCGCGCAGACCTCGGCGCCGAAGGCGGCCGCGGCCGAACCGGTGGCCGGGTCGGGGACGCTCTCCGCGAGGAAAGAGGCGGATGCGGCCGCAGTGGCCGACGGCACAGGCCGGGCGCCGGGCTCGCCGCCCGCCCGCTGACCGGCTGAGAGGCCGGCGCGGGCGGGTCGGGTTTCGTCGGCCCTCGTCGGGGTCGTCGGGCGTGTCCGGCTTCGTCAGAGACGGGTGAGGTAGCCGGGCACCGGCGTGTCGGGGGTCAGGTCGTCGGCGGGCACCGGCGCGCCGTACGTCCGTGCCACCGGCAGCACGCCGCTCCAGTGCGGGAGCGCCAGGTCCTCGGGCTCGTCGTTCGGGCCGCCGGTGCGGATCTTCGCGGACACCTCGGCGAGGTCCAGGCGGAGTACGGCGGTGGCGGCCAGCTCCTTGGCGTTGGCCGGCCGGGAGTCGGCGGCCCGGCCGGGCACGACGTGGTCGACCAGGGCGTCGAGGGCCGCGGCGCGCTCGGCGCCGTCGGTCACCTGGCGGGCGGCGCCGTGCACCACCACCGAGCGGTAGTTGATGGAGTGGTGGAAGGCGGAGCGGGCCAGGACCAGCCCGTCGACATGGGTGACGGTCAGGCACACCGGCATGCCCGGGTCCTCCGCGCCGCTCGCCATCCGCAGCGGGCGGGAGCCGGTCGACCCGTGCACATACAGCCGCTCGCCCACCCGCGCGTACAGCGTCGGCAGGACGACCGGGGCGCCGTCGCGCACAAAGCCCAGATGGCAGACGTAGCCCTCGTCGAGTATCGAGTGCACCAGCTCCGGGTCGTACGAGGCGCGCTCGCGGGACCGGGTGGGCACCGTCCGGTCGGTCGGCTGGTAGGCGTCCGGGGTGGTGCTCGCGGCGGTCATTTGCAATCCCCTTTGAACTAGTACAAAATCTGTTTTGTGCTAGGAGAGTATCGGATCGAAGGGCGCGGCGCAGCTGAGATCGCCGCGAGTGTCGAGCGCGCGGTGGGCGCCGGTGACCTGGCCCCCGGGCAACTTCTGCCGCCTATGCGGGAGTTGGCGTCCCGGCTGGGTGTCAATCCCAATACCGTCGCGGCCGCCTATCGCTCGCTGCGGGACCGGGGGGTGATCGAGACCGCGGGCCGCAAGGGCAGCCGGGTGCGTCCGCGCCCCGCCACCACCTCCCGTGATCTGCTCCGTGTCGAGGCCCCCGAGGGCGTGCGGGACCTCGGGGACGGCAACCCCGACCCCGCCCTGCTGCCGCCGCTCGGCGAGGCGCTGGCCGCGGCCGCCGCGCGCAACGCCGAACACCCCGCGCTGTACGGCACGCCCGAGGTGTCCCCGGAGCTCGCCCGGGCCGCCCGCGCCGCCCTCGACGCGGACGGGGTGCCGGGCGGCCCGGTCGCCATCACCTCCGGTTCGCTGGACGCGATCGAGCGCGTGCTCGCCGCCCATCTCAAACCCGGCGACGCGGTCGCGGTCGAGGATCCGGGCTGGGGCAGCGTGCTCGACCTGGTCCCCGCGCTGGGGCTGCGCACCGTCCCCGTCGCGGTGGACGACGACGGGCCGCTGCCGGAGCGGGTCGAGGAGGCGCTGAATAAAGGGGCGCGGGCGCTGATCGTCACCTGCCGGGCACAGAACCCGACCGGCGCGGCGGTGAGCGCCGAGCGCGCCCGCGCGCTGCGTACGGCCCTGGACCGCCACCCGCGAACGCTGCTGATCGAGGACGACCACGGGCACGGCATCGTGGATGTGCCACTCCACCCGCTGGCGGGCGGTACGGAGCACTGGGCGCTGGTCCGCTCCGCCGCCAAGGCGTACGGGCCCGATCTGCGGGTCGCCGTGCTGACCGGCGACCCGGTCACCGTGGACCGGGTGCGCGGAAGGCAGCGGCTGGGCCCCGGCTGGGTCAGCCATCTGCTGCAGGACGCGCTGGTGCGGCTGTGGCAGACCGGCGCGGTGGACATCTCGGCGGTGGCCGCCTCGTACGGTCGGCGGCGCGACGCGCTGGTGCGGGCGCTGCGCGAGCGCGGGATCGCCGCCCATGGCCGCAGCGGGATGAATGTATGGGTGCCGGTCCCCGACGAGACCGGTGCCGTCGCCCGGCTGCTGCAGTCCGGCTGGGCGGTCGCGCCCGGGGCCCGGTTCAGGATCGCCTCGCCGTCCGGGGTGCGGCTGACCGTGTCATCGCTGGGCATGGACGACATCGGTCCCGTCGCGGACGCGCTCGCGTCGGCGACGGGACCGGCCCCGGCGGGGCGCTATGGCTGAGTCAGTGAGTGGCTCGGGCCCGAGGGGCCTTGGCGCGCGGCCGCGTCTGGGTCAGCGCCGCGCCCGCGAGCACGATCAGCGCCCCGACCGGCGTGTTCCAGGTGAGGTGTTCGCCGAGGATCGCCACGCCCGCCGCGGTCGCGATGACCGGGACGAAGTACGTCACCATCATGGCGGTGGTCGGGCCGACCTCCTCGACCAGGCCGTACTGCACCAGGAAGGCGAAGCCGGTGCCGAGCGCGCCCAGCGCGATCACCGACAGCAGGGGCAGTACCGGGAAGGAGTCCGGGGCCGGGGCGAACAGCGGGGCCACGACCGCCAGTTGGGCCGTGCCCATCAGCAGTTGGGCGCCGGACATCGCCAGGTGGGAGTGGCCGGAGCCGCTGAGCGTACGCCGGACGTACTGCCAGCCGACCGCGTAGCTGAGCGAGGCGGCCAGCGCCATCGCGGTGCCCGCCGGGTCCTGACCGGAGAAGCCCTGCCAGACGCCGAGCACGACCAACACGCCGGCGAAGCCGATGCCCAGGCCCGCGACGCGCTGCCGGGTCGGCCGGTCGTCGGAGGCCGCCGCCACGGCGAGCACCATGCCCCACAGCGGCGAAGTCGCGTTGCAGATACCGGCCAGGGTGGACGGGATGGTCAGCTCGGCGTACGCGAACAGCGAGAACGGCAGGGCGTTGAGGAAGAAGGCCGCCACGGCCAGATGGCCCCAGACCCGTGCGCCACGCGGCAGCCGCTCCCGCTTCGCCACCAGGACCGCGACCAGGACGGCGGTGCCGAACAGCATTCGCCCCAGCGTGACGTACAGCGGAGCGAACGCCTCGGTGCCGACCTTGATGAACAGAAAGCTGAAGCCCCAGATCAGGGCGAGCGCGCCGAACCGGATCCGCCAGTCCAGGAGCGGGCGGCGGGTGGGGGTGGCCGGTGCGGCCGGGGTGGTGGTGGCCGTGGTGGCCGTGGTGTTGCCGCCGGCGGCGGTGGGCGAGGCGGTCGCTGTGGTCATGCTGCCACCTTGACGCCTGCTGACCTCTTAGGGCAAGTGAGATTTTATGCGAGGTATCGCGTAGCATCTCTTACATGTTGAACCTGGAACGCCTCCGTACGCTGTATGCCGTGTCCCGCCACGGCTCCGTGAGCGGCGCCGCCGAAGGGCTGCACGTCACAACCTCGGCCGTCTCTCAGCAGCTGGCCAAACTGGAGCGCGAGACCGGGCAGCAACTGCTCGCCAAGAACGGCCGCGGCGTGCGGCTCACCGACGCCGGGCGGCTGCTCGCCGACCACGCGGCGCGCATCCTCTCCCAGGTCGAGCTGGCCCAGGCCGACCTCGAGGCGCAGCGCGGCCAGGCGGTCGGGGAGCTGATGATGGGCGCGTTCCCCACCGCGGTCCGCGGTATCTTCCCCGACGTCCTGTCCAGGCTGCGCATCGCCCACCCCAAGCTGCGGGCCCGGCTCCAGGAGATGGAGCCCGATGAGTCGGTGCCCGCGGTGGTCCGCGGCGATATCGACCTCGCGGTCGTCCTGGACTGGTACAACAAGCCGCTGCCGATGCCCGACGGACTGGTCAAGGCGCCGCTGCTGGACGACCCGGTGGATCTGGCGATGCCCGCCGACCATCCCCTGGCCGACCGGGAGGCGGTGGATCCGGAGGAGTTCGCGGACGACGAGTGGATCTCCTGGCCCCAGGGCGGGTTCTGCTTCGACTGGCTGATGATCACCCTGCGCGGCAAGGGTCTCGAACCGCGCATCTGCCACACCGCGCGGGAGCACCACACCCAGCTCGCGCTGATCGCCGCCGGGCTCGGCGTCGCCGTGGTGCCCCGGCTGGGCCGCGGCGTGGTGCCCGAGGGGGTGCGGGTGGTGCCGGTGCGCCAGCACACCATGCGGCGCCATGTCTACGCGATCTGGCGCGCGGACGCCGACCGCAGGCCCTCGATCCGGGCGGCGGTCGACGTACTGCGGGGGGTGGGGGAGCGGTTCGGCGGCTGAGCCGCGGCGTCATTGTCGCGTATTGGGCTGATCGAATGATTCGTCACATAAGCACCGGGATGTGGGTGGAAGGCTCCTGAGGATAAGAAGACGTTTCCGGGAGATTGCCCGGCTCAAGTCCAAGGGAGTACTGAATGCGTCCTCACAGCAGGGCCGCATCGCCGCGAGTGCGGTATGCACGGCTGGCGCTCGGCGTCACCTCACTGACCGCCGTCTCGCTGGTAGGCGTACTGGGCGTCCTACCCGCCGAGGCTCAAGGCCCCGGAGCGAAAGCGCAGTCGGCTTCGGACGTCGTCTCCACTGACCGGGCCGCCTCCATGGATGACCCCGAACCTGTCCCTGACCCCGACTCCTACCCCGAGCCCGGCCGTCCCGGTAAGCCCGGTGAGGTGAAGCCCCCGAGGCCCCCGGAGGCTCAGAACGGGTGCTTCGACATCGACACCGTTCGTCAGGAAGCCGCCGGCGGCGGGGCTTTCTACGCAGCCGTCAGTTTCGGAATTCCCTACGTCGGCGACGAGACCGCTCCTGGCGGGCCCATCGACTGGGACGACCTCTCCGATGAGGGGGGAGCGGTACCCGTGGGCGCCTGCGGTGCGTCCATTGACGTCGGCCCCGGCGGCGACGGCAGTGACATTTTCATCGACGTCATCACCACGTCGGGGACCGTGCACGGCATCACCTGCAGCCGCATGGGGTCGGTGATCACGTCCTGCGGCACCTGGGTTCTGCGCGACACGCCGATGCCCGGGGACACGCTGGGGCCGTAAGCCGTGCTCGTCCTCTCGAGATTCGTGACGCGGCGCAGCCGGCAAGTCCGGCTGCCCCGCGTCGTGCCGCATGGCCCTAGGGGAGCTTGCGGAAGTCCCAGGAGTTGATCGTGTCGGGCGTCAGCCGCAGCCACGCATGGCGGCCGTCGTACGGCATGGCGGACAGCCCGAAGTACTTGGCCGCGAACAGCCGCTCGGGCGTGTCGAGCTCGGGGCACGGCTCGCCGGTGCGCGGCGCCTCGCCGACGATCGCCACCCGGCCGGCCAGTTCGACGCCGCGCAGCTCCCCGTACTCATGCCCGTCGTCGACCACCACGGCGACCCGTGGATCCCGCAGCAGCTGTGCCCAGCGGCGGCTGCGGGTCAGCGAGTACAGCCACAGCGAGCCGCCGTCCCAGCCGAACCACAGCGGGCTGATATGCGGCCGCCCGTCCGCCGAGACCGTCGCCACCCGGCAGGTGCGCTGCTCGGCGAGGTAGGCGTCCAACTCCGCCCGGGTCATCATGATGCGGCGGCCCCGCCGCTGGGTCACGGCCATCGGTCCCGGCACCTCCCGCTGACTGGTGTGTGCCGCACAGGATGCGGCCTCTTCCTTCCATGCGCAATGGCGACTAGCCTCGCGCGGCCGGACCGGCCCGCCGCCCGCAGGAGGCCAACCATGCCCTCGTACGCCCGCGAAACCCTGTCCGAGCTGTTGACCTCCGCCACCTGCGCGCTGCTCACCGTGGAGTGCCAGCGCGGGGTGGTCGGCCCGGATGGCGCCCTGCCCGAACTGGCCGCCGCCGCCCGTGAGACGGGCGCGCTCGACACGGTGGCGCGCCTGGTGTCGGCGGCGCACGACACGCCCGTACAGGTGCTGCACGCGGTGGCCGAGCGGCGCGCCGACGGGCGTGGCGCGAACCGTAACGCGCGGCTGTTCCGGGCCGCCGAGCGGCTGCCGGTGCGGCAGCTGAGCGGCAGCGAGGCGGTACGGATCGCCGAGCCGATCCCGGTCGCGGCCGAGGACCTGGTCGTGCGGCGGCTGCACGGCCTGTCGCCGATCGCCGGGACGGACGTGGACGCGCTGCTGCGCAACCTGGGCTGCCGCACCCTCGTCATCACCGGCGTGTCGGCCAATGTGGCGATACCCAACGCGGTCTTCGACGCGGTCAACCTCGGCTATACGGCCGTGGTCCCCACCGACGCCATCGCCGGGGTGCCCGTCGACTACACCCCGGCGGTGATCCGCAACACCCTCGCCCTCGTCGCCACGGTCACCACGGCCGAGGAGGTCATCGCCTGCTGGCGCCGGTCCCGGGCGCGGTGAGGCCCGTGGTCGCGCTGGTCAGGCCATGGAGCGCGCTGGTCAGGCCATGGAGATGGTGTCGCCCTGCACCTTGATCTCCGCGGGGGTCAGCGCCTTGGTCGCCGGGCCGTGCTTCACGCTGCCGTCGGCGACGTTGAACTTGCTTCCATGGAAGGGACAGTTGATCGTGCCGCCGGAGACGTCCCCGAGCGGCTTTCCCATGTGGGGGCACACCGACGAGAACGCCTTGAACTCGCCCGCCTTGGGCTGCGTCACCACGACCTCGTGGTCCTTGAAGACCTTCCCGCCGCCCTCGGGGATGTCGGAGGTCTTCGCCAGCTCCATGCCGCCGCCCCCGCCGGTCTGGCCCGAGTCGCCGGCTCCGCTGCTCTTCGACGCCTCGGACCCGGAGTCGCCGTCGCTGCCGCACGCCGCGAGCGCTGCGGCGAGCCCGGCCGCTCCACACGCGGTCATAAAGGCGCGGCGGGTGGTGGTGGGTCGCCCGGTGATCGCCGGTTCCGCCATGGTGGTGCCTCCTGGTGAGGGTACGTTTCCGCAATCCGCAAGAGAATACGTGCGGGGCACCCCGGGCGTTCAGCCGCCGCGAAATGCGTTTGCGCCGCTCAATAGGCTGGGCGAATGCTCCCTGAAGTCACCGCCACCCGGTATGTCACACCGCTGCGAGAAGGCGGATCGCTGCCGGGCATCGTCGAGGCCGACGACCTCGGCACCTACGTCATGAAGTTCACCGGCGCCGGGCAGGGCCGCAAGACCCTGGTCGCCGAGGTCATCTGCGGGCAGCTGGGCCGCCGGCTCGGGCTGCGCGTCCCGGACCTGGTGCGGATCCAGCTCGACCCGGTGATCGGCCTGGCCGAGCCGGACGAGGAGGTCCAGGACCTGCTCAAGGCCAGCGGCGGGCTCAACCTCGGCATGGACTACCTCCCCGGTTCGCTGGGCTTCGACCCGCTGGCCTTCGGGGTGGGCCCCGCCGAGGCCGGGCACGTGGTGTGGTTCGACGCGCTCATCGGCAACGTCGACAGGTCCTGGCGCAATCCGAACATGCTGGTCTGGCACGGCCGGCTGTGGCTCATCGACCACGGCGCCACGATGATCTGGCACCACAGCTGGCGCGGCGCCGACGCGGTGGCCGCCAAGCCCTACGACGCCTCCGACCACGCCCTGGCGCCCTTCGGCCCCGACATCGCGGCGGCCGCCGAGGCCCTGGCGCCGCGGATCACCGAGGAGCTGCTGACCGAGGTCGCGGCCGACGTCCCCGACGAGTGGCTGGTCGACGAGCCCGGCTTCGACGGCCCGGACGCGGTGCGCCGCCGCTATGTCGAACTGCTGCTGGAGCGCGCCGCTACGATCAGCGACCGGATCACCCTCGGCGACCAGCGGCCGCCGCATGGGGACAAGCCGTCCCAGGCCCCGGAGTGGCTGCGGATCTGGGTCGAGGGAAAGGCGTCGGAGTGAGCGGGCGGACGGGCGGCCGGGAGGTCTTCGAGTACGCGCTGCTGCGCGTGGTACCGAGGGTCGAGCGCGGCGAGCAGATCAATGCGGGTGTCCTGGTGTACTGCCGGGCCCAGTCCTTCGTGGCGGCCCGCACCCACCTGGACGAGGCCCGGCTGCTCGCGCTGGACCCCGAGGCGGATGTGGCGGGCGTACGGGCGGCCCTCGCGGCCGTGGAGAACGTGTGCTGCGGCGGCGAGCGGGCCGGGCAGGCCGCCGGCGACGACGCGGGGCGCCGCTTCCGCTGGCTGGTCGCCCCCCGCTCCACGGTCGTCCAGCCGGGCCCGGTGCACACCGGCCTGACCCGTGACGCGGAGGCGGAGACGGAGCGCCTGCTGGACCTCCTCGTGCGCTGAACACGCGCGAGGAGGGCAGCGGAGGGCATGCGACAGCCCAGCCCAGGCGTAGTGGGGCTTCCAAGAGCCATCCCGTGAGTCTTGGGGGATGGTCCGGTATGCGGTCGTAGCGCTCCGGCGTGGTCCTTGGGCCGCTCGTTCGCGGGTCGGGGCTCATCCGGGGTTGCCGCGGCGCATGTCCGGAATTTGCCGAGCAGAGGCTCGCCACCAGGCTGGATGCGTGGTCGGCGAGCTGCCACGTGACTCGTGGCCCGAAGGTGCGGAGTCTCGCCGTGGTTGACTCGGCGGGGCTTCTTGCAGCCCACCATGAGAACGACGAAAATCCGACGAAGTCACGGCCTTCTTCAGGCTGCCCGGGGATAAGTCCTGGCGTCTCGTACACTGAAGCGACTAAGCGGTCGCTCACCGCCTTCGTCGTCCGGGCGGTGAGCCCCACCGAGGCGAGGAGAACCCGCATGTCCACCACCGAGCAGCGCGTCGCCATCGTGACGGGCGCCGCCCGCGGCATCGGCGCGGCCACCGCCGTGCGCCTGGCGCAGGAGGGCCGTGCCGTCGCCGTGCTCGACCTCGACGAGGCGTCCTGCGCGGACACCGTGCAGAAGATCACCGAGGCGGGCGGCACCGCCATCGCCGTGGGCTGCGACGTGTCCGACGCGGCCCAGGTGGAGACCGCGGTCGGGCGAGTCGCCGAAGAGCTCGGCGCGCCGGTGATCCTCGTCAACAACGCGGGCGTGCTCCGCGACAACCTGCTCTTCAAGATGAGCGACACCGACTGGGACACCGTCATCGGCGTCCATCTGCGGGGCGCGTTCCTGATGTCGCGCGCCTGCCAGAAGTACATGGTGGACGCGGAGTACGGCCGGATCGTCAACCTCTCCAGCAGTTCGGCCCTCGGCAACCGCGGACAGGTCAACTACTCCGCCGCCAAGGCCGGCCTCCAGGGCTTCACCAAGACCCTGGCCATCGAGCTCGGCAAGTTCGGCGTCACCGCCAACGCCGTGGCGCCCGGCTTCATCGCCACCGATATGACCGCCGCCACCGCCGAGCGCGTCGGCATGGGGTTCGAGGAGTTCCAGGAGGCCGCCGCGAGCCAGATCCCGGTGCGCAGGGTCGGCAAGCCCGACGACATCGCCAACGCCATCGCCTTCTTCACCGGTGACGCGGCCGGATTCGTCTCCGGCCAGGTCATGTACGTGGCCGGCGGCCCGCTCAACTGACGGGAGACACTGACCACATGACCGCGGAAACTTCGGACAGCGGCCGCGCCGCGCTCATCACGGGCGCGAGCCGCGGCATCGGCTATGGCATAGCCGAGGCGCTGGTGGCGCGCGGCGACCGGGTGTGCATCACCGGGCGCAACGAGGACGCACTCAAGGAGGCCGTCGAGCGGCTGGGCTCCGACCGGGTGATCGCCGTGGCCGGCAAGGCGCACGACGAGGCGCATCAGGCCGTCGCCGTCGAGCGGGCGATGGAGGCGTTCGGGCGACTGGACTTCCTCATCAACAACGCCGGCACCAACCCGGTCTTCGGGCCGATCGCCGATCTCGACCTGGGCGTGCTGCGCAAGGTTTTCGAGACCAATGTCGTCTCGGCGCTCGGCCTCGCCCAGCAGGTCTGGAAGGCGTGGCAGAAGGAGAACGGCGGGGCGATCGTCAACATGGCCTCGGTCGCCGGCATTTCGACCTCGCCGTTCATCGCGGCGTACGGCGTGAGCAAGGCCGCCATGATCAACCTCACCGCGCAGCTCGCCCATGAGTTCGCGCCCGGGGTGCGGGTCAACGCCATCGCCCCGGCCGTGGTGAAGACCAAGTTCGCCGCCGCGCTGTACGAGGGGCGCGAGGAGGAGGCCGCCGCGGCGTACCCGCTGGGGCGGCTGGGCGTGCCCGAGGACATCGGCGGTGTGGCCTCGTTCCTCACCTCCGACCAGGCGGCCTGGATGACCGGGCAGACGCTCGTGGTCGACGGCGGCATCTTCCTCAACGCCGGAGTCGGCTGAGGGCTTGCGTTGGCGCGCACTCCAAGGAGCACAGTCTCAGGTGTCGGATCGGACCGGGTCCGGCACCTGAGGTTTCCGCGGACTTCCGCGGACTTCCGCGGACTTCCGCATGAGGAGAGATGCGTACGATGCGTTATCTGACCCTGGCGGGCGGCGCCGGGCCCGAGGTGAGCGCCCTGTGCCTGGGCATTCTCCCGTTCGGCAGCACCGTCGACGAGGAGACGTCCTTCGCCGTCCTCGACCGCTTCGCCGAGGCGGGTGGGACCTTCGTCGACACCGCCAACAACTACTCGATCTGGGGGCCGGGCGGCACCGGGAACGAGAGCGAGGAACTGCTCGGCCGCTGGATGCGCAGCCGCGGTCGGCGGGAGAACACCGTGGTCGCCACCAAGGTCGGCGCCCGGCCCGACCCCGCGCGGGGCAGTGAGTGGCCCGCCAACTGGCAGGGGCTGGCCGCCGACACCGTACGCGGCGGCATCGAGGGCAGCCTGCGGCGTCTTGGCACCGACCGCGTCGACCTGTACTACGCGCATATCGAGGACCGTACGGTGCCGATGGAGGAGACCGTCGGCGCGTTCGCCGAGCTCGTCGCCCAGGGCAGCGTCTCCGTCCTGGGCTGCAGCAACCACGCCTCCTGGGCGGTGTCGGCGGCCCGGCAGTACGCCGCCGACCGCGGTCTGGCCCGCTACGCTTGCGTCCAGCAGCGCTACACCTACCTCCAGCCGCGGCCCGGGGCCGACTTCGGCACCCAGGGCTTCGCGGGCATCGACCTCGTCGAGTACATCGGCACCCAGGAGGACATGACGCTGCTGGCGTACGGTTCGCTGATCCACGGCGCGTACACCCGCGACGACAAGCGCATCCTGGAGCAGTACGACCACCCGGGCACCGAGCGGCGGCTGAGCGCGCTGCGCGAGGTGGCGAAGGAGACCGGCGCGACCCCGAACCAGGTGGTGCTCGCCTGGCTCATGGGGGCGCACAAGCCGGTGATCCCGGTGCTCGGGGTGAGCTCCGTGGCCCAGCTGGAGGAGGCGCTGGGCGCCGTCGACCTGGAGCTCGGCCCAGAGCTGCGGGCGAAGCTGGATGCCGCCTGAGCCGTTGTCGGTGGTCGCCGGTAGGTTCTGGGGCACGTCAAGAGAACGAACACCGGAGGTTGTTGACGTGACCCACATGCTGCCCGAGTCCTGGCGCGGCGTCCTCGGCGAGGAGCTGGACAAGCCCTACTTCAAGGAGCTCACCGAGTTCGTCGAGGAGGAGCGGGCCAAGGGTCCCGTCTACCCGCCGCGTGAGGAGGTCTTCGCCGCTCTGGAGGCCACCCCGTACGACCAGGTGAAGGTGTTGATCCTCGGGCAGGACCCGTACCACGGCGAGGGCCAGGGGCACGGGCTGTGCTTCTCGGTGCGCCCCGGCGTCAAGACCCCGCCGTCGCTGCGGAACATCTACAAGGAGATGCAGGCGGAGCTCGGCCACCCGATCCCGGACAACGGCTATCTGATGCCGTGGGCCCGGCAGGGCGTGCTGCTGCTCAACGCGGTGCTGACGGTCCGGGCCGGCGAGGCCAACTCCCACAAGAGCAAGGGGTGGGAGAAGTTCACCGACGCGGTGATCCGCGCCGTGGCCTCCCGCCCCGACCCGGCCGTCTTCGTGCTGTGGGGGAACTACGCGCAGAAGAAGCTGCCGCTGATCGACGAGGAGCGGCACGCCGTGGTGAAGGGCGCGCACCCCTCGCCGCTGTCGGCGAAGAAGTTCTTCGGCTCCCGCCCCTTCACCCAGATCGACGAGGCGATCAAGGCCCAGGGGCACGCGCCCGTCGACTGGCGGATCCCGAACCTGGCCGCCCAGGCCGGGTGACATCCGTCAGCCCAGGTCGTACTCGAAGCTGTACGGCACGGTGCACTCACCGCTCACGGCCACGAAGCCGCCCTTGCCGGTGAGCCCCGCCAGCTCGCCGGTGCCCGAGCCGGGCACCACCTCGAGCGAGCAGTGGATCTTGCCGTCCTCGCCGAAGGTGCCGTGCTGCACGAAGACGAAGCTGCCGGTGCGCCCGCCGACGGAGCCGGTCACCAGCTCGTAGCCGGTGCAGACGCCGGTCTTCTCGGTGAAGTAGGTGATCGCGTACTCACAGGTGGTGCGCTCCGCTTCCAGGGTTCCCGAGAAGCTGTTGGTGACCGTGGCGCGGGCCAGCTTCGGGCCGTCACCGGCCTCGCCGACGGTGGCCTCGTCCCAGTTGGCGAAGGTGAACGTGCCGGTGGCGTGCGTGGTCATGCGGTGTCCTTCCGATGGTTCTGGGGCTCCGCGCGATCCGTGTCCCGCGGGCCGAGGAGTACGTTGCCCGCCGTACCTGACATCTTTTGTCAGGTACGGCGGCACAATGGGAGCCATGCGCGCCGACCGTCTCCTCTCCCTGCTCCTGCTGCTGCAGAATCGGGGGCGGATGACCGCGCCTGAGCTCGCCGAAGAGCTGGAGGTCTCGGTCCGCACGGTCTACCGCGACATCGACGCGCTCGGCGCGTCCGGCATCCCGGTCTACGCCGACCGCGGCCCGGTCGGCGGCTACCGGCTGCTCGACGGCTACCGCACCCGGCTGACCGGGCTCACCGGCGACGAGGCCGACTCCCTCTTCCTGGCCGGGATGCCGGGCCCGGCCACCGAGCTGGGCCTCGGCGCCGACCTGGCCACCGCCCAGCTCAAGCTGCGGGCCGCGCTCCCGGCGGAGCTGGGGGAGCGGTCCCGGCGCATCCAGGAGCGCTTCCACCTGGACGCGCCCGGCTGGTTCCGCGACGCCGAAGAGGTGCCTCACCTCGGCGCGGTCGCCGAGGCGGTGTGGCGGCCGCGGGCGCTGCGCGTGGACTACCGCCGCTGGCGCGGCGAGGTGCGGCGGAAGGTCCACCCGCTGGGCCTGGTCCTCAAGGGCGGCATCTGGTACCTGGTGGCGCGCGCGGAGAGCGCGGAGAGCGCGGAGAGCGCGGAGAGCGCGGAGAGTACGGAGAGTACGGAGAGCGCGGAGGGTGCGGAGGGTGCGGAGGGTGCGGAGGGTGCGGAGAGCGTGCGCACCTACCGCGTGTCGCGGATCCTGAACGCCGAGGTCCTGGACGAGACCTTCGAGCGCCCCACCGGGTTCGACCTGGCCGCCCACTGGGCGGAGTCGTCCCGGCGGCTGGAGGAGATGCGCTTCCAGGGCGAGGCGGAACTGCTGCTCACCCCGCGCGGACTGCGGCTGCTCCCGATGAAGTTCGGCGCGGCCGGAGAGGCCGCCGTCGCGGCCGCGGGCCCGCCCGACGCGGATGGCCGGGCGCGGGTGGTGCTGCCCGTGGAGTCGCTGCCCGTCGCCACCCACGACGTGCTGTGGCTGGGCGCGGAGGCCGACGTACTCGGTCCGCCCGAGCTGCGCGAGGCGGTCGCGCGCACCATCACCGAACTGGCCCAGCGCTACGCCCCGTCGGGCTGAGTGCGTGAGCGCGCTGCCCCGGATCGCCGTCGGCTGCGGCTAGTTTCGAAGGAGTGTCGGCACAGCGGGAGGCCTCGATGGCGGGAGCACGGCGCAGGGCGTCCGAGGACGACGCGGTGCCGACGAGGATCGGGCAGGCCGTGATGCTGCACCGCGGCGGCGACCGGGAGGAGGCGCGCAACCGGCTGGCCGAGCTATGGCGGGAAGTCCACGACGGCGGGGCCGGCGGCGACCCCTTCCACCGCTGCGCCCTCGCCCACTACATCGCCGACACTCAGGACGACCCGGCCGACGAGCTGATGTGGGACCTGCTGGCGCTCGCCGCGGCCGACCGGATCGTCGGCGCGGACGGCCGCCCCGCCGCCACAAAGGTGCGCGCCTTCTACCCCAGCCTCCATCTCAACCTCGCTGCCGACTACGCGAAGCTCGGCCAGCGGGAGGCGGCCCGCGGCCAGCTCGCCCTGGCGCGGGCCAGCGCCCGGGGGCTGGCCCACGGCCCGTACGGCGACGGCGTACGCACCGCGATCCGCCGCCTCGCGCTGCGGCTGGGTGCGGCAGGGGGCGGGCCGCCGTTGGGAGGCCCGCCGGGGTGAGGGCAGGGGGTCAGGACCGCTGGAGGGAGACGGCGAGAGCGTAGAGCCGGGTCGTCTGCTCGGACCTGCTGTTGTTGTCCGAGATCAGATACAGCGCGCGGCTGCCCTCGGGAACCTTGGCCTTGCCACCGGCCGGGATCGCGGGGCCGAGCGCCATCCCCTCGACATTGTCGAGCAGCGGGTTCTGCTGGTCGTCGTCCGTCCGGACGTTGCCCGGAGGGCAGTCGGCCAGGTCGACCAGCAACGTCTTGTGCGCCATCCGGTCGCTGTCGTCCTTGACCAGATGCTCGGTGTCGGTGAGGTTCGCCGCGCCGCGGAGGTCCACCTCGTAGACCCGTACGCCGTTGCCGAGGCCGCGGATGTAGCCGCGCTCCAGGGCGAGCAGACGGTCCGGCCCGACGGCCACCAGTTCGCTCAAATAGAGCCCCTCCTCGGTCTGGTAGCCGATCTGCCGGTCGGGTTCGTAGTGCCCGCCCGAGCTGCCCCGGTAGCGCTCGATCCGCACCTGATGGCGGCCGTGGACGTCCTCGTCGCCGAGCAGCGGCGCCTCCATCCCGGCGTAGAGGAGTGTTCCATCCGGGATGACGGCGAGGGATTCCACATTCCGCGTGCTCTCGGCCACTCCGCGCGGCGGCGGATAGAAGGTGTTGGGCAGCGGCAGGTCCTTGCCGATCTGTTTGCCGTCGCTGAGGCGGATCCGGCGGATGGCGGGTCCCTTCTCGGAACTCACCAGGGCGGTTTTCCCACCCTTCTCCACGACCAGCCCCTCGCCGTCGAACGTCGTGAACTTCGACCCGTCGGGCTTGTAGATCCCCTGTACGCCGGTCACGCGCGGGTTCAGCTTGCCCGGGAGCGCGCCGGGGGAGCCGAGGGAGAGGGTGAAGATCTGTGCGGGCGTCTCGTCCCGGACCGCGTAGGCGCCCCCGCTCCCGTCCGCGAGGGCCAGCCCGGACAGCCCCGCCACCTCACTGCCCTGGAACTCGTCGTAGCCGGGTTCGTCGAGCTGGTCGGACACATCGAGCAGCGTCGCCCGGCTCCCCTTCCCGCAGGACCCCGGTATCGCCGCCCGCTCCGACCCCGTGCTCCACAGTTCGGGCGCCCAGTGGCCGGCCGCCGCCCCCGCCGTCAGGGTCGACGCCAGGGCCAGCCCGGCCCAGGCCCGTCTGCGCCGGGTCCAGTACTCCGGGGGCCGCGGCGGGCGCCGGGACGCGCGGTTCCAGACGAACGGCAGGGCGCCCACGCCGTCCTGGTCCTGCTTGCGCGGCATGGGGAGGGTGCGCAGGTCCAGGGATTGGACGAGCAGCTTGTGGATCTCGTCGAGGGAGAGCCGCTCCCGGTCGGGGCGGCGCGGATCGCCGTTCTGGAGGATCTTGATCAGCTCGCCGCTGAAGGCGGTGTAGCGCTTCGTGGAGTCCGCGACCGCCTTCTCGTCCGCGGCCGTGGCGGTGAGCACGTACGAACCCTTGGTCCTCAGCTCCGCGTCCTGCAGCCCTGCTTCGGACACGGCCATGCCGTCCAGGGCCTGACCGCTGTGGCAGCAGTCGAGGATGACCACCCGGTGCTTGACCCGGTCCCGGCAGGACTCCAGGATCTGCCGCACCCGGCGGTACGCGAGGGTGGTCTCGCTCCGGTTCCTCCGGGAGGTGGACACGGTCAGATAGAGCTGCTCGTCCTCAAGGGTCTTCAGCCCGTGACCCGCGTAGTAGACGATCAGCGTGTCGGGGGCCTGCTCGATCGCGTCGTAGATCGGCCCGGTCAGATCTCCCGCCGCTTGCGGGTCCGGCACCCTCACGATCCGGTCCGCGGGCAGTCCCCACACGGAACGGTCGGTCAGCAGCCGGCTCAGCGCGTCCAGGTTTCCTGGCACCGAGGGCAGATTGGGGAGGTGCTGGTACTTGCTGACCCCGATGAGGACGCATGCCGACTTCTTCGGGTCCATTCCCACGGCCTCGCCCGGGGCCCGCTCTTTGGTGTCATCTCCGCTGGTCATGCCGCGTCCCCGGACTGTCCGTCGCGCTCGTCTTCCCCGCTCTCCCGGCTGGCGTCCCCCGAGGCGCCCAGCAGCTCGCGCAGCGCTTGCCGTACGGACTCCTCGCTCAGCGACTGGGCGCTGTCGAAGGAGACCTTCAGCCCGTCACGCTCGAAGGTCACCCCGGATCGAGGCTCATGATCGGCGTGCCAGGTCGCGACGGCCACCGCGAGCGCGCCGTACGCGGGCAGCGCGTTGACCACGAACTGCACGACCTCGAAGGTCCCGCCCATCTCCTCAGGGCCGGGGGGAGTGCCGGGCTCGCCCATCCGGATTCCGGCCGCGCGCAGTTCCTCGCGGTGCCGACTCAGCCATTTGTAGAGCGAACGGAATTCAACGCCACTGTGGGGGCCGTGCATGACTATCCGGAGATTCATTCCGCAACCCCGTTCATCGAGCCATGAGCGATGGGATCAGCAGAGCTCGGCCGCCCACCACGATACATCAGGCACTTTTGTAACTCCTTTACACCACACCGGAGTTCCGTAATCCGCACTCGGGAAAGTCGGCATCGCCGAGCGCCCCCCGTATGCTGCCGGGGCGGAACGAACGAGGGAGACGGCATGAGGGTGGGCTGTATCGGGCTCGGGGACATCGCTCAGAAGGCATATCTGCCCGTGCTCATGGCCCGGCCCGGGCTCGAACCGCATCTGCTCACCCGCACCCCCGCCACCCTCCAGCGGGTCGGCGACGCCCACCGCGTCCCCGAGGCCCACCGCCACACCGACCTCGACGCACTCCTCGCGGCGGACCTCGACGCCGCCTTCGTCCACGCGCCCACGGCCGCGCACGCCGCCCTCGTCACCCGGCTCCTGGAGGCCGGGGTGCCGACGTATGTCGACAAGCCGCTCGCCTACGAGCTGGCCGACAGCGAGCGGCTGGCCGACCTCGCCGCAAGCCGCCGGGTCAGCCTGATGGTCGGTTTCAACCGGCGCTACGCGCCCGGCTACGCGCAGTGCCTGGACCATCCGCGCGATCTGATCCTGATGCAGAAGAACCGCGTCGGCCTCGCGGCGGATCCGCGCACTCTCGTCCTCGACGACTTCATCCATGTCGTCGACACCCTGCGCTTCCTCGCGCCCGGCCCGGTCGACCACATCGACGTACGCGCCCGGATCCGCGGCGGGCTGATGCACCATGTCGTCCTGCAGCTGTCGGGCGACGGGTTCACCGCGCTCGGCACCATGAACCGGATGAGCGGTTCCACCGAGGAGATCCTGGAGGTCTCCGGGGCCGACACCAAGCGGCAGGTCCTCAACCTCGCGGAGATCGTCGACCACAAGGGCCAGCCCAGTGTGCGCCGCCGCGGCGACTGGGTGTCGGTCGCCCGGCAGCGCGGTATCGAGCAGATCACCCTGGCCTTCCTCGACGCCGTGCGCTCGGGCACCCTGCTGACCGCCGAGGACGCGCTGCGCACCCACGAGCTGTGCGAGCGGGTCGTCAAGGACGCGCTGGAGAGCCAGAGTCCCGCCGGCGCCTGAGCGCGCCCGCGCCCTCCACCGCGCAGTAGGCGCCGAGCGCGGCCAGCGCCCCGTACACGGTCCACGGCCCGGACCGCACATACGGGCTGGTGCCCCGGGCCAGCGGCACCTCGTAGACCATGGCCGCACTGGTGTCGGTGCCCATCCGCCCGCCCACCGGCTCGCCCCGCGGCCCGAAGACCGCGCTCACCCCGGACAGGGTCGCGTGCACCATCGGCCGCCAGGTCTCCGCGGAGCGCAGCGCGGCCAGCGAGGCGTGCTGCGCGGGCGCCCAGCTGTGCTGGAACGTGGAGGTCGCCGACTGTACGACCAGCACCTGCGCCCCGTCCCGCGCCAGATTGCGGCTCATATCGGGGAACGCGGACTCGAAGCAGACCAGCGGCCCGATCCGCAGGCCCTCCGGCAGCCGCATCACGACCTGCTCCGTACCGCGCCTGCGGTCCTCGGGCGCCGCCTTGCCCACCGAGGTGGCCCAGCCCAGCACCGACCGGAACGGGATGTACTCGCCGAACGGCACCAGCCGCATCTTGTCGTACCGCTCACCGGTGGGGCCGTGCGGCCCTATCAGCACCGAGCTCTTGTAGATGCCCGGCCGGTCGCTGCGCCGCGCGTCCACGTTGACCAGCAGATCCGCGCCGACCCGCCGGGACAGCGCGGCCAGCCGCCGGCCCAGGTCCGGCCGCGCGGCCAGGTCCTGGCCGACGCTGCTCTCGCCCCAGACGACCAGGTCGAGATGGCGGCCGGCCAGCTGCCGGGTCAGCTGCTCGCCGCGGTCGAAGCGCGGTCCGGGGACATTGATCACGCCCGGCTGCACCACCGCGATCCGCGCCGTACCGGCGGACCTCGGCACCGGCGCCCAGCTCCACACCCCGGCGACCGCCGCGACACACGCCATGACCCCGGCCAGCGCCACCCGGCGCGTCCCGGGCACCGCGGCCAGCAGCGCCAGCGCGACATTCACCAGCACGATCAGAAAGCTGACCAGCCACACCCCGCCCACCGACGCCACCCGCAGCGCGGGCGGCACCTGCCACTGGCTCGCCCCCAGCAGCCCCCACGGCCCGCCCAGGTACTGCCAGGACCGTACGAGCTCGGCCATCAGCCACGCGGAGGGCAACAGCACCAGGGCCGCCGCCGCCCGGCCCGGGCCCGGCCGGCCGTGCAACAGCCTGCGCACCAGCCAGCCCCACGGCAGCCACAACAGCCCGAGCAGCGCCGCGAGCACCACGATGAACACATGCAGACTCGGCATCAGCCAGTGGTGCACCGCCAGCAGAAACCCCGCCCCGCCCAGCCAGCCGTCCAGGGCCGCCCGCCGGCCGGTGGGGGCCGAGCGGGCCAGCAGGATCCACGGCACCAGCGCCACGTACGCCAGCCACCACAGCGACGGCTCGGGAAACGTCAGCGCGGGCAGCGCCCCGGCCAGGGCCGCCGCGACGCCGCGGGTCCACGGGGAGGCGAGCCCGCGCCGCCGGCCCTGCCGCCGGCTCCGCCACCGGCCCCCGCGGCCGAACGACATCCGCACGCCGTCCCCCCTTCCTGACTTTGGCGTCCAGTGTGGGGGAGGGACACGATCGCGAACAGGGCGCGGGTGCGCCGGGGTGCGCCTCATGTCGGGGCCGGAAGGTCCTGCTCGGCCCAGATGAGCTTGCCGCCCTCGGTGTAGCGGGTGCCCCAGCGGCGGGTCAGCTGGGCGACGAGGAACAGGCCGCGGCCGCCCTCGTCGGTGGTACGGGCGTGGCGCAGCCGTGGTGAGGTGTTGCTGGCGTCGGCGACCTCACAGATCAGTACGTCGTGCCGGATCAGGCGCAGCCGGATCGGTCCCGTGCCGTGCCGGATGGCGTTGGTGACCAGCTCGCTGACGATCAGCTCCGAGGTCGTCGTCAGCTCGTCGAGACCCCACTCGGCGAGCTGGCGGGCCGTCAGGGAACGGGCGCTGGCGACCACGGCCGGGTCGGTGGGCAGGTCCCAGGAGGCGACATGACCGGGGCTCAGGGAGTGCGTACGGGCCAGGAGCAGTGCGACGTCGTCGGACGGCGGGCTGGTCAGCAGGGTGTCGACCACGGTGGAGCAGACGTCTTCCAGGGGCAGGCCGGGCTGGGCGAGCGCGTTGCTCAGACGGGCGAGGCCGACGTCGATGTCCTGGTCGCAGGTCTCGATGAGGCCGTCGGTGTACAAGGCGATCAGGCTGCCCTCCCGGAGCTCGAGTTCGGCCGACTCGAAGGGCAGCGACCCCAGGCCCAGCGGCGGCCCGGCGGGCAGGCTGGGGAAGGTGACCTCGCCGTCCGGGGCCACGAGGGCGGGCACCGGATGCCCGGCCCGGGCCATGGTGCACCGCCGGGTGACCGGGTCGTAGATCGCGTACAGGAAGGTGGCGCCGATGAGCGCGGCGGCGATGTCCTCCTCGCCCACCCGCTCCTCGCCGAGCCGGATGACCAGGTCGTCGAGGTGGGCCAGCAGCTCCTCCGGCGGCAGGTCCATGTCCGCGAGCGTGTGCACGGCGGTCCGCAGCCGGCCCATGCTGGCCGCGGCGTTGATGCCGTGCCCCACCACATCGCCGACCGCGAGGGCCACCCGCGCCCCGGACAGCGGGATCACATCGAACCAGTCGCCGCCCACGCCGTCGCGGACGGTCGGCAGATAGCGCGAGGCCACCTCCAGGACCGGGCTGCCGGGCAGGTTGTGCGGCATCAGGCTGCGCTGGAGGGCCAGGGCCGTGGTGTGCTCGCGGGTGTAGCGCCGGGCGTTGTCCACGCACAGCCCGGCGCGGGCGACCAACTCCTCGGCCAGGAGCAGGTCGTCCGCCTCGAACGGGTCCGGTTCGCGGGAGCGGACGAACGACGCCACGCCCAGGATGGTGCCGCGCGCTCGGATCGGCGTGACCATCAGGGAGCGCATCCCGAACTCGCGGACCTTCCGGGCCCGGGCCGGGTCCGGGGTGTCGCCGGTCCACGCGGTGACGGAGACGTCCATCGCCGGGTCCAGGAGGGCTTCGCCGGAGAAGAAGCAGGAGGCGAAGGGCGAGGTCGGAGAGATGGAGACGGGATCGCCGAGCGCGGCGATGGACTCGGGGGTGCCTTCATGGATGGATGCCTGCCCCGCCCGCCGGAACGCGGGCAGTGTGTGCTGCGACGGGGCCACAGGCTCCTCGCCGTGCAGCACCGACTCCAGCAGGTCGACGGTGACGAAGTCGGCCAGCCGTGGCACGGCGAACTCGGCCAGCTCCTGAGCGGTGCGCAGCACGTCCAGGGTGCTGCCGATCTTCGCGCTGGCCTCGTTGAGCAGCGCCAGCCGCTCGCGCGCCCGCCACCGGTCGGTCACGTCCATGCCCATGTAGCACACGCCCACCGGGTGGCCGTCGGCGTTGTCGAGCCGGAAGAACGAGGTCGAGTACGCGTGCTCACGGTACGGGTCGGCCATGGTCCAGCCCCGGTACTCGTAGTCGACGATCGGTTTGCCGGTCTCGAGCACCTGCCGCATCTGCGCTTCGAGTGCGCCCGTGTCCAGGCCGGGCAGGGACTCCGCCATCCGGCGGCCAAGACGCTGCTCCCGGGGCACCCCGCCGTAGCGCTCCAGCATGTCGTTCATCCACACGTACCGCAGATCCGGGCTGAGGACGGCCATGCCGATCGGTGAGCGGACCAGGAACGCCTCCAACAGCGATCCGCTCAGCGCCCAGGAGGGGATCTTCGACAGGTCGATCGCGGAGATCAGCCAGCACCCGCGCCCGCAGAAATCGGAGATCCCGGAGATCCCCGAGACCCGCACACCGGCCTCGACCCGGTGGCCGGACCGGTGCCCCAGCGTCACCAGACCGCCCCAGCTGCCCTGGTTGCGGCACTGGTCCGTGATGTTCCGCGCCTTCGCCGCGTCCTCGGGGCTGGCCAGCAGCATCGAGGCAGGCTTGTTCAGCACCTCGGCAGCCGGGTAGCCGAGGAGCCGCTCCGTGGCGGCGGTCCACCCGACAACGGTGCCCGCCGCGTCGACCACCGCGGTCGCCGCGTCGGCCATGTCGAACGGGACGTGCGCTTCGGTTGGAACGATTCCCTCGGGGCTGGTCATCGCCCGTCCCATCTGCGGAGATATTTCCCTTAATACTATGACTCCTGTGCCTCACCAGTGGTGAGGCGGGCCACGATCAGGGCGAGCAGGATGATGCCGCCGTAGATCGCCTGGATCCAGAAGGCCGACACCTGGGCGAGGGTGAGCAGGTTCTCCAGCATCCCCAGCAGCAGCGTGCCCAGCAGGGCGCCGAGCAGGGAGCCCCGGCCGCCCCGGAGGCTGATACCGCCGATCACGGCGGCCGCGAAGACGGTGAAGATCATGCCGCTGCCCTGGTTGGCGTCGACCGCGCCGACCCGTCCGGCGATGACCAGCCCCGCGACGGCCGACAGCGCCCCGCCGACCACCAGCACCGACCAGCCCACCCGCGCCACCCGGATGCCCGCCGCGCGGGCCGCCGGGGCGTTGCCGCCGACCGCGTACACCGCGCGGCCGAAGCGGTGGTAGCGCAGAGCGAACCCGGCCACGGCGAAGCACCCGGCGCTCACCCAGACGCACAGCGGCAGGCCCAGCCAGTTCTCGGAGCCCAGGGCGAAGAAGGCCGGCGGCGCGTCGAACAGCGTCCTGCCGGAGACCAGGCCGATCAGGACCCCGCGCAGCACGATGTTCATCGCGAGGGTGACGATGAAGCCGTTGAGCCCGAGCCCCACGATCAGGGCGGCGTTGACCGCGCCGATCAACGCCCCCGCCAGCGGAATGATCAGTAGCCCCAGCCAGGCGGGCCAGCCGGTGCCGAAGCCGCCCGAGGCGGCGGGGATGACGACCAGGAAGCCGAGCGCGGGCGCCAGGCCCGCGATGGACTCCAGGGACAGATCCATCCGGCCGCTGATCAGGATCATCGCCTCGGCGAGCACCAGCAGCCCGAGCGCCGAGGAGGCGCCCAGGATGTTGATCAGGTTCTCCCGCTCCAGGAACGTGTCATTGGTCAGCGCGCCGATCACCAGCAGCAGCACCACCGCGGGCAGCAGCGCGAGATCGCGGATCCGGAGCCGGGCTGCGCGGCGGACCGGACCGGCGGGGGAGGCGCCCGGGCCGGCGGGGGAGGAGGCGGCCGGGTCAGCCATCGCCGGCTGCCACCCCTTCGACGGCGGCGAGCAGTTCACCGTCCCGCCAGCCCGCCGGGTACTCGGCCGTGACCGCGCCGCTGAACATCACCAGCACGCGGTCGCAGACCCGCAGATCCTCCAGCTGGTCGGAGACCACCAGCACCGCGCGCCCCTCGGCCCTGGCCCGGATCGCCGCCGCGAGCAGAGCCCGCTTGGCCCCTACGTCCACCCCCGCCGTCGGGTCGATGAGCACCAGCACCCTGGGGTCGATGGCCAGGGCGCGGGCCAGGACCACCTTCTGCTGGTTGCCGCCGGACAGCTCGCTCAGCGGCTGGGCCGGCCCCTCGGTGCCGATGCCGAGATCCGCGATCGCCCGCCGGGCGACGGCGTCCCGCGCTTTGGGGGCGATCAGGCCCAGCGGTCCGAGCCGTCCGCTGATCGGCATGGTGATGTTCTCGGCCACCGACAGCAGCGGCACAAGACCCTCGTGGTGCCGGTCGCGCGGCAGACAGCCGACCCCGGCGGCCAGCGCCGCGGGGACGCTGCCGGTGCGCAGCGGACGGTCGAAGATCCAGGCGCGGCCCCCGGAGGTGCGGTGCAGTCCGGCCAGCGCCGCCCCGAGCTGATGGCTGCCGGAGCCGGCAAGCCCGGCCAGGCCCACCACCTCACCGGCCGCGACGGCGAGGCTGACATCGTGGAAGTCCGGGCTGCTCAGATGCTCCAGGCGTACGGCGGCGGGGGCGGACGCGGGTCCGGCCGCGCCGAAGGGGCGCGCCGGCGGTGCGGTGTGCGGCGGGACCGGCAGACCGCCGCGCTCGCCGGTCATCGCCTCGATCAGCTTCCCCGGGGGCATCGCGCCGACCGGAGCGGTGACGATCCGGCGGGCGTCGCGCAGAACGGTGACGGCCTGGCAGACCTCGTACACCTCCCGCAGATGGTGGGAGATGTAGAGGAAGGTGACCCCGGCCTCCTGGAGCCGCCGCATATGGGCGAAGAGCCGGTCCGTCGCCCGGGAGTCGAGCTGGGCCGTCGGCTCGTCCAGGACGATGAAGCGGGTGCCGCGCGAGAGCGCCCGCGCGATCTCCACCAGCTTGGTGTCCTCGACGCTCAGCCCGCCGGCCCGGACCGTCTCGTCCACCGGTACGCCCCACTCGTCCAGCAGCGCGCGGGCCTGCCGCCGCATCCGCCGCCGGCTGATCACCCGGGCACGCGGGGTGACCGGCTGGCGGCCCAGGAACAGGTTCTCCGCCACCGACAGCTCGTCGATGGTCGTCGACCGCTGGTAGACGCAGGCCACCCGGCGGCGCCAGGCCGCCCGGTCGGCGAGGGCGGGCGCGGGCCCGCCGTCGTACCGCACCGTGCCGCGCTCCGGCCGGGTCAGCCCGGTGAGGACCGACACCAGCGTCGACTTGCCCGCCCCGTTGCGGCCGACCAGGGCGTGCGACTCACCGGCCTCGACGGTGATCCCGGCGTCCAGCAGGGCCACCGTGGGCCCGTACCGCTGGGTGACCCCGATGGCCTCGACGAGCGGGGGACGGGCTCCGGTCATCGGCGGTTGCCCCACAGCGCCGGGTCGTTGACGTTGCGCCGGGTCACCAGCGGTGCGGGGAGCTGGTCCTGGAGGATGCCCCCGGGCAGCTCGACGATGGTGCTGCCGTGGTCCGTACGGCCGGGGTGGAAGGTCTTCCCGGCCATCGCCCGCTTGATGTAGTACATGGCGTACTTGGCGTAGAGATCGACCGGCTGGGAGACGGTCGCGTCGATGAGGCCCTTGCGGATCGCGGTCAGCTCCTGCGGGATGCCGTCGTTGGAGACGATCGTGATGTGCCGGGGGCTGCCCGCCCGGACCAGCGCGTTATGGCGCTGGAGGGTCCGCAGAGTGGGCGCCAGATACACCCCTCCGGACTGCATATAGATGCCCTTGATGCCGGGGTTCGCGGTGTACAGCGCCTCCAGGCCGGCCGCGGCCTTGTCCGCCTGCCAACCGGCCGGGATGTTCAGCACCTTGATCGCCGGGTAGTGCCGCGCCATGCACCCGGAGAAGGAGGAGGAGCGGTCCCGGCCGTTGACCGAGGCCAGGTCGCCCTGGATCTGCACCACCTTGCCCGTCTTCACGGCCCGGCCCAGGACCTGGCAGGCCTTACGGCCGTACGCGCGGTTGTCGGCCCTGACCACCATCGCCACCTTCCCCGTCCGCGGGGCCACGTCGACCGCGACCACCGGGACATGTGCGCGCTGCGCGGCCCGCAGGCCCGGGGCGATGGCAGCGGAGTCGATGGGCGAGACGACCAGACCCTTGACGCCCTCGGACAGCAGGTTCTCGATATCGGTGATCTGCTTGCCCGAGTCGCTGTTGGAGTTCACGGTGGGGAGCGCCCGGACGCCCTGCTTGGCGGCCTGCTGCGGGATGTCGTGGTTGTAGGCCTGCCAGAACGGCGAGGTGAGGAACGGAACGACCACGCCGACCCGGCCGCCCGCCGGGTGGCCGCCACAGCCCGTGGCGACCGGCCCCAGGGCCAGGGCGAGAACCACGACGGCGGCGCGCCCCCTCATGCCAGCCCTCATACTGCCCTCTCCCGCTCAGCCTTGCCGCGCTCCAACGCGCGGGCTTCCTTCGTCACTGCTCGCTCCTTCGTCGCTGCGCGGCTCCTCAGTCCAGCCCGCGCAGCGCGCCAAGGCACGCTCATGCTGGTCCCTGCGCCCGCTCGGCGAGCCAGACGGCGCCGTAGGGATAGGAGTACGCGTGCAGTGAGGCGGGCCGCAGGGTGGAGCTGAACCCGGGGACGGAGGGGGCCGTGTACCGCCCCCGGGCGACCACCGCGGGATCGGTGAAGTGCTCGTGCAAATGGTCGACGTACTCGACCGTCCGGTCCTCGAGCGTTCCACTGACCGCCACATAGTCGAACATGGCCAGGTGTCGCACCAGCTCGCAGAGCCCGACGCCCCCCGCGTGCGGGCACACCGGGACCCCGAACTGGGCGGCGAGCAGCAGGATCGCCAGATGCTCCGGGATCCCCGCGACCCGGCAGGCGTCCAGCTGGAGAATGTCGAGGGCCTGGGCCTGCAGCAGCTGTTTGAAGACCACCCGGTTGGCGGTGTGCTCACCCGCCGCAACCTTCACAGGTGCAACGGCACGGCGGATCGCGGCGAGCCCCAGGATCTCGTCGGGGGAGGTGGGTTCCTCGATCCAGTACGGGTCGAACCCGGCCAGCGCGCGGGTCCACTCGACCGCCTCGCCCAGCTCCCACCGCTGATTTGCGTCCAGGGCGATCCGGATGGCCGGGCCGACCGCCTCGCGGGCGATCCGGCAGCGCCGGATGTCGTCCTCCAGGTCGGCGCCGACCTTCAGCTTGATCTGGGTGAAGCCGTCGGTGGCGGCCTGGCGGGCGGCCGAGGCGAGGTGGGTGTCGGAGTAGCCGAGCCAGCCGGGGGAGGCGGCGTAGGCCGGATAGCCCTCGGCCCGCAGCCGGGCCTCGCGCTCGGCCTTGCCGGGCTCCGCGCGGCGCAGGATCAGCAGCGCCTCGTCGGGGGTCAGCGCGTCCGCGAGGTAGCGGAAGTCCACGAGGGTCACCAGCTCCTCGGGGGTGAGGTCGGCCAGCAGCTTCCACAGCGGCTTTCCGGCCCGCTTGGCGTGCAGGTCCCACAGGGCGTTCATGACGGCGCCGATCGCCATGTGGGCGACGCCCTTGTCCGGGCCGAGCCAGCGCAGCTGGCTGTCGCCGGCCAGTGCGCGGTAGCGGTCGGCGAGACCGGTGAGGGTTCCGTCGAGCTCCGCCCCGGTCAGGTGCGGGCGGAGGGCGTCGATGGCCGCGACCGCCACCTCGTTGCCCCGGCCGATGGTGAAGCAGAAGCCGTGGCCCTCCAGGCCGTCCGGGGCGTCCGTGCGGATGGTCACATAGGCGGCCGAGTAGTCGGGGTCGGGGTGCATGGCGTCCGAGCCGTCGAGCCGCCGCGAGGTGGGGAAGCGGACGTCGTATGTGTCGACGGCCGTGATACGTGCCCTGGTCAGCTGCTTCATGCCTGATCACGCACCCGTCGTTCGTGCCCTCGGCCGGAGCCTCGCATGCATGCAAAGAAACTCCACATAGAGCATAAACCGGGCAAAAGCCCCACTCTATGCAGTCGGGCGCTCTTTGTTGCGGAACTATTGACAACGCTTCTATGGCCAGCTGAGTATCTGCCCGTGAACTTGTCAGACAGCCAGACAGGCGGATCAGTCCCGTCCGTCCCTCGCCGCGTCAGCGCCATGGAGGCCGTGCTCACGTACCTCCGCCACGCCATTGAGCAGGGCGAATACGCGGTGGGCGACAAGCTGCCGTCCGAGGCGGAACTCTGCCGCCGACTGGAGGTGAGCCGACCGGTGCTCCGGGAGGCGCTGCGGGCCCTGCAGACGATGGGGCTCACCGCGTCGCGCACCGGGAAGGGTACCTTCGTCATCTCCAGCGGCCCCGTGGAGGACCCCACCTTCGGCGACTACACGGCCAGTGACCTGCTCGAAGTGCGTCGGCACGTCGAGCTCCCGGTCGCCGGGTACGCGGCCGTACGCCGCTCCGCCGAGGACCTGGACCACCTGGCCCATCTGCTGGAGCGGATGGAGCGGGAGACCGACACCACCGCATGGGTGGCGATGGACACACTTTTCCATCTGACCATTGCCCAAGCGGCCCGGAACCCGGTATTCCGCAAGGTGATAGAGGAGATCCGCGACGCCCTGGCACGGCAGTCCGCGTTCCTCAATGAACTCGGCGACCGGCGCGAGCAGGCGAACCGAGAACACCGGGCGATTGTCGAGGCGCTGTCCGACGGCTCGGAACCCGATGCGGTGGCGGCGATGGCCCATCACCTCCAGCGCGTCGAATCAACCCTCAGCACCATCGTGCGGCGCGGCTCCGAGAGCGACAGCGGCACGGCAAGACCCAAGGAAGGCGGACAACAGGAGTGAGCGAGCGGTCCCTCCGGCAGGAAGAACGCCGTCAGCACCAGACCGAGAAGTCGCCCGCGCATATCGACGCGGGCGACGCCGGGTACAGCAAGTCCCTCAAGGCCCGGCACGTCAACATGATCGCCATCGGTGGCGCCATCGGCACCGGGCTCTTCCTCGGAGCCGGAGGGCGGCTCAACAACGCCGGACCCTCCCTTTTCATCGCCTACGCCGTCTGCGGCGTCTTCGCCTTCCTGGTGGTGCGGGCCCTGGGCGAGCTCGTCCTGCACCGCCCCTCCTCGGGCGCCTTCGTCTCGTACGCCCGTGAGTTCCTCGGCGAGAAGGGTGCCTTCGTCGCCGGCTGGATGTACTTCCTGAACTGGGCCACCACCGGGATCGCCGACATCACGGCCGTGGCGACCTACACCCACTACTGGGGCATGTTCACCGATGTCCCGCAGTGGGTGATCGCCCTGATCGCGCTCGCCGTCGTGCTGGCGATCAACCTCATCTCGGTCAAGATGTTCGGCGAGATGGAGTTCTGGTTCGCGATCATCAAGGTCGGCGCGCTCACCCTCTTCATGGCGATCGGCATCTTCCTGCTGGTCACCCGCCATCCGATCGACGACCACACCCCCGGCCCCGGGCTGATCTTCGACAACGGCGGCGTCTTCCCGCACGGCGTGCTGCCGATGCTGCTGGTCATCCAGGGCGTCATCTTCGCCTACGCCTCGGTCGAGCTCGTCGGTGTGGCGGCGGGGGAGACCGAGAACCCCGAGAAGATCTTGCCCAGGGCGATCAACTCCATCATGTGGCGCGTCGCCCTCTTCTACGTCGGCTCCGTGGTGCTGCTCTCCATGCTGCTGCCGTTCACCTCGTACTCGGGCGACGAGAGCCCCTTTGTGACGGTGCTGTCCAACATCGGCGTGCCCTCGGCGGGCGGGGTGATGAACCTCGTCGTGCTCACCGCCGCCATGTCCAGCCTCAACTCCGGGCTCTACTCCACCGGCCGCATCCTGCGCTCGATGGCGATGTCCGGCTCCGCGCCCAAGTTCACCGGCGTGATGAGCCGCACCCACGTCCCCTACGGCGGGATCCTGCTCACCGCCTTCTTCTGTGTGCTGGGCGTGGGTCTGAACTATGTGGTGCCGAGCAAGGCCTTCGAGATCGTGCTGAACTTCGCGGCGATCGGCATCCTCTCCACGTGGGCCATGATCATGCTGTGCCACCTGCTCTTCTGGCGCAAGGCCCAGGCCGGGCTGGTCAGCCGCCCCGGCTACCGGCTCCCCGGCTCGCCCTACACCGAGATCGTCACCATCGGCTTCCTCGCCTCCGTCCTGGTCCTGATGTGGGCCGACGGCGGGCCCAGCCGGCTGACCGTCATGGCGCTCCCCGCGATCGTGGTGGCGCTGGTCCTCGGCTGGTTCGCCGTACGCGGCCGGGTGAGCGGACGGCGATGACCGCTCCCGAACACCCCGACAGCACCCCTACCACCACTTTGAGCACTCCCCCCTTGAACACCTCCGCTGTGAACCCCTCTCCCGCAAGCGCCTCCGAGACGCTCCCCCAGCTACCGCTGGGAGGGGGTACCTCTGACCCCAACCCCGACCGTCCGCTGCCCGCCGCGCCGCCCGAGATACGCGAGGCACGCCATGTGCCGCTCGTCCAGGTGATCCGCGGCGGGCTGGTCGAAGGCGTCCACCACGGCTCGGCCGTGGTGCTGGCCGCCGACGGCCAGGTGCTCGGCCAGGCCGGCGACCCCGACGTCGCGTTCTACCCCCGCTCGGCGCTCAAGCCCGTCCAGGCTGTCGCCATGCTGCGCGCCGGGCTGCCGCTGGACGGTGAGCTGCTGGCGCTCACCGCCGCCAGCCACTCCGGCCAGCAGCGCCACCTGGCCGGGGCGCGGCGCATCCTCGCACAGGGCCAACTGGCCGAGGACCTGCTGCGCAACGTCCCCGACCTGCCGTACGGCGCCCCCGAGCGCGAGGCGTGGCTGCGCGCCGGGTACGGGCCTTCCCGGCTCGCCCAGAACTGCTCGGGCAAGCACGCCGCGATGCTGCTGACCGCCCAGCTGTGCGACTGGCCGCTGGAGGGCTATCTCGACCCGGCACATCCGCTGCAGCAGCTGATCGCCGAGACCGTCGAGGATCTGACCGGGCAGCGCATCGCCCAGGTGACGGTCGACGGGTGCGGAGCGCCGCTGTTCGCCGTCTCCCCGCGCGGGCTGGCCCGCGCCCTCGCGCGGATCGCCACGGCCCCCGCGGACACCCCCGAGGGCCGGGTCGCGACCGCCATGCGCGAGCACCCCGAGATGGTCGCCGGGACCGGGCGGGACGTCGCCCGGCTGATGCGGGCGGTGCCCGGCCTCGTGGCCAAGGACGGCTTCGAGGGGGTCCAGGTGGCCGCGCTGCCCGACGGGCGGGCGCTCGCCGTGAAGATCGCCGACGGCGGGGACCGCGCCCGGATGCCGGTGACCGCCGCGGCCCTCGCCCACCTGGGCGTGGACCCCGGCCTGCTCGCCGAGTTCGCCGAGGCCCCCGTCCTCGGCGGCGGCCGGCCCGTCGGTAGCCTGCGCGCGACGGTTTTCTTCGCACCGCCATCGGCCTGACCCCCGCCACCCCCCACACCCAAAACCCTCACCCCGCCTCACCAAGGGACACCGCACACCGATGACTGCCACCGGCTTCCGCCGAGAACACGACCTGCTGGGCAACCGTGATGTGCCGGCCGACGCGTACTGGGGCGTCCACACCCTGCGCGCCACGGAGAACTTCCCCATCACCGGGACCACCATCGCGGCCTACCCGCACCTCATCGGTGCCCTGGCCGCCGTCAAGGAGGCCGCGGCCCGCGCCAATCAGGACCTGGGGCTGCTGGAGCGGCGCAAGGCCGACGCCATCGCGGCCGCCTGCCAGGAGATCCGGGAGGGCCGGCTGCACGACCAGTTCGTGGTCGATGTGATCCAGGGCGGGGCGGGGACCTCGACCAATATGAACGCCAACGAGGTGATCGCCAACCGGGCGCTGGAAATCCTCGGCCACGCCAAGGGCGACTACGCCGATCTGCACCCGAACGAGGACGTCAACCTCAGCCAGTCCACCAACGACGTCTACCCGACCGCCGTCAAGGTCTCCACCATCCTCGCCGTGCAGGGGCTGCTCGCCGCGATGGAGATCCTGCGCGAGGCGTTCGCCGCCAAGGCCGAGGAGTTCCGCGACATCCTGAAGATGGGGCGCACCCAGCTCCAGGACGCGGTGCCGATGACGCTCGGCCAGGAGTTCTCGGCGTACGCGGTGATGCTGGAGGAGGACCAGAGCCGGCTGCTCGAGGCCCAGAGCCTCGTCCACGAGATCAACCTCGGCGCGACCGCGATCGGCACCGGCCTCAACGCCCCCGCCGGCTACGCAGAGGCCGTGCGCCGCCATCTCGCCGCCATCACCGGACTGCCCGTGGTCACGGCCGCCAACCTGGTCGAGGCCACCCAGGACTGCGGCGCCTTCGTCCATCTGTCGGGCGTCCTCAAGCGCATCGCGGTCAAGCTCTCCAAGAGCTGCAACGACCTGCGGCTGCTGTCCTCCGGCCCGCGCGCCGGGCTGAACGAGATCAACCTGCCGCCGGTCCAGGCCGGGTCCAGCATCATGCCCGGCAAGGTCAACCCGGTCATACCCGAGGTGGTCAACCAGGTCGCCTTCGAGGTGATCGGCAACGACGTCACCATCACCATGGCGGCCGAGGCCGGACAGCTCCAGCTGAACGCCTTCGAGCCGATCATCCTGCACTCCCTCTCGAAGAGCATCACCCATCTGCGCGCGGCCTGCCTGACGCTCGCCGAGCGCTGCGTCTCCGGTATCACCGCGAACGCCGAGAACCTGCGCGCGACGGTGGAGAACTCCATCGGCCTGGTCACCGCGCTCAACCCGCATATCGGCTACAGCGCGGCCACCAGCATCGCCCAGGAGGCCCTGGCCACCGGCCGCGGCGTGGCCGAACTGGTCCTGGAAAAGGGCCTGTTGCCCGCCGACCGGCTCGCGGCCGTCCTCCGCCCGGAGGAGGTCGCCGGCCGCCGCGCCTAACCCGCGCACCGCAGCCGGGCGACGCCCGGCGCGGCGCTGAAGGGCAGCAGGTCCTGGAGGCGGTCCGGCCGTCGTACGTCGACGCGGAGCTGGTCGGCGATGCGGTAGGGGCGGTGCGCGAGCACCGCCCCGAAGCTGCGGCGCAGCCGGGACATGGCGGCGCGCACGGTGACCGTCCGCGTCGGGTCGCCGAAGAGATCGTCGGCCAGCTGGGCCGCGGTCCGCCCGGCCGGGGACGCGGCGAGGACCAGCAGCATTTCGGCGTGGCGCGCGCTGAGCTGATGGGTCCAGGTGCCGGAGGGCCCCGAGAAGGTCAGCGACCACTCGTGCGGACGGCGGACGTCAAGCACCACGCGGCCGGTGCCCTCCGGCCCGTACAGCTCGCCCGTCTCGTCCGCGCCGGAGCCGAGGACCCGCAGCAGATGCCCGCCGGGCAGCGGCTCCACCGCGCAGGTGCCGAGCGCGGGCAGCCACACCGGCCCACAGGCCGGTGTCTTGGGCAGCAGCAGCCGGTGGTCCCGCGGGGTGACCCCGGTGACCCCGGCGATCCAGCCGTGCGGGTCGACGGCGACCGCCTTGCCCCGGATCCGGGCCAGCACCGGCGCCGCGACGGCACGCAGCCGGTCAAGCTCCCGGCTGTGGGCCAGCCGCAGTTCGCCCTCCGCCCACCGGGCCGTCGCGGTGACCAGGGACAGTACGGTCGGATGGGCGCTGGCGGCCGGGCCGCTGATGTCCACGATGCCCAGCAGCCGTCCGTCCCGGGGGTCGAGGACCGGGGCCGCGGCGCAGCTCCAGGTGTGGAAGGCGCGGACGAAGTGCTCGGCGGAGTGCACCCGTACGGGCGCCCGGACGGCCAGCGCGGTGCCGATGCCGCTGGTGCCGGCGACGTCCTCGGCCCAGTGGGCGCCCTCGGTGAGCGCGATGCCGTCGGCGTATCTGCGCACCCCGCGGTGGCCGTCGATCCACAGCACCCGGCCGTCGGCATCGGTGATGATCATGATGTGTCCGGCCGCCTCCGCCGCCTCCAGCAGGCCGCTGTGCAAGGTGGGCAGCACATCCGCCAGCCGGGTCTGCTGCCGCCGCCGCTCCAGCTCCTCGAGGCCCAGCAGCCGCGGCGCGCTGCCGTGCTCCGGGTCGAGCCCCAGGCGCAGCATACGGTCCCAGGACTGCCCGATCACCGGGCGCGCTGGCAGCGGAAGCCTGCCTCGACTCAGGGCGGCCTCGCGCATGACCGACATGAGGCGGGCCGATTCGGCGGGGCTCAGGTCGGCCAGCGGGCCGGTGCCGAGCGAGGCTTGAGTTCGCATGGAGATGCGGCCTTTCGTTCCTTGGGTGCCACGCGCTCCGGCCGAACAGGCTTTGTTTCTTTGGCGATTGTAACGACCTGTCGCCCCCCAGGTCGTAAGGCCCGACCTCACCCGGCCGGGTCGGGCAGGGCCTGCTCGGCCCAGATCGTCTTGCCGGTGGGGCCGTGCCGGGTGCCCCAGCGCCGGGCGAGCTGAGCCACCAGCAGCAGCCCCCGGCCGCCTTCGTCGAAGACGCGCGCCCGGCGCAGACGCGGGGCGGTGTTGCTGCCGTCGGAGACCTCGCAGATGAGGTCGCGGTCGTGGATCAGGCGCAGCTGGACGGGGGCCTGGGCGTGCCGGATGGCGTTGGTGACCAGCTCGCTGACCACCAGTTCGGTGGTGAAGACCGCCTCGTCCAGGCCCCAGGCCACCAACTGGTCGGTGGCGTATCTACGGGCCCGGGCCACGACGGCCGGCTCCGCGGGCAGGTCCCAGGTGGCCACCTGGCTCGCGTCCAGCGCCCGGGTGCGGGCCACCAGCAGGGCCACATCGTCGGCGGGGCGGCCGGGGACCAGCGTGGTCAGCACCGCGTCGCACAGGTCCTCCAACGACTCGGCGGGCCGGGAGAGCACCGTGCGCAGCGCGCCCACCGCCTCGTCGACATCGCGGTCGGGGGCCTGGATCAGACCGTTGGTGTAGAGGGACAGCAGGCTGCCCTCCGCCAACTCCACCTCGCGGGACTCGAAGGGCAGGCTGCCCAGGCCCAGCGGCGGCCCGCTGGGCAGGTCGAGGTATTCGGCGCTGCCGTCGGGCCGGGTCAGCACGGGCGGCGGATGGCCGGCGCGGGCGAGCGTGCAGCGCCGCGACACCGGGTTGTACACCGCGTACAGGCAGGTGGCGCCGACGTCCCCGGCCCGCGCGGCGTCGGCGACCGGCTCGCCCTCCGTCTCGGCCGACAGCCGGTTGACCAGGTCGTCGAGGTGGGTGAGCAGTTCGTCCGGGGGCAGTTCGACATCGGCCAGCGTACGCACCGCCGTCCGCAGCCGGCCCATGGCGGCGGACGCCTGGAAGCCGTGGCCGACCACATCGCCCACCACCAGCGCGACCCGGGCGCTGGACAGCGGGATCACATCGAACCAGTCGCCGCCGACCCCCGCCCGCGAGCCGGCGGGCAGATAGCGGCCGGCGGCCTGGACCGCCGGATGGGGCGGCAGCGCCTGCGGCAGCAGGCTGCGCTGCAGGGTCAGGGCGGCCTCGCGCTGGCGGGTGTAGCGGTGGGCGTTGTCGATGCACACCGCGGCCCTGGCGGTGATCTCCTCGGCGAGCAGCAGATCGTCCGCCTCGAACGGCTCCGGGCGCCGATGGCGGGCGAAGGCGGCCACGCCCAGCGTCGTGCCGCGGGCGAGCAGGGGGACGGCGATCGTGGAGTGGAAGCCGAATTCGCGCATCGTCGCGGCCCGCGCGGGATCGTCCCGCTCCCACTGGGCGATGGTCTCGGCGGTCACCGCGACCAGCACCCCCCGCCCCGCGGCCAGGCATTCGGCCGCGGGCGAGTGCTCCGGGTAGACGGCCAGATCGCCCACCGCGATCACCATGTCCGGTTTGCCGTCGAGCGCCGACTGCCCGGCGATGCGGCGCAGTACGACGGTGCCGGGCACCGGTCCGGGGGGCGGCTCCGCGCCGCCGGGGTGGATCTCGGGCAGCACATCCACCACCGCGAAGTCCGCGAACTCCGGGGCGGCCACATCGGTCAGCTCCTGCGCGGTGCGCACGATGTCCAGCGTGGAGCCGATCCGGACACTGGCCTCGTTGAGCCGCGCCAGCCGCCGCTGCGCCTCGTACCGCGCGGTGACGTCGTGACCCGACAGAACCGCGCCGAGCACCCGGCCGCCGTCGCCGAGCACCGGGGCCAGCAAGATCGACCAGGCTGCCCTGCCGTGTTCCGGGGGGAGGCTCAGATACTGCGGCAGGCCCGTATCGAGCACCAGGCGCATCATCCGCTCGATCTCGGCGCCGCGCGTATCGGGTACGACGTCCGAGACGTGCAGGCCGCGCACCTGGGCCTGATCGAAGCCCACCACACCTTCCATGTACGTGTTCACCCAGCGCACGAGCAGCCGGGCGTCGAAGACCGCCATGGTGCAAGGGCCCTGGGTGAAGGCGGCCCTGACCAGCTCGTCGTCGGCGGCGGTCGGCCCCGTGCGGTCCAGCGGGGAGACCAGCAGCCACTCGGCCCCGCCCCCCGCCGTCCGTCTGTGGTGCGCCAGCAGGGCCACCCGTAGCGGACGGCCGTCGCGGTGGCGCAGCGTCAGATCCCCGCTCCACCTGGTGAGCGGCTCCAGGGGGCCGGGGAGGTCCGTGGCCGCCCCGTCGGCGAGCAGCCGGGAAGCGGGCCTGCCCACCACCGCCGAGTCCGGGTGGCCGAGGAGCTTGCGGGCCCCCTCGTTCCACCCCGTGACGATGCCCCGCTCATCGATGGTGGCTCTGGCCGTGGACGCCTCGTCAACGAGGTCGTCGGACCGGACGGGCCGGTCCCGCGCGGTGTCCGGTCGCCTCATGGTCGTTCATCTCACGCTGTCTGGTGCTCCGGCCGACTCTCTGTAGCTCTCTGCGGCTCTTTCCATTGAATACCCGACCGGCGGCCGATACCTGGCGACCGCCCCGCCGCCGGGGCCCTGGGGTACAGTGGGAGAACGATGGTTCTCGGGTATGGGTACGCGGGGTGGCGAGGGCGGATGACGGTGGATCTCGAAGAGACGAAGGAGCGGGTCCTCGACGCGGCCGAGGAGCTCTACTACGGCCGCGGCGTACAGGCCGTCGGCATGGACGCGGTACGGACCGCCTCGGGCGTCTCCCTCAAGCGGCTCTACCAGCTCTACCCGTCCAAGTCCGTCCTGGTCGAGGCGTATCTGCGGCGCCGCGACGCCCACCTGCTGCACGGGCTCGCGCGGTACGTCGAGGCGGTGCCGGGGCCGCCCGAGGAGCGGGTGGCGGCGATCTTCGACTGGCTGTACGAGTGGTTCAGCGAGCCCGACTACCGGGGCTGCGCCTTCATCAACTCCTACGGCGAGCTCGGCGCCACCGCACCGGAGGTCGCCGCGGCCGCCCGCGCCCACAAGGACGCCTTCCAGCGGTATGTGGCCCGCCTCGTCGCCGCCGCGGACCTGCCCGCGCCGCTGGCCGCCCACCTCGCCCTGCTGGCCGAGGGCGCGATCACCACGGCCGCGATATCCGGCACCCCGGAACCGGCCCGGCAGGCCCGCGAGGCGGCCAAGGTGCTGATCGACGCCGCCCGCGCCTGAGGCCCGAGCCCGCGCCCCGCGCCTGACGCCCGCGCGTCCGGCCGACGGCTGTGTGCCGGCCGGACGCACGGGCGGCGCGGTGGGCGTCGCGTCAGTCGCAGGCGTCAGTCCGACGAGATCGCCGGGTCGCTGACCCCCGCCCGCCCGGTCTCGACATGGCCGGCCAGCCGCCGCAGGAAGCCGCGGTCGTGGTCGGAGGCGACCGACAGGTCGTACCACTGGTGGCTGCGCCGCAGGTCCGCCGTGTGGACGGCGTGCGCACCGGGCCGCAGCCAGTAGGTGGCCGGTCGGGCCTTGCCGTAGGCGTCGGTCACGGTCAGCGTCACGGTCGTGTCGCCCCCGTTGGTGAGGGTCAGCCGCACCTGCCCCGCCTTGCGGTCGTGGCGCGCGCTCACCTCGGGCCCCCGCAGACCGGCGGCGGTGCGGCCCGTGAAGCGCCGCAGGAAGCCTCCGGGCCCGTGGACCGTGAAGTCGTACGCCCCCTGCTGCCGCTCGGCGGTGTCCCAGCTGCCGGACAGCCGCTTCCCCGCCTCGACCGTGTAGCCCCAGGGGCCGGCGGCGTCGGTGGCGGAGGTGACGTGGAAGTGCGCGCCCGCCCGGCCCGGGTTGGCGAAGCCGATCCGCAGCCCGCCGTCGGTGACCGTGGCATCGGCGGCCAGGTCGTACGGCAGCGGCCTGGCGCGGCGCGTGCCCGGCTCCTGCCCGGGCAGCGAGCCGTGCGCCGGGGGCTTGGGCTTGTAGTCGGGATGGCGCTCGCGGTCCGGGGGCAGATAGCCGCTGGTGTCCGGGAACGCCGGGAGGTGGGCGTCGGTCCGCGCGAAGTCGAACGCCGCGGTCAGGTCGCCGCACACCGCCCGCCGCCACGGCGAGATGTTCGGCTCGGCCACCCCGAAGCGCCGCTCGATGAACCGGACGATCGAGGTGTGGTCGAGGGTCTGGGAGCAGACCCAGCCGCCGGTGCTCCACGGCGACACCACAATCATCGGCACCCGCTGCCCCAGGCCGTACGGGCCCGCGACCTTCGACGCGGAGCCCGGGAACAGCTCCCCGGTGGTCTCCACGGTCGACGCGCCCTTCTGCGCGGAGGACGGCGGGTACGGGGGCACGAGGTGGTCGAAGAAGCCGTCGTTCTCGTCGTAGGTGATCAGCAGCGCGGTCTTGCTCCACACCTCCGGGTTCGAGGTCAGCGCGTCCAGCACCTGGGCGATGTACCAGGCGCCGTAGTTCGGCGGCCAGTTGGGGTGCTCGCTGAACGCCTCGGGCGCCGCGATCCAGGAGACCTGCGGGAGCCGGCCGGACTTGACGTCGGCCCGCAGGATGTCGAAGTACCCGTCGCCCTTCTTGGCGTCGGTGCCGGTGCGAGCCTTGTCGTAGAGCGGATCGCCGGGCGCGGCGCCGCGGTACTGGTTGAAGTACAGCAGCGAGTTGTCGCCGTAGTTGCCCCGGTAGGCGTCCTCGATCCAGCCCCAGCCGCCCGCGGCGTCGAGGCCGTCGCCGATGTCCTGGTAGATCTTCCAGGAGACCCCGGCCTTCTCCAGGCGCTCGGGGTACGTCGTCCAGGAGTAGCCGGCCTCCGCGTTGTCGAGGACCGGACCGCCGCCGACGCCGTCGTTGCCCGTGTAACCGGTCCACATGTAGTAGCGGTTGGGGTCCGTGTTGCCTATGAACGAGCAGTGGTACGCGTCGCAGACGGTGAAGGCGTCGGCCAGCGCGTAGTGGAACGGGATGTCCTCACGGGTGAGGTACGCCATGGTGGTGGCGGTCTTGGCCGGCACCCAGTTGTCGTAGGCGCCCTGGTGGAAGGCGGACTGGCCGCCGTTCCAGTCGTGGTTGAGACCCTGGAGGAACTGCAGGCCGAGATCCTCGACGTCGGGGCGGAAGGGCAGCACCTCCTTCGCGCCGTCCGGCTGATGCCACACCGGCTTGCCGCTGGGCAGGGACACGGGGTGCGGGTCGCCGAACCCCCGGACCCCGCGCAGGGTGCCGAAATAGTGGTCGAAGGAGCGGTTCTCCTGCATCAGGACCACGATGTGTTCCACGTCCCGCAGGGTGCCGGTGCGGCGGTTCGCGGGGATCTCCGCGGCCCGCGCGATGCTGTCGGACAGCAGGGACATCGCGGCGCCGCCGCCGGCCAACTGCATGAAACGTCTACGGTCCAGGGAAGACATGAACGGCCTCTCCTCGGCGTCCGGGGTGGAGCGGGGGACCGGGGCAGTCTCGCCCGCCCCGGCGGCACCGCGCCACGGCGGACGGCGAATCCAGGGAGAATCCTGAATGAACGCCGACCGCGGGGGAGTGTCGGTGGCGCGCAGTAGGGTTTTCGAGCAAGGGCAAAAGACGCGGCGCGGCACCGCGCCGGGGTGGCACGGGGGATGCACGGCGATGGCGGTAATCAGGGTCCCGAAGAGGGAGTCCCATCCGGCGATCACCCATGAGGCGACGCGGCGGGCGCTGAGCGAGGCGGGCCTGCCGGACGACAGCGGCCTGATGCGGTTCCGCCCGTTGGCCGACGGCCGGGCGGTACCGGTCCCGCGGCTGCTCGACGACTCGGCCGACCCGGCCGAACTCGACGATCACATCGGCGGTCTGCTGGTCATCGGTCACCTCCTCATCGAGGGCGAGGAGGGCGACCACGTGGTGCTGGACGGGGCCACCGGGCGCGTCTTCACCATGTACCTCTTCGAGAAGAACCCCGATCTGATCGAGGTCCTGCCCCTGGCGCCGTCCCTGGGGGCGCTCACCCGCTTCCTCGAAGCCGCCGCCGAACTGGCTGGGCTCCGGGGCCGGTTCGCGGGGTTCGCGGGGCGGTTCGGCGCGCGGGCGGTGGCGGACGCCTCCGCGCTGTTCCTCTCGCTCCTCGACGCCGAGGACTGGCACGGCGGCTGGGGCAGCGCGGGCGACCGGGAGGAGTGGGAGCACGCCATCCCCGCCCTCTGGCGCATCGTCGCGCTCGTACGGCCGATGGCGCTGATCGCGGGACCGGGCGGCGGGCTGCTGCTCGACCTGCCCGAGGGGCTGCTGGAGGAGGAGTTCGCGCCGGAAGGAGTGGTGCGCTTCGGCGAGAGCGAGTTGCCCGCCACACTCGTCCACGAGCCGACCCGGCGCTTCCTCACCCGCACCGGACTGCCCGAGAACGGCTCGATGTTCATGCTGGACACCGAGGCCCCGCTGCTGCCCACGCTCGCCTGGTGCCGGGAGGAGGAAGAGCGGGGCCAACAGTTCTACGTCCTCCCCGAGGACACGCCCGTCGCGCCCGACCGGCTGCTGCGCCTTGGCGGTCTCGTCGATGAAACGGAGGTCGTCATCGACGCGGACAGCGGAACGGTCTACTCGTGGTATGTCGCCGACGCCGCCCTGTGCCCGCTGAACGCGGACCTCTCCACGCTGGCCTTCGCGCTGTGGATGCTGCGCCGCGAGGAGGAGATCAACGAAGAACACGATCTGACCGCCGACATGTACCACCCGCTGGCCGACACCATGGCCGCCGTGCTCGCCTCGGTGGACCCGGTGGCCTGCCGCCCGACGGGTAATGCCGACGACTGGCGCTACTGGCCGGAGGTCTTCCACGACGAAGCGGGCGGCGTGCTGTAGTGGAAGAGCACGCGCCGCCGGACACCGCGTGCGTCGCGTCAGCCGTGTTCTGAGCCGCGTTCAACGAGAGGGAGAGTGAGCCCGGGTGCCGAACGACGACGACCTCTGCTTTCTGCCCGCCCTGGACCTCGTCGGTCTGCTGCGCCGCCGAGAGGTGTCCGCGCGCGAGGTGCTGACGGCCCATCTCGACCGCATCGAGCGGGTCAACCCCGCGGTCAACGCGATCGTCACGCTGGTCGCGGACCGCGCGCTCGACGCCGCCGGGGCGGCCGACGAGCGGCTTGCGGCCGGGGCCGACCCGGACGGGCTCGGCCCCCTGCACGGGCTGCCCATCGCCCACAAGGACACCCACAACACCGCGGGCATCCGCACCAGCCACGGATCGCGGCTCGTCGACGGCGTACCCGAGCAGGACGACCTGGTCATCGAGCGGATCAAGGCCGCCGGGGCGATCACCATAGGCAAGACCAATGTGCCCGAGTTCGCGGTCGGTTCGCACACCTTCAACCCCGTCTTCGGCGCCACCCACAACCCGTACGACCTCACTCGCAGCGCGGGCGGCAGCAGCGGCGGCGCGGCCGCCGCGCTGGCCTGCGGCATGGTCCCGGTCGCGGACGGCAGCGACGCCGGAGGTTCGCTGCGCAACCCGGCCTCGTTCTGCAACGTCGTGGGCCTGCGCCCCTCGCCCGGCCGCGTCCCCACCTGGCCCGCCGCGGCCGCCTGGAACACGCTCTCGGTGGGCGGTCCCATGGGCCGTACGGTGAGCGACGCCGCGCTGCTGCTGTCCGCCATGGCGGGGCCCGACCCGCGTTCCCCCATCGCCCTGGAGGAGCCCGGCGCCCACTTCGCCCGCCCGCTCGACCGCGATCCGCGCGGCCTGCGGGTGGCCTGGTCCCCGGATCTGGGCGGGCTGGTCCCGGTGGAGCCGGCCGTGGCCCGCGCCGTCGAGTCGGCGGTGAGGGTGTTCGAAGACCTCGGCTGTGTGGTGGAGGAGGCGTGCCCGGACCTCGCCGAGGGCGAGGAGGTGTTCCGTACGCTGCGCGCCTGGCTCTTCGAGCTCTCCTTCGGCCCCCTGATGGACCGCTACCCCGAGGACCACCCCGACGCGCTCAAGCGGACCATCCGGGAGAACGCCGAGGAGGGCCGCCGACTGACCGGGCCCGCCCTCGGCCGGGCCGAGATGGCGCACACCAGGCTCTTCCACCGGGTGCGCGAGTTCTTCGAGCGGTACGACGCGCTGTTGCTGCCGGTCAGCCAGGTGACGCCGTTCGATGTGACGGCGGAATACCCGACCGAGGTGGCCGGCGTACCGATGGCGGACTATCTGGACTGGATGCGCTCGGCCTACCTGATCAGCGCGACCGGCAGCCCCGCGCTCTCCGTACCGGCCGGGTTCACCCCCGAGGGGCTGCCGGTCGGCCTGCAGATCGTGGGGCCGCACCGCGCGGACTTCGCCGTTCTCCAGATCGGCCATGCCTTCGAGCAGGCCACGCAGCACTGGCGGCGCCGCCCGCCGGCCGTGGGCTAGAGGGAAGGTTCTTGTCCTGTCCGGCGGCCGGACCCCATGATGTTTGCGTGAACATCCGACAGGGCGGGGACGCGCGGCAGATGCCCGCGGGGTTGGTCGCGCTCGGTCTCGGCGGCTTCGGGATCGGCCTGACCGAGTTCGTCATCGCGGGCCTGCTGCCCCAGGTGAGCAGCGACCTGGGCGTCTCCGAGGCCGCGGCCGGGTGGCTCATCTCGGGATACGCCCTCAGCGTCGCGATCGGCGCGATCCTGCTGACCGCCGCCACCAACCGCATCCACCGCAAGACCGTCCTCGTCGCGCTGGTGGCGTTGTTCGTCCTCGGCAACCTGCTGTCCGCCATCGCGTCCAACTACGCGGTGGCGCTGCTCGGGCGGGTCGTCGCCGCCCTGTGCCACGGCTCGTTCTTCGGTATCGGCTCGCTCGTCGCCCGCCGTATGGTCCCGCCGGAGCGGGCCTCGCGCGCGGTCGCCGTGATGTTCGCCGGGCTCACGGTCGCCAATGTGCTGGGCGTGCCGTTCGGCGCACTGGTCGGCGAACGCTGGGGCTGGCGCGCCACGTTCTGGGCGATCACCGGGATCGGCGTACTGGCCGTGGCCGCCATCGCCGTATGGGTCCCGGCCTGGGCGGGCGCCGTGGACGAGGCCCACCGGGCGGCCGGTCTGCGTCCCCAGCTCCGCGCCTTGCGCTCCCGGCAGGTCTGGCTGACCCTCGCCGCCACCGCCCTCGGCTACGGCGGCATGTTCGGGGCGTTCAGCTATATCGCGTACACCTTCACCGAGGTCACCGGCTTCTCCAGCACCGATGTCTCCTGGCTGCTCGTCGTCTACGGCAGCGGCCTGGTGATCGGCAACGTCGTCGGGGGCCGGGCGGCCGACCGCGACCGCGACCGCACGCTGGTCGCGTCGCTTGCGGGACTCGCCGCCACGCTCGCGGTGTTCGGGCTGCTGGCCGAGGGGCGGGGCGCGTCGGTGGTCCTGGTCTTCCTGATGGGCGTCTTCGGGTTCGCCGGCGTCCCCGGCATGATCACCCGCGTCACGGACGCCGCCGCCGGCGCACCGCTCGCCGCCAGCGCCAATGTCTCGGCCTCCAACGTCGGCAACGCCCTGGGCGCCTGGCTCGGCGGCCTTGCGATCAGCGCCGGCCTGGGCTACACCGCACCGCTGTACGTGGGCGCCGCGGTCGTGGCGCTCGGCCTCGCCGTCATGGTCGTCGCCGCGCGCACCGGGCGCGCCCCTGCGCCACCCGGCTCCGACCGGGCGCCCGGTCACACCCGGCCGGATCAGGAACCCCGGCCCAGCACAAGCCGGTAGCCGACCGGGCCCGCGGCGGTCCAGTATGCGGCGGGCGGTTGACGTGGCGCGCGATCTGTCTTTGATCTTGCGCAGTGCGCCGCCCTTCAGAGCGGTGGTGAAGCGCATTCCGAACTTGCTCTGACGCGCAGGTGACCACGGGTCGGCAGTGGTGGCTTCGGCCGGCTACACGGGGCGCTGCTGGTCCTCGATGTACTGGCGTACGACGGCCGGTGGTGCCCCGTCGCATGATCCGGCGAAGTAGGAGCCGGACCAGAAGTGTCCGCCCGGTAACGGCGTACGTGAGCGTCGTATTCCTTGCGCAGGTAGCGCGATGAGACGCCTTTGAGGGAGTTGACCAGCTTGGAGAGCCGGACCTTGGGCGGGTAGTGCACGAGCAGGTGTACGTGATCTTCCTCGCCGTTGAACTGCTTCAGCTCCGCCTCGAAGTACCCGCACACCTCACGCATGATCTCCTCACACCTGGTCAGCATGCCGCTGGTGGATGCCCGCCGCCGGTACTTCGTGACAAAGACCCAGGAAAGCGCGCAGGTGCCGACAACCGGATCACCGGGGCCCGGCTGGTCAAAGACGCGCTCGGCTGGCATGTAGCCTTCCGCGTCCAGACTCTCGAACCCGCTCCCGAGCCGCACACCGGCCCCGAAGTCGGCATCGATGTGGGCGTCGTCGTGCCGCTCGCCCTCTCGGACGGCACGACGTACGACCACGACGCATGGCTGACCGGGAAGGAGCAGGCCAGGCTGGGCCGGCTGGAGCAGTGGGCCGCGCACCGCAAGAGCTTCCGCAAGCGGGGAGAGCGCACCTCCCGCCGCCTGCGGACCACCTATGACCAGATCGCGGGACTCCGCGCGAGAGCCAAGCGCAGACACCTGGACTGGCAGCACAAGGCCACCACCGCCATCGCCACGAAGTACAGCGTGGTCGTGGTGGAAGACCTGAACGTCACGAACATGGTCAAGAGCGCCAAGGGGACCGTGGAGGCCCCGGGGAAGAACGTCGCGCAGAAGTCCGGCCTCAACCGCGCCATCAGCGGCGAGGCATGGGGCCGCACGGTCGGACTGCTGATGTACAAGACCGCCCGCAACGGCGGCACCCTGCACAAGGTCCCCGCCCCCGGCACCTCCCAGCGCTGCTCGATGTGTGGCATCACCACACCGGGCAGCCGGGAGTCCCAGGCCGTGTTCGTGTGCAGGAACCCCGACTGCGGCTGGGCGGGCAACGCCGACCACAACGGAGCCCGGAACATCTTGCACCTGTACCGGATGGGCCTCGCGCTCATCCCGGCTGCCGGGAGGGCAGTCGTCAGGCGCGCACGCCGCGTCAAGCCCGCCACCGCAAGGTAGGTAGGAATCTCACGGATTCACCCGGGAGAGCACTTCAATGCTGAATGATTGCCATGGCTGCCCAGCAGCGTTTTGTCACCCGTGGCCAAATCGACTTCGGTCGTGTGTGGTCCGCTGCGTGTTGCGTCTGACTCGGCGGCGGACCGCCCAAGCGGTCGGCCTCCACCCGTTACAAGCGGTGAGAGCGGCGGTGAGTGCGACGACCGCCGCGGCGGCAGCTATGCGAAGGTGCTGGGGCGCTGGGGCGCTGGGGCCTGTCGGCCGAGGCCATCGAGAAGTCGGAGATCAACCCGCCGGGCCTGCCCAAGACCAATAAGTGAGGCGATCCGGGGCGCGGGGCCGCAGGCTCTCGCGCCCCACTCCGGTTTGGCACCGTTCAGTTACAGAACGAACATCCCAGGCGCACTGTGGTGTACGAGGATATGAGGACGTCGCCACTGATCTGATTTCACGGAATGTACGGGGGATTCCATGCACCGTTCCATCGCTGCCGCCGCGGCGGTCGTCGCACTCACCGCCGCTCTCACCGCTTGTAATGGGTCGGACGGGGACGGCGACAAGGCCGGGACGACGAAGAAGGGCAGCCACTCCAGCGCCGCCGCCGAACCCGGCGGTGAGAAGTCGCCGGAGGCCGCGCCCAGCAGCGCGAGCTCGACGGGCGCCAAGCTCGGCGACACCCTCTCGCTCGTAGGAACAGCGGGCCTGGGTTCAACGGGCGTGCCCACGGCCGACGTCACGCTGAACAAGTTCGTGGACAACGCGAAGCCCGGGCTCGGCGCCTTCGAGCCCAAGGACGGAAGCCGCCTGGTCGCAGCGGAGTTCACGATCGTGAACACCGGCCAGGTCGCCTACGGCGAACTCCCGTACACGCCGCCGACGGTCATCGACGCCGCCGGTGCGGAACACCACGGCAAGCCCGGGGATTCCGATGCCGGCAAGCCCATGGGGGACGGCATGATCATGAATATCTCACCGGGGCAACGGGCCACCGGCTGGGTGATCTTCGACGTGCCGAAGGGCGTGAAGGTCACGACCGTGACGTTTCTGATGAACCGCATATCGGCCGACCCGGCACGCACCGGAAGGTGGACCCTCTAGGGTCTGTCCCCACAGGCTGGGTGAGACCGCGAGCCGCCCTTGGGATGGGCCGCCGTATATGCGGATACTGGGCGGTATGCGTATTGAATTCGATCCCGAGGCCGTAGGCCGCACTCCCTTCTACAAGCTGCTGACCTCCGTGGTCGTCCCCCGGCCGATCGCCTGGGTGTCCACCGTCTCGGCCGCCGGGACCTGCAATCTGGCGCCGCACTCCTTCTTCACGGTCGCCTGTGTGGCCCCGCCGATCGTGCAGTTCACCTCGGTGGGGCGCAAGGACTCGCTGCGCAATGTGGAGGAGACCGGGGAGTTCGTGGTGAACTTCGCGCCCGAGCAGCTGTTTGAGCAGATCAACGAGACGGCGACGGACTTTCCGCCCGAGGTCGGGGAGTTCGAGGCGGTGGGCATCGCGCGGGAGCCGAGTCTGCGGGTGAAGCCGCCGCGGGTGGCGGCCTCGTCGGTCGCGCTGGAGTGTGAGCTGCACAGCACGGTGCGGCTCGGGGACTCCACCGTGGTGTTCGGCCGGGTGGTGCACGCCGCGGTCGATGAGCACGTCATGGACGACGGCCACCCCGAGGTGACCAGGCTGCGTCCGCTGGCCCGGCTGGGCAAGGACGAGTGGGCGACGCTCGGAGAGGTGCTGGAGCGGCCCCGGATCCGGTACGCGGACTGGGAGGGTGGCGCGGGCGGCTCCGGATTCGGCGGGCAGGGTGGTTCGTAGGGCGGGGTCCGCGCCGGCGGCGATCGTCTTCGACGTCGGCTCGACTCTGGTACGTGAGGACCGGTACTGGGCCGCGTGGGCCGACTGGCTGGAGGTTCCCCGCCATACGCTGTCCGCGCTGGTCGGGGCGGTGGTCGCGCGGGGGCGGGAGGACGTGGAGGCGATCCGGCTCGTGCGGCCGGGGGCGGACATCCGGGCTGAGCGGCGGGCGCGCGAGGCGGCCGGGTGCGGGGAGCGCCTGGAGGAGGCGGATCTGTATCCGGACGTACGGCCGGCCCTGGGCGCGCTGCGGGCGCTCGGAGTCCGGGTGGTCGTGGCCGGGAACCAGACGGAGCGCATGGGTGAGCTGCTGCGCGCGCTGCAGCTGCCGGTGGACGGGGTCGCCACCTCCGCGCAGTGGGGCGTCGCCAAGCCCGATCCGCGCTTCTTCGGCCAGGTCGTGGACCTGGCGCAAGCCGCTCCTCACGAGACCGTGTACGTGGGCGACTACCCGGCGCTCGACATCCGTCCCGCCAAGGCCGCCGGGCTGCGGGCGGCGCATATCAGGCGTGGGCCGTGGGGGCATCTCTGGGCGCGCTCGGCCGACGCGGCGATGGCGGACTGGTGCGTGGACTCGCTGACCGAGCTGCCCGGGGCGATCGAGGCGGCCCGCAGCGTTGGGTAGGGCTCGCACGGAGTGTGACGAATTCACACCCCGTGTGATGAGAGTGCATGCATATATCTACCGCACACCCTCCCGCGGAACGCGGTGTGGTGGTTGAGTCTTCATACAGCCCGCTCAGGTGTGCCAGACCTGGGCGAAGGGGCCGCCGGACTCCCTCCCTCCTCGGCCGGCGGCCCACCCCCTCTTCCCGTCGTGAAGGCCGCTGCACAAGGCCGCTGCACAAAGCCGCCCGCGTCGTCCGGAGGCGGATCGTTTATTCGATCGGCCCCGGCGACGCGGGCGGCTAGAGTGGGTCCCGCGCCTCCCGGTGCGCAGGCTTGCGGTTACTTCTTTTGGGTAGAAACGCGTTCGCGCGTGCGGGGATCGAACCCCGCAGAACCGCTGCCGCTCCGATCTCGGGAGGCGCTTTCCGTCTCCGCTTCCGCTCCGTCTCCGTCAGCCCGCGGACTCGGCCGCGTGCGCGCTCAGCACGCCGAACGCGACGAGCGCGAACACCGCCAGGCCCAGCAGCACCCGGTAGACCACAAACGGCATAAAGCTCTTGGTGCTGATGAACTTCATGAACCAGGCGATGACCGCATATCCCACGATGAAAGCGATCACCGTCGCGAAGATCGTCGGGCCCCACGCCGTATGCCCGTCCGAGGCGTCCTTCAGCTCGTACGCTCCCGAGGCCAGCACCGCGGGCACCGCGAGGAGGAACGAGTAGCGGGCCGCCGACTCGCGCGTATAGCCCATCAGCAGACCGCCGCTGATCGTCGCGCCGGACCGGGACACGCCCGGCACCAGCGCCATCGCCTGGCAGACACCGAAGATCAGGCCGTCCTTGACCCCGAGTTCGCGCAGTGTCTTGCGCTGTACGGGGGTGCGGTGCTTGCCGCCGCTCTCGTCGCGGGCCGCCCGCCAGTCGGCGAAGCCCAGGATGATGCCCATCACCACCAGCATGGTGGCGGTGAGCCGCAGATCACGGAACGGGCCCTCGATCTGGTCCTTGAGGGTCACCCCGAGCACACCGATGGGTATCGAGCCGACGATCACCAACCAGCCCATCTGGGCGTCATGGTTGCCGCGCCACTCCTTGTTGAAGAGCGAGCGGAACCACGCCGAGACGATGTTGGCGATGTCCTTGCGGAAGTAGATCAGCACGGCGAGCTCGGTGCCGATCTGAGTGATGGCCGTGAAGGCGGGGCCGGGGTCTTCCCACCCCGCGAAGGCGGCGGTGAGCCGCAGATGGGCGCTGGAGGAGATCGGCAGGAACTCGGTCAGCCCCTGGACCAGCCCGAGAATGAAAGATTCGAACCACGACATCGCGTCTACGCTATCCAAGGCTGATCATGCACTGACCGGCGCAGCGGCGGGTCAGGCGGGGTGGCCGACGGGGAAGACCGGCCGCTGTGGATCAACGCCGGTCGTCGGGCAGCGTACCGTCCCTTGGTAAGAGCCCTACTAAGACCCTGGTCTTCCGGCCACCGGCGGGGTGCACTGATCGGTTTCCGGAGCGGTCTTGCCAAGCCGCGCCCGCCTGCGCCAGGCCACCACGAAACCCGCGAGCGCGGGCAGCGCGATACACGCCAGCGCGGCCAGGAACACCGGCGAGGTCGGGGTGGTGGCGCGGCTGCCCGCCACCGCGTACGCGGCGGTGTTCGGCACACTGCCGAGGCCGGTCGCCAGCAGGAAGGGCAGCCAGCCCATCCGTGATACGGCGGCGCAGTAATTCGCGGCGGCGAAAGGTACGCCCGGGAACAGCCGGATCGCCAGCATCGAGCGGAACCCGTGCCGGCTCAGCTGCCGATCGGCCGCCATCAGCCAGCGGCCGCGCAGCAGCGGCCGCAGCGCGTCCTGCCCCAGCAGCCGACCCAGGCCGAATGAGACACCGGCGCCGAGCACCGTGCCGGCCACCGCCGCGGCCAGCCCCGTGGACGCCCCGAACAGTGCGCCGGCCGCCAGATTCAGCAGCGGCCGCGGCACCAGGGCCGCGGCGCAGCCCCCGTAGACGACCGCGAACACCACCGCGGCCGTGGCGCCGGACAGCTGCGGCGGCCACCCGTCGGCCAGCAGCCGGTGCGGTTGCCACGCCCATACCGCGCCCGCCGCACCCGCCAACAGCGCCACCAGCAGGCACAGGCGCAACCGCGGCGAGAACAGCGCGCGGGCGCGGCGCGCGGCCGGTGCGGCGGGCGCGGGCGGGGCAGCGGCATCGAGCACCGAAGGAGCGTAACCGACGGGAATGAAGTGCCAGGTCGGGTCGTGGGATCCAGACCGGGAAAAACCAGTCGACGGGCGTCCCGCGATAGGCGACGATCAACGCATGTTCCGGCAGCCCTTCTTCGAGCTTGTGTCCGCGGTCGCGGACGCGCCGAAGGCTGCCGTCGTCTCTCTCGCAGCGCCTGCCGCGGCCTGCGCATCCGCCTGCCTCGACGGCGCCCGACTCTGACCCTCCCCGGACAGCTCCGACCGGACCCCACCAGGGGAGGGTCGGTCCGGCCCTGGGGTCCTCCTTTCACCCATCGCTGTTCCGAGGAGGAACGGGAGCATGTCCAAGCAGGTCTACGTGCGCACCAAGCCGCATCTGAACATCGGCACCATCGGCCATGTCGACCACGGCAAGACCACGTTGACCGCCGCCATCACCAAGGTGCTCAGCGAGCGCGGCGCCGGCGGCACATACGTCCCCTTCGAGCGCATCGACCGGGCGCCGGAGGAGGCGGCGCGCGGCATCACCATCAACATCGCGCACGTCGAGTACGAGACCGACACCCGCCACTACGCGCATGTCGACATGCCGGGCCACGCCGACTTCATCAAGAACATGGTGACCGGCGCCGCCCAGCTCGACGGGGCGATCCTCGTCGTCTCGGCGCTCGACGGCGTCATGCCGCAGACCGCCGAGCACGTACTGCTCGCCCGTCAGGTGGGGGTGGACCACATCGTGGTCGCCCTCAACAAGGCCGACGCGGGCGACCCGGAGCTCACCGACCTCGTCGAGCTCGAGGTGCGCGAACTGCTGTCCGCGCACGGCTATCCCGGCGAGTCCACCCCCGTCGTACGGGTCTCCGGGCTGCGCGCGCTGGCCGGCGACCCGCGCTGGACCGGCTCCATCGAGGCGCTGCTCGACGCGGTCGACACCTATGTGCCGATGCCGGTGCGCTACACCGACGCGCCGTTCCTGCTCCCGGTGGAGAACGTGCTGACCATCACCGGGCGCGGCACGGTCGTCACCGGCGCCGTCGAGCGCGGCACGGTCCGTGTCGGCGACCATGTGGAGGTGCTGGGCGCCGGCACCACGACGGTGGTCACGGGCGTCGAGACGTTCGGCAAACCGATGGAGTTCGCCGAGGCCGGGGACAACGTGGCGCTGCTGCTGCGGGGCGTCGCGCGGGACACGGTGCGCCGCGGCCATGTGGTCGCCGCGCCCGGCAGTGTGGTGCCCCGGCGGCGCTTCAGCGCGCGGGTGTACGTCCTGTCGACGGCCGAGGGAGGCCGGCGCACGCCGATCTCCACCGGCTACCGCCCGCAGTTCTACATCCGCACGGCCGATATGGTCGGCGATGTCGACCTCGGCGTGACGGGCGTGGCCCGGCCAGGTGACACCGTCACCATGGACGTCGAGCTCGGGCGCGCGCTGCCGCTGGAGTCCGGCCTGGGCTTCGCGATCCGCGAGGGCGGGCGGACGGTGGGCGCGGGCACGGTCATCGCGGTGGCGGACCAGCCGTGAGCCACGGCCGCCCCGGTACTTGAGGCCGCCCCGGTACGCCGGGGGCCGGCCGTACCGGGGCGGCCGTGGCTGCGTGAAGCGCGTGGTCACACGGCACAATATGAGCGTGGACGAGCCGATACCCGTGATCCGTGACGTGGACCACGGCACCGCCAAGCTGATGCCCGACGTGGACCGCCCGCGCGCCTGGCTGCTCACGCTGGACGGCTCCCCCCAGTCGTACGTCGACCTGGACGACCCCACCCACCTGGAGTTCGAGTACGCGCGGCGGCTCGCGCACGTCCTGGAGCTCACCGGCGCCCCCGGTACCCCGCTGGACGTGCTGCACCTGGGCGGCGGGGCGCTGACCCTGCCGCGCTTCGTGGCGGCCGTCCGCCCCGGTTCGCGCCAGGAGGTGATCGAGGCCGACGGCAAGCTGCTGGAGCTGGTCGCCGAGCGGCTGCCGCTGCCCGCCGGGTCGGGGATCGCGGTGCGCCGGGCGGACGCCCGTACCGCGCTGGAGGCCGCACCCGAGGCGTCCGCCGATGTGATCGTGGCCGATGTCTTCGGCGGTGCGCGTGTCCCCGCGCATCTCACCTCCGTCGAGTACGCCCGCGCCGCCGCCCGGGCGCTGCGCCCGGGCGGCCGCTATACGGCCAACCTCGCCGACAGCGCGCCCTTCAGCTTCCTCCGCTCCCAAGTGGCCACGCTCCAAGCAGCCTTCGCCCATCTGTGTCTGATCGCCGAGCCCGCCGTGCTGCGCGGCCGGCGGTTCGGCAACGCGGTGCTCGTGGCCTCGGACGATGAACTGCCCGTCGACGACCTGGCGCGCCGCACCGCCGCCGACGCCTTCCCGGCGCGGGTCGAGCACGGGGCGGCGCTGGAGCGCTTCGTCCAAGGGGCCGCGCCGGTACGGGATGTGGACGCGGTGCCCTCACCGGAGCCGCCGGGCGGCGCGTTCAGTATTGGCTGATTCCGCTCTCCGCGGCGGGCTCGGCGATTTCGGCGGGCTCGGCGTGGGTGGCCGCGGGCGCGGGCGTGCGCCGCCGTAGTCGGCGTACCTCAGGCACCGTCAGCACGGCCAGGGTCAGCAGCAGGATCAGCGCCGAGCACCCCCACAGCGCGGCGGTGCGGCCGAAGGCGCTCTCGGCCGGGCCCGTGAGCGCCGTGGCGACCGGAATCATGGACACCGAGCCGAACCAGTCGTACGCGGCGACCCGCGACAGCTTGTCCTCGGGGATCTCCTGGTGCAGCGCGGTCATCCAGGACACGCCGAACACCTCTATGGAGAGGCCGCCGACGAACATCACCGCGCAGAGGGCGGGGACGGGCAGCGGGACGGCGAGCGCGGCCGACGGGAGGGCGAACGGGAACACGCACACCGTGCCGACCAGCAGCAGCCGTTGCGGCTTCCAGCGCGTCATCAGCAGCCCGCCCAGGACGGTGCCGGCTCCGAACGCGGCGAGGGCGAGCCCCCAGGGCCGCGCGCCGCCCAGGTGCTCCTCGGCGACCAGCGGCCCGTACACCGCCTCGGCTGCCGCCACCACGGCGTTGACCACCGAGAACTGCACCACGATGCTCCACAGCCAGGCCCGGCCGGCCACCTCCTGCCACCCCTCGCGCAGATCCCGCAGCAATCCGCCGCCCGCGCGCCTGGCCACCGGCCCGACGTCGAGGAAGGCGCGCAGGGCTCCGGCGAGGGCGAAGGCGGCGGCGTCGACGACCAGCACCCAGCCGGGGCCGAAGGCCGCGATCAGCGCGCCGCCGAGCGCCGCGCCGCCGATCTGCGAGCCGTTCATGCCCATCCGGAAGACCGCGAAGGCGCGGCCGGCCTGTTCGCCCTCCACGCTGGAGAGCAGCATGCCCTCGGCGGCGGGGGAGAAGAACGCCTGCCCGGTGCCGCCGAGCGCGGCGAGCACGGCCATCTGCCACAGCCGTGCCTCGCCCGACAGCACAAGCGCGGCGAACGCGGCCTGGGACAGGCAGTTGAGGGTGTTGGCCGCGACCATCACGCGGTGCCTCGGCAGCCGGTCCGCGACCGCGCCGCCGATCAGCAGAAAGACCACGAGCGGGATGGTGCGGGCCGCGGCGACGAGGCCGACGTCGCCGCTGTCCCCGCCGGCGTCCAGGACCGCGAACGCCGCCGCGATCAGGGCTCCGGCGTTGCCGAGGCCCGTCACCACGGCGGCGGCGGTCAGCAGGGTGTAGTTGCGGCCGGCCCAGGCGGGGCGGCGGGGGCGGTGGCGCGGGGCCGAGGGGATGGTCACCAGCGGACTATCCCCGGGGGCGGGCTCCGGCGCCAACCGGATTTCGGCCTGATCGGCTCAGGAAGGGAAGCGGCTCAGGAGGGGAGTCGGCTCGGGGGGAGAGTCGGCTCAGGCACCGGACTTCAGCGGCCGCAGCGTGCTCATGACCTTCTTGATGGTCTCGTCGGAAACCTCGTCCTTGACGCCCTTGGCCGCGTAGAGGACCCAGGTCGCCCAGTCGCCGTTGATGTCCGTGTAGGTGACCGTGAACGTTTTGCCGTCCGACGCGCACTTGCCGGTCTTCTTCACACCGGTGACGGTGGCCGCGGCGGAATAGCCCTTGATGCCGTATTTATTGGTGAACTTCTTGGGGAGCTGGGTGAATTTGTAGTCGCCGGTCTCGTTCTGGTCGAACACGGCGTAGAGCCAGTTGTTGGCCTCGGTCTTGGCGGCCTCGGCCTGGCTCTTGGCACCTTGGGCGCCCTTGGTGCCCGCTCCGGCCACGGGGCTCGACAAGGTGACGCCGGTCTTCTTGTCCTTGACCGTGCAGTTGTCCTTCTTGTAATAGGCGGGACCGGTCATCGAGATGATCGGCTTGCCGTCCTTGGAGTAACTGCTCATGGTGTCGGGGGACGCCACATACCAGTCGGTCGGAACGTCGAAGGCGTCGTGGCGCTTGGGGTTGGTGACCGTCTTCCAGCCGGGGATGACCGGCTCGACGGTCTGGCCCACGCGCGGGTTGTCCTCGTCGCTGCCGCCGTCGTCCTGAGAGGGCGTGTCCTTGGCCGAGGACGCGGCTGCGGAGGGCTTCTTGTCGCCCTTCGCGGCGTCCTTCTTGTCGTCGTCCTTGTTGATCACCAGCACGGCGGTCACCGCGGCGGCCGCGACCACCGCCACCGCCGCGACGATGGCGATGACGGCCGTACGGTTTTTCTTCCGCGGCGGCTCGGGCGGGCCCGGCTGCACGGCGGGGGTGCCCCATGCCTGTGTGGGCATGTCGTACATCTGCTGCGGCTGCTGCTGCGGTTGAGCCTGCGGCTGGGGCTGACCCTGAGGCTGCCCCGACTGAGGCGGCTGGGGCTGCTGATACGGATTCGGCTGGTGGTAACCCGGCTGCTGATACGGGTTGGGCTGTTGATACCCCGGCTGCTGATAGGGGTTCGGATTTTGCGGGTTCTGCTCGCCCCCGGGCGGCTGCTGTCCTGGCCACATGGCCAGTAACCATAAAGGGGACCGCAGATGGCGGCTATGGCCGCCCCTTCCCGGTAAACGCTACTGAGTGGTAACTTCGGGCCATGTCAGAGACCCAGCCGTCCATCGGTGAACTGCTCACTGCCACGGTGCCCATGGTGCGCACCCTGAACCTGGAGTACGTCGAGACCTCGGCCGAGCACGCGGTGCTGCGCCTGCCCGACCAGCCCGAGTTCGGCAACCACGTCGGCGGGCCGCATGCGGGCGCCATGTTCACCCTCGCCGAGTCGGCGAGTGGCGCGATCGTGCTCGCCGCGTTCGGTGACCAGCTCTCCCGCGCCGTACCGCTGCCCGTGCGCGCGGAGATCGACTTCAAGAAGGTCGCCAAGGGGATGGTCACCGCGACCGCCCGGCTGGGCCGCCCGGCCGTCGAGGTGATCGCCGAGCTCGACGAGGGCCGGCGCCCCGAGTTTCCGGTCCATGTCGCGATCACCCGCGAGGACGGGGCGGTCACCGGTGAGATGACGGTGATCTGGACCCTGCGCCCCCAGTCGTGACCGTCGTCACCTGTCGGGAACCTTAGTGGTGTCGTGGACCGTCTCCCATGGGGGGAGCGCGGTGGCGAGCGCCGCGCCCATGATCATCGATGCGGCATGTGCGATGTGGCGGCCGCGCGCTGATTGAGTAGGCTTCCCGCCGTGCGCCCAATCGGTGCACGGCGGGAAGAGTACGGGCAATGGGGAGGAACCGGCGTTGCACATTGATCACTGGCTCGAGACCGTTCCGGCGGTCAGCGTCTATCTGCTGGTAGGCGTGGTCATCGGCCTGGAGAGCCTGGGTATCCCGCTTCCCGGGGAGATCATTCTTGTCAGCGCCAGCCTGTTGGCGGCCTCTCAAGACCACATCAATCCGTACATTTTGGGCGCGTCCGCCATCGCGGGAGCGGTCATCGGCGACTCGATCGGCTATCTCATCGGCCATAAGGGCGGTCAGCCGCTGCTGACGTGGCTGGGCCGGAAGTTCCCCAAGCACTTCAGCGCCGAGCACGTGGCCAACGCCGAGCGGTACTTCCAGAAGTGGGGCATGTGGGCGGTCTTCGTGGGCCGCTTCATCGCGCTGCTGCGCATCTTCGCCGGCCCGCTCGCCGGATGTCTGCGCATGCCGTACTGGAAGTTCCTCATCGCCAACGTGCTGGGTGGCATCGTCTGGGCCGGTGGCACCACCGCGGTCATCTACTCGGTCGGCAAGGTCGCCGAGGACTGGCTCAAGCGCTTCTCCTGGCTCGGCCTCGTGGCGGCCCTGCTGTTCGGCCTCGGCTCGATGCTGGTGATGAAGCGGCGGGCGAAGAAGTCCCATGCGGCCGCGCCGGAGGCCGGGTCCGAAGCCGAGGTGGCGTCCGGCGCCGGGCCCGGGACGGCCGAGCCCAACCGGGTCCCGGCCGCCGACTGACCCACCGCGTCCGCTTGGGCTCTGCGTCCGCTCGGGTCCCGTGTCCGCTCAGGCCTGCCGCTCCCGCCGCTCACGCTCCAGCGTGGCGGCGCGGTGGTGGCGGGCCAGCTTCATATAGCCCTCCGCGTTCGCCCGGATGCCCTCCCGCTCCTCCTCGGTCAGCTCCCGCCTGACCTTCGCCGGCACCCCCGCGACCAGCGAGCCCGGCGGCACCTGCATCCCCTGCGGGACCAGCGCCTGCGCGGCGACCAGGGAGCCGGTGCCGATGCGGGCGCCGTTGAGGACGGTGGCGCCCATGCCGACGAGGACATCGTCCTCGATGACACAGCCGTGCAGCACCGCGTTGTGGCCCACCGACACCCGCTCGCCGACGGTGGCCGGGAATCCGGGGTCGGCGTGCATCGTGCAGTTGTCCTGGATATTGCTGCCGGCCCCCACGCTGATCGCCTCGGCGTCGCCGCGCAGCACCGCGTGATACCAGACGCTCGCTCCGGCGCCCAGCGTCACATCGCCGATCACCACGGACGTCGGGGCGGCGAACGCCTCCGGGTCGACCTTCGGCTCCTTGCCGCCCACGCCCGCGATCAACGCCCGCTCCGTCACTGCCCACTCCTCGGTCTCGGCCTGGTGCTACCCACCGCCGCCGTGAACGGCGGTCGGTGGCACCGTAGCCCCGCGAGCCCCACCCTTCACAGGGCGCCCGATCACCCCGTCGCGAGCAGCAGTGATCCGGCCAGCGCCAGCCCGGCTCCGGTGGCCTGCACCGCGCGCAGCCGCTCGCTGAGGACCGCGCGCGCCGCGAGCGCGGTCACGACCGGATAGAGGGCGGCGAGCACCGCGGCGACGGTCACCGGGCCGGTCTGGGCGGCCACGCTGTACGTGCCGTTCCCCGCCACATCGGCCAGGCCCACGAAGGCCAGGGCGGGCAGCGCGGCCCACAGTGCGCGCACGCCCCCGGCGGCCGGGTCGAGCGCCGGGCTGCCGCGCCGTACGGACACATACAGCGCGCCGCCGCCGACCGCCACGTTGCACACCCGCTGGACGAACAGCGCCAGGAACAGCCCGGTCAGTGTGGTGGACGCCGCGGCGATCAGTGTCATGACCGACCCGAAGCCGACCGCCGCGACCAGCGTGAGCATCAGCGTCCGCCGCTGTACGGACGTGCCGCCGGTCTGCGGCCCGCTCGCCAGCACGACCCCGGCCACCGCGACCGCGATCCCGGCGAACTGCGGCAGGCCGGGCCGCTCACCGAGGGCCAGCCCGACGCCGAGGGGGACGGCCACGCTGCCGAGCGCGCCGATCGGCGAGACGACCCCCATCGGGCCGAGCGCCAATGCCCGGTAGAAGCACAGCATCCCGACCGGCCCCACCACGCCCGCCGCGACGGCGTACCACAACTGCGGCCCAACCTCCGTCCATCCGCCACTGGCCGTGACGATGGCGCCCAGGACGACGACCGCGATGCCCTGGGAGACGACGACCACGGTGAGGGCGGGGGTGCGCCGGGTGAGAAGCCCTCCGCCGAAGTCGGCCAGGCCCAGCAGGACGCTGGTGGCCAGAGCGAAGAGTGCGGACATGGTGAGACCTCGCCGTACAGTGTGGTGAACCATTGGAAGTGCAGCAGTGCGGAGTGCACCACCGTAGTTCAGTTTGTTCGACTACGCCATTTAGAATATTGGACGGACGGACCGTGACGGACCTCGATCAGCTCACCCAGTCGCTCGCCCGCAACCTCAAGCGCTGGCGCAATGAGCGCGGCTTCACCCTGGACGCCCTCGCGGCCCGCTCCGGGGTCAGCCGAGGCATGATCATCCAGATCGAGCAGGCCCGTACCAATCCGAGCGTCGGCACCACGGTCAAGCTCGCCGACGCGCTCGGGGTGAGCATCACCACCCTGCTCGACTACGAGAGCGGCCCCAAGGTCCAGCTCGTCCCCGCCACCCAGGCGGTGCGGATGTGGACCACCGACGCCGGCAGCTACACCGCGCTCCTCGTCGGCACAGAGGCGCGCGGACCGCTGGAGATGTGGGAGTGGCGGCTGATGCCGGGTGACGGCAGCGACTCGGATCCGCATCCGTCCGGCACCTTCGAGCTGCTGTATGTCACGGCGGGCGAGCTGACGCTGACCGTCGGGGACGAGACCTACCGGGTCCCGGCCGGCACCTCTGCGGCCTTCGAGGCGAGCGCCCCCCACGGCTACCGCAACGACGGGGCGCAGACGGTGGAGATGACCATGACCGTCTCGGTGCCCCCGGCGCGCTGAGACGGCGGCTCTCGCCCTCTGGACGGCCTGCTAGCTTCGACCGCATGAGTACGCCGATGGACGCTTTCGACGACCACCGTCCCGCCGTCGAATGCCTCGACCTGCTGACCGCCCCGGTGGCCGACGCGCTGCGCGCCTGGCGCGGCCCGGTACCGGTGGAGCAGGTGCTGTACGTGGACACCGACCCGGACAAGGCCGACACGGCCGTGCTCGTGGAGCACTACGGGGCCTGGCTGGTCGAGCAGTCCGCGAACTGCGTGGTGGTCGCGGGCAAGCGCGGTGGCGAGGTCACGCTCGCCGCCTGTGTGGTCCTCTCCCACACCCGGGTGGACGTCAACGGCGCGGTGCGCCGCCGGCTCGGCGCCCGCAAGGCATCGTTCGCGCCGATGGACACCGCGCTCGGGGAGACCGGTATGGAGTTCGGCGGCGTCACGCCCCTCGGCCTGCCCGCCGGCTGGCCGGTCCTGGTCGACGCGGCCGTCGCCGACACCCCGTACGTGCTCATCGGCAGCGGCCGCCGCCGCGGCAAGCTGATCCTGCCGGGCAAGGCGCTCGCCGCGCTGCCGGGGGCCGAGCTGCTGGAGGGCCTCGGCGTCTGACCCGCCGGGTACGGGGCCTGGTGCGGGCCGGCCGGGCAACGGGCCCGGGGTCAGCCCAGCCGGGGCAGTTCGATGGCGGGGCAGCGGTCCATCACCATGGCGAGCCCCGCGGCGCGGGTGCGCTCGTACGCCGCCTCGTCGACCACGCCGAGCTGGTACCACACGGCCTTGGCCCCGATGGCCACGGCCTCGTCGGCGACCGCGCCGGCGAGGTCGCTGTTGACGAACACGTCCACGACGTCCACCTCGAAGGGGATGTCGGACAGCGACGCGTACCCCTGCTCCCCGTGCACCGTCTCGGCCTTCGGGTGCACGGGGACGATCCGCTTGCCGTACCGCTGGAGCACATCCGCGACCCGGTACGCCGCGCGCGTCTGGTTCGAGGAGAGCCCCACCACCGCCCAGGTGTCACCGAGCTCGGTGAGGATCTTGCGGATCTCCGCCGGATCGCCGTACACGCCTGCCTCCTGTGGCCGGATGGTCATCTGGGATCGGCAACCAGGACAGGTGCTGGGCCATTCCCCCGGCGCTCCCCGAACGACAAAGGCACAACGACGAAGGCATGACGACAAGGACATAGGGTGGCCGGATGCAGGAGCGGTACCGGACGGTCGCGCGCGAGGGCGTGCATGAGATCGAGATCAACAAGTCGCGCTTCCTGTGCTCCCTCGCGCCCGCCGCGACCGAGCACGAAGCCCAGGACTTCATCCGGCGCGTCCGCGAACAGCACCCCACCGCCACCCACAACTGCTACGCGTATGTCATCGGCGCCGACGGCGGTGTCCAGAAGGCGAGCGACGACGGGGAGCCGGGCGGCACGGCGGGGGTGCCGATGCTCCAGATGCTGCTGCGCCGCGAGATGCGGTACGTGGTGGCCGTCGTCACCCGCTACTACGGCGGTGTGAAGCTCGGTGCGGGCGGGCTGATCCGCGCGTACGGCGGGGTGGTCGGCGAGGCACTGGACGCGCTGGGCACCGTCACCCGGCAGCGGTTCCGGCTGGCGACCGTCACCGTCGGCCACGATCGGGCCGGCCGGCTCGAGAACGACCTCCGGGCGACCGGGCGCGCGGTGCGCGGCGTGCGGTACGCCGAGGCCGTGACGATCGAACTGGGCCTCCCCGACGCGGACGTCGACGCCTTCCGCGCCTGGCTGGCGGACGCCACCGCGGGCACCGCCGCCCTCGAACTGGGCGGCGAGGCGTACCAGGACGCCCCGGGCGGCTGACCCCTTTGGCCTGTTGACGCGGCGGGATGCCGTTTGTACGGGGTTTGCAACAGTGGATGACATGAGTGGTGATCATGGAGCGGTGCGACGGTACCGTGACGAGGGATAACGGTGATGAGTTGATTGGGACACGCACCGGAACGGGAAGCGGGACAGGAACGGGGGCCGCCGATGGAACTGGCTGAGCACATAGCCGCGGTGCGCGCGGGGGCGGGCGATCCGGCCGCGATGGTCGGCGAGTTCCGGCGCACGGCGGTGCTCGTGCCGGTGGCCGACGGCGGTTTCATGACGGCCGAATACGGTGGCATCCGCTGGATCTACGCGTTCACCGACGAGTCCGCGCTGGCCCGGTTCGCCACCGCACGCGGTTCCGACCCCGCCCAGGAGTGGGAGTACGCGGCCGTGCTCGGGGCGCGGCTGCTGGATGTGATGGTGCCGGAGATGGGCCGCCCCGCGGGTGTCGCGGTGGACGTGGCGGACGAGGACGGGTCGATGATGTTCCCGCCGGTGCACGGGATCGTCCCGGATGAGGTCGCGGTGGACGTGGACGAGAACGGGAACCACATCGGGGACGGCGACGAGCGGGCACAGGGGGCCGGGCAGTGAGCAAAGACGGGGATCTCAATGTCGGTAAGGAGTCCGTGGACCTGATCACCAAGGGTCTGCGGGCGGCGATCGGCGAGCTCAAGGATGTCGGGGACAACACCGGCGCCCTCCAGGGCTCCGGGTTCTCGGATATGACGATGTCCAAGATGGAGGCCGGGGGCAAGGGGCTGGCCGACGCGTTCGAGGGGTTCTGCGACCGCTGGGAGTGGGGGGTCCGGGCGCTGGTCCAGGACGCCAACGAGATCGCCAACCGGCTGGGTCTGGCCGCGGGTGTGATGTGGGAAGAGGACCAGTACTGGGGCAACACGCTGAAGGTCACGGTGAACGCCCTGTCGTCGACCGGCAATCCGCATCTGTCGGAGGAGGAGGTCGCCAAGCAGAGCTGGGGCGACATCTTCACCCCGGACATGCCGGACTACAGCTCGGCGTCCTGGGACCGGGCCGGCGACGAGATGGCGCAGACCTGGAAGGACACCGGGCGCTCGCTGCTCACCGAGGGCCGGGGCGGTATGCAGACCGACCTGATGAACCAGGCGCTCGGTATCGACGACAAGACCTTCAACCAGCAGCTCGACGAGACCTTCGGCCCCTCACCCGAGGAGCGCGCGAGGCAGCAGGGGCAGCAAGAGGGCGAGTAGACGAGGGCCCGTAGGAGGGCCGGCGGCACACAGTTCGACAGCCATCGCGGATGGCCGGCACGTCAACGCTGATCGGGGGATAGGCGTCCATGGGTCTTGGGGATTTCGTTCCGGACTTCGTCGAGGACTGGGTCGAGGACCGGGTCGAAGATGTCGGCGAGGTCGTCGACGACGTGGGGGACTGGACCGCGGACCGGCTGGATGACGTCGGCTGGGAGAGCGGTGCGGACTGGGTCCGGGACAAGTCCGACTCGGTGGCGAACGCGCTGGGTGCGGACGTCGACGAGATGCAGCTCGGGGAGACCGAGGACCCGAAGAAGCTGGTGCACGGCAGCCCCGACAAGCTCCGCTCCACGGCGGGCCATCTGAGGGACTTCCAGACCGCGTTCGACAATGTGGGCAAGGGGTTGCAGGGGCTGGACGCCGCCCATCTCAAGGGCAAGTCGGCGGACGCCTTCCGGGAGAGTGTGTCGGTCGAGCCGAAGAAGTGGTTCACGGCCGCGGACGCGTGTGAGAAGGCGGCCGCGTCGCTGGAGAGCTTCGCGGGCACGGTGGCATGGGCGCAGAAGCAGGCCGAGGACGCGATCGCGCGCTACAACAAGGGCAAGAAGTCGTCGGATGACGCCCGGTCGGCACACAACGACAAGGTGTCGGCGTACAACAAGGCGGTCGACGCGTACAACGCCAAGCCCGCCGATCAGCGTGACAAGTCGACGCTGCCGGAGAAGCCGGGGGAGTTCCACGACCCGGGCACCGCGGACCTCGCCGCCGCCCGGGACATCCTGAGCGAGGCGCGGCGGCAGCGTAACGAGGCCCATACGACAGCGAAGACCGCGGTGGAGACGGCGCGCGACAAGGCGCCGGACAAGCCCTCGTACGGCAAGCAGCTGCTGGACGGCCTGAACGGGCTCAACCTGGACGCTTCGCATTTCGTCGGCGGCATCGTCAAGGGCACCGCGGGCATCGCCAACTTCGCGCGGCAGATCAACCCGCTGGACCCGTACAACCTCACGCATCCGGCGGAGTACGTCACCAACCTCAACAGCACCGTCGCCGGTCTGGTGCGGATGTCCAACGACCCGCTGGGGACGTTGGGCGACATGTGGGACACCTTCAAGAAGGACCCCTCCGAAGGGCTCGGGCGGCTCGTGCCCGAGCTGATCGGCACCAAGGGGCTCGGCGGCATCAAGAAGGTCGCGACCCTCGGCAGGCGTGCGGCAGAGCTGAAGCCGCCGGGCCGTGGCCTCCTGGACGAGGGCGGACCCCACGGGCGCAACACCCCCGACGGCGTGAAGGAGACCACGGGGTCGGACCCGATCGACTTCGCGACGGGCCGGATGTTCCTGCCGCAGACGGACATCACCCTGCCCGGTGTGCTGCCGCTGGAGTTCCACCGACGGGTCGAGTCGGGGTACCGGGCGGGGCGGTGGTTCGGGCCGTCGTGGTCGAGTACGGCCGATCAGCATCTGGAGATCGGGCCGGAGGGCGTGGTGTTCGTCTGCGAGGACGGCCGGCTGCTCGACTATCCGCACCCCGCACCCGACCTGCCCACCCTGCCCAAGGCGGGCGTCGCCCGCTGGCCCCTGGAGCGCACCGTCGACGGGGACTACACCGTCATCGACCGTGACACCGGCCGCACCTACCGCTTCACGGCTCCCGCGGGCGGCGTCGACGGCATCGCGCCGATCGAGGAGATCCACGACCGCAACGGCAACCGGATCAGCTTCCACTACGCCGCCGACGGCACGCCGACCGAGATCGTGCACTCGGCGGGCTACCACCTGAAATTCACGACGCAGGACGGCCGGATCACCGCGCTGCGCCTGGCGGGCGCAGCCCCCGACGGCTCCGATATGACGGTGCTCCGCTACGGCTACACCGACGGCAACCTCACCGAGGTCATCAACTCCTCAGGGCTGCCCCTGCGGTTCGAGTACGACGACGACCGCCGGGTGATCTCCTGGACGGACACCAACGACCGCCGCTACGACTACGTCTACGACAACCTTCACCGCTGCATCGCCGAGGGCGGCACCGAAGGCCATGTCTCCATCCGCGTCGACTACCACGGCGTCGACCAGCGCACCGGCCACCGGATCACCACCGTCACCAGCGCAGCCGGCCACACCCTCAAGTACCTCGTCGACGAGGCATACCGGGTCGTCGGCGAGATCGACCAGCTGGGCGCGTACTCCCGCACCGAATACGACCGCCACGGCCGGCTGCTGGCCCACACCGACGCCCTCGGCCACCGCACCGCGTACGCCTACGACGAGCACGGCCGGCTGGAGACCATCACCCGCCCCGACGGCGAGCACGCGACCATCCGCCACAACGACCTGGGCCTGCCCGTCTCCATCACGGGCGTGGACGGGGCCACGCAGACCTACGCCTACGACGAACGCGGCAACCGCCTCGCCGTCACCGACCCGGCCGGAGCCACCACCCGTTACACCTACGACGACCTCGGCCGGCTGACCTCGGTCAGCAACGCCCTGGACGAGACCACCCGGGTGCGCTGTGACCCGGCCGGCCTGCCCGTGGAGATCACCGATCCGCTGGGCGCGGTCACCATCTGCCGCCACGACGCGTTCGGCCGCCCGGTCGCCGTCGCCGATCCGCTCGGCGCGACGACCCGGATGGAGTGGTCGGTCGAGGGCAAGCTGCTGCGCCGCATCGACCCCGACGGCAGCCAGGAGGCATGGACGTACGACGGCGAGGGCAACTGCACCCACCACGTCAACGCGGCCGGCGGGGTGACGTCGTACGAGTACACGCACTTCGATCTGCTCGCCGCGCGGACCGGCCCGGGCGGGGCGCGCTACGAGTTCCAGCACGACGCCGAGCTGCGGCTGGCCAAGGTCACCGGCCCCCAGGGGCTGACCTGGGCTTACGAGTACGACCCGGCGGGCCGGCTGATCTCCGAGACCGACTTCGACGACCGTACGATCCGCTACGAGCACGACGCCGCGGGCCAGTTGGTCGCGCGCACCACGCCGCTGGGCGAGCAGATCGCCTTCGAGCGCGATGTGCTCGGCCGCGTGGTCACCAAGGACGCCGCCGGACGGACCACCAGCTACGGCTATGACGCGGTCGGCCGCCTGATCTCGGCCGCCGGACCGGACGCGGAGCTCGTCCTCCAGCGGGACCGGCTGGGCCAGGTGAAATGCGAGATGGTGGACGGGCGGGTCCTGACCCACCGTTACGATCCGCTGGGCCGCCGCATCCGCCGCACCACCCCCGGCGGAGCCACCACCAGCTACGCCTACGACGCCGCGGGCCGCCGCACCACCCTCACCGCCTCGGGCCACACCCTCGGCTTCGAGCGCGACGCCGTCGGCCGCGAGACCACCCGGCTCATCGGGGACGAACTGGCCCTGACCCAGCACTGGGACCTGAAGGGCCGGCTCACCGAACAGGCCCTGACCGGGCCGGCCGCCGGAACCGTCCAGCGCCGTGCGTACACCTACCGGGCCGACGGCCACCTCGCCGCGGTCGACGACGCGCTCCGCGGCCGCCGCACCTTCGAACTGGACGCCGTCGGCCGGGTCACCGCGGTCCACGCCCAGCGCTGGAGCGAGACCTACGCCTATGACGAGGCGGGCAACCAGACCCAGGCGTCCTGGCCGGACAAGCACCCCGGCGCGGAGGCCACCGGCGAGCGCGCGTACACCGGCACCCGTATCACCCGCGCGGGCCGGGTCCGCTACGAACACGACGCGGCCGGGCGGATCACCCTGCGGCAGAAGAACCGGCTGTCGAAGAAGCCCGACACCTGGCGCTACGAGTGGGACGCCGAGAACCGGCTGACCTCCCTCACCACCCCCGACGGCACGGTGTGGCGCTACCTGTACGATCCGCTCGGCCGCCGCATCGCCAAGCAGCGGCTGGCCGCGGACGGCGAAACGGTCCTGGAGCGGACCGACTTCACCTGGGACGACGCCACCCTCGTCGAGCAGACGACCACCGCGCCGGGCGGCCCCGGCCAGATCGTCATGACCTGGGACCACGACGGCCTCCACCCCGTCGCCCAGTCCGAGCGCATCACGGACGCCACCGGAGCGCGGGAGGTCGACCGGCGCTTCTTCGCCATCGTCACCGACCTGGTCGGCACCCCCACCGAACTCGTCGACGAGAGCGGCGCGATCGCCTGGCGCACCCGCACCACCCTGTGGGGCACCACCACTTGGCCCCGCGGCAGCGGCGCGTACACCCCGCTGCGCTTCCCCGGCCAGTACTACGACCCCGAAAGCGGGCTGCACTACAACGTCCACCGCTACTACGACCCGGAGACCGCCCGCTACGCCAGCCCCGACCCCCTGGGGCTGACCCCCGCGCCCAACCCGGCCGCCTACGTCCACAACCCGCACACCTGGAGCGACCCGCTCGGTCTCGCGCCCGACTACAACAAGTCGCCGGGACGGCTGTCGGATCCTCTTCCGCAGGGGCTGCCGAAGACATTCGTCTCCGCCTACGACGAGATCAGGGCGGGCAGGGGGATCCACCAGCGGGATCCGCACACCGGCCAGCCGCAGGTGTTCGAAGGGACCCACGCCCCGCACGAGAGGCCATGGGCGGGTGCGGAGGAATACGCGGTGCCGGGGGCGAAGAACATAGGAGAAGCTCGCATTCTGGTGAAAACCCTCCCCGACGGCCGCAAGGTGATGGGGTGGACGACCGACCACTACAAGACGATCCATCCGTTCACGGCGCCGCACTTCCCGGACAGCGGCTGGAAGTAGGCCGGGGCGGGGCGGGGCGGGGCCTGCGGTTCCGTGGGGTGTGCGGGCGCCGGGTCGGCCGATAGGGCTACGGTAGGGCGGTGCCGACGGCCCGGACGCGGGCCGGGTCCGGCGCGGTGACAGGAATCAGGGGCGGGGAGCCCGCGGCGGGAAGGTTACGAGTGTGCGGGTCGGGGCGAGGCTGTGAGATTTCTGCACACATCCGACTGGCACCTGGGGCGGTCCTTCCACCGGGTGAACCTGCTCTCGGCACAGCGGGGGTTCATCGACCACCTGGTCGCGACCGTACGTGAGCGGCAGGTCGACGCCGTGCTCGTCGCGGGCGACGTCTACGACCGGGCCGTGCCGCCGCTCGCCGCCGTCGAGCTCTTCGACGAGGCCCTGCACCGCCTCGCCGGCCTCGGCGTGCCGACCGTCATGATCTCCGGCAACCATGACTCGGCCCGGCGGCTCGGCGTCGGCGCCGGGCTGATCGAACGGGCCGGCATCCATCTGCGCACCGACCCCGCGGGGTGCGGCACCCCGGTCGTCCTCGCCGACGACCACGGCGACATCGCGCTCTACGGACTGCCGTACCTCGAGCCCGCGCTCGTACGGGAGGCGCTGGGCGCGGACGCGGCGGGGCACCCCGCGGTGCTGCGCGCCGCCATGGACCGGGTCCGCGCCGACCTCGCCACCAGGCCGCCCGGCACCCGCTCCGTCGTCCTCGCCCACGCCTTCGTCACCGGCGGCGCGCCCAGCGACAGCGAGCGCGACATCACCGTCGGGGGCGTCGACTCCGTCCCCGCCGAGATCTTCGACGGCGTCGACTACGCGGCGCTCGGGCACCTCCACGGCAGCCAGGCCATCACCGAGCGGATCCGCTACTCCGGTTCGCCGCTCGCGTACTCCTTCTCCGAGGCCCGGCACCGCAAGTCCATGTGGCTCGTCGACCTCGGCCCCGGCGGCGCCCTGTCCGCCGAGCGCGTCGACTGCCCGGTGCCCCGGCCGCTGGCCCGGATCCGGGGCCGGATCGATGAACTGCTCTCCGACCCGGACCTGGACCGGTACGAGGACGCCTGGGTCGAGGCGACCCTCACCGACCCCGCGCGCCCGCACGAGCCGATGCCCCGCCTGGCGCGGCGCTTCCCGCACCTGCTGAGCCTGGTGTTCGACCCCGAGCGGGGCCCGGAGGACCCGCTCGCCTCGTACGCACAGCGGCTGCGCGGCCGCACCGACCGGCAGATCGCGGAGGACTTCGTGGCCCATGTACGCGGCGGGCGCGGCCCGGACGAGGCCGAGCGCGCGGTGCTCGACGCCGCGCTGGACGCCGTACGGGTGAGTCAATCCGAGCCCGTCGAACCCGCCCGGACCGCGGGGGAGGCACGCGGATGAGGCTGCACCGCCTCACCATGACCGCCTTCGGGCCCTTCGGCACCACCCAAGAGGTCGACTTCGACGAGCTCTCGTCCGCCGGGCTCTTCCTGCTGCACGGGCCCACCGGCGCGGGCAAGACGTCCGTCCTGGACGCGGTCTGCTACGGCCTGTACGGCCAGGTCCCCGGCGCCCGGCAGGTCAGCGGGCTGTCCCTGCGCAGCGACCACGCCGATCCGCACACCCCCACCGAGGTCGTCCTCGAACTCACCGTCGGCGGACGGCGCCTGGAGATCACCCGCCGCCCCGAACAGCCGCGCCCCAAGAAGCGCGGCACCGGCACCACGCGCGAAAAGGCGCAGAGCCGGCTGCGCGAATACCTCCCCGGGGCCGGGGAATGGAAGGCGCTCAGCCGCTCCCACCAGGAGATCGGCGAGGAGATCTCGCAGCTGCTCGGCATGAGCAAGGAGCAGTTCTGCCAGGTGGTGCTGTTGCCCCAGGGCGACTTCGCCCGCTTTCTGCGTGCCGACGAAATGGCCCGCGGCAAGCTGCTCGGCAAGCTCTTCGACACGGGCCGCTTCGCCGCCGTCGAGGAACGCCTCGCCGAGCTGCGGCGCGCGGCGGAGAAGCAGGTCGTCGGCGGCGACGAACGGCTGCTCGCCCTCGCCCACCGCATGTCCCAGGCCGCCGGCCCCGGCGACCATTCGCTGCCGGACCTCGCCCCCGGCGAACCGGGGCTGGCCGACGCCGTACTGGAGTGGGCCGCCATCGCCCGTACGACCGCCCGCGAGCGGCAGGACATCGCGGTCGCGGCGCTCGAGGCCACCGAAACCGCCCACCAGGCCGCGCGCCGAACCGCCGACGCCGCCCGCGAACGCGCCCGCCTCCAGCGCCGCCACGCCGAGGCCCGCCACCGCGCCGACGAGCTCGAGCGCCGACGCGCCGAGTACGACCAGACCCGCGCCCGCCTGGAGCAGGCCCGCGCGGCCGATGCTGTCGTCCCCGCCCTGGAACTCCACGCCACCGCCGAACGCGACCACACCACCGCCACCACCGCCGAGCGCGCCGCCCGCGGCCGCTTGGCGGCCGAGCCCGGCCTGGAGCTTCAGGCGCCACGACCGATGGACGCCCCCGCACCCGCCGAGACCGAACTCCCGCGGCCGCGCCGCGCCGACGACGAGGCGGAACACGCGGCGGGGGCCGCGAGCCCGACGGCGGGCGCTGCCGCCGGGCCGGCCGTCGCCGAGGAGCCGGCGGTCCCGGCCCCCGGCCCCGGCCCGGGCCACCCCGCCGGGGCGCCGGGTCCGGCCGGTGACGAGTCCGGGCAGCGGATGGTGACGGAGCCGCCGCGTGCGGACGGCGTCGGTGCGTGGCCGGACGCCGACCGGCGAGGGTCGCATAATCGGGGGGAGTTCCGCGGCCGCGCCGGGGCGGGCGATGAGTGGCCCGCCGAGGGACGAGCGGGCGCGGCGCCGGGCGCGCGGGGCGTGCCGGAGCCAGGGGCTTGGCGCCGCGCCGACGAGCCGCGGACGCCGGGAGGGCCGCAGGGGCCCCACGGGCATGGCGTGGCGGAGGGCGTGCCGACGGAGGACGCCGCCGGACGGCGAAGCGCGGGGGAGGGGGCGCGGCCGGAGGCCGGAGGGCTCGCCGACGCGCCGGGCGTGGCCGGTGGCGACTCGGGGCAGCAGGGCGCGGCCTCCACGTGCGGAGCGCTCGCGGTGCCGGAGCAGGGCTCCGGGGAGCATGGCGGGACGCGGGGCTTGGCGCGCGCCGCCGAGCTTTCGGCCGTACCGGGGCTCGCGGGCGGCGACGCCACTTGGCTGGCCGCTGAGGAGCGGCGGCTGCGGGAGGAGTTGGGGTCGCTGGGCGCGGCGCGGCGGGCCGAGCTGCGGGCCGGGGAGGTGGCCGCCGAGGTCGCGGGGCTGGACCGGCAGGCGCGGGCCGACGAGGAGGCGATCGAGGAGGCCGGGCAGTGGCTCGCCGGGTGGGAGACGGCCCGTCAGGCGCATACGCGGCGCGTCGAGGCGGCGCAGGACGCCGCCACCCGGGCCGAACAGCTCGCCGGACAGCTCGCCCCCGCCCGGCAGCGCCTCGAGGCGGCCCGGCGGCGGGACGTGCTGGCCGGGCAGGCGGCCGAGGCGGGACAGCACCTGCTCCACTCCCGCGAACAGGCCGCCGCCGCGCACGAGACCTGGCTCGACCTCAAGGACCGGCGGCTGCGCGGCATCGCCGCCGAGCTCGCGGCGGGGCTGAGCGCGGGCGAGCCGTGCGCCGTGTGCGGGGCGACCGAACACCCCCGCCCCGCGCGCCCGGGCGCCGGCCATGTGGACCGTACGGCGGAGGAGGCCGCGCTGGCGGCCTACCGGCGGGCCGAGGCCGGGCGGGAGGAGGCCGAGCGGGGGCTGCAGTCCCTGCGGGAGGCGCTGGCGGGCGCGGAGGCCGCCGCGGGCGGCGGCACCGAGGACGAACTGGACCGCGCCGTCGCGGACTTGGAGACCGCCCTCGCCGAGGCCCGCGGTGCCGGGGCCGACGGCCACCCCGCGCGCGAAGCGCTGGCCCACGCCGAGGAAGAGCACGACCGGCGCCTGGCCCAGCGGCAGGAAGCCGAGCGGCGCGCCGCCGCGCGCACCTCGCGGCGCGAGGCCCTGCTGCGGGAGCGGGCCGGGCTGCTGGCGGATGTGGAGCGGGCCCGCGGTGGAGCCGCCACCGTGGCCGAGCGCGCCGCCCGGCTGGAGCGCCATGCGGGGCTGCTGTCCCGGGCCGCCGACGCGGTCCGGGAGGCCGAGGCCGCCGCGCGGCGGCTGGAGGAGGCCGGGGCGCGGCTCGTCGACGCCGCGCGCCGCGCGGGCTTCGAGGAGCCGAGCGCCGCGGCCCGCGCCGTACTGCCCGCGGCGAACCAGCGCGGGCTGCGGCACCGCCTGGAGCAGTGGCAGACGGAGTCCGCGGCCGTCGCGGCCGAGCTGGCCGATCCGCAGCTGGCCGCAGCCGCGCGGGAGCCCTTGGCCGACCCCACCGCCGCCGAGGCGGCGGCCGAAGCGGCCACCCGCGCGCTGCGCGAGGGCTCGGCGCGGGACGCGGCGGCCCGCACCCGCTGCCAGGAGCTGGACCGGCTCTCCGCCCAGGCCGTCACCGACGCGCGCCGGCTCGCCCCGCTCCGCGAGGAGCACGACCGCCTCGCCCGTCTGGCCACGCTCGCGGCGGGCACCTCCGGCGAGAACGAGCGGAAGATGCGCCTGGAGGCATACGTCCTGGCCGCCCGGCTCGAACAGGTCGCCGCCGCGGCCAGCGCCCGGCTGCGGCTCATGTCCGCCGGGCGCTACACCCTCGTGCACTCCGACGCCCGGACGGGCGGCCGCGGCAGGTCGGGTCTCGGCCTGCACGTCATCGACGCCTGGACCGGCAGCGAGCGCGACACCGCCACCCTCTCCGGCGGCGAGACCTTCTTCGTCTCGCTCTCGCTCGCCCTCGGTCTCGCCGACGTGGTGACGGACGAGGCGGGCGGCACCCGGCTGGACACCCTCTTCATCGACGAGGGTTTCGGCAGCCTGGACGAGCAGACCCTCGACGAGGTCCTGGACGTGCTCGACTCACTGCGCGAGCGGGACCGTACGGTCGGCATCGTCAGCCATGTCGCGGACCTACGCCAGCGCATCCCGGTGCGGCTGGAGGTGGTGAAGGGCCGCGACGGATCGGCGGTGCGCCACCGTACGGCCAAGGGCGCGGCCGGAGCGGGAGGGCGGACCTGACGCGGGCGTGAGCCACCGCCCGTCCGCCCGGCCCCCTCACCCCGTCAGATCGCCGAGAGCTCGGCCACCAGGTCGTCCAGGCCGAGCGAGCCCTGTGAGAGGGCCGCCATGTGCCAGGACTTGGCGTCGAAGGCGTCACCGTGGGCCTTGCGGGCCGCCTCGCGCCCGGCCAGCCAGGCGCGTTCGCCCAGCTTGTAGCCGATGGCCTGGCCCGGCATGCCCAGGTAGCGCACCAGCTCGCTCTCGATGAAGTCCGCGGGCCGGCCGCTGTGCCGGCCGAAGAACTCCTGTGCCAGCTCCGGCGTCCAGCGCTCCCCGGGGTGGAACGGGGAGTCGGCGGGGATCCCCAGCTCCAGGTGCATGCCGATGTCGATGATGACGCGCACCGCGCGCATCATCTGCGCGTCGAGGTAGCCCAGGCGCCGCTCGGCGTCGGTGAGGAAACCGAGCTCGTCCATCAGCCGCTCCGCGTACAGCGCCCAGCCCTCCGCGTTGGCGCTGACCATGCCGACCGTGGCCTGGTAGCGGGAGAGCCGGTCGGCCACATGCGCCCACTGCGCGAGCTGCAGATGGTGGCCGGGCACGCCCTCGTGGTACCAGGTGGAGACCAGGTCGTACACCGGGAAGCGGGTCTCGCCCATGGTGGGCAGCCAGGTCCGGCCGGGGCGGGAGAAGTCCACCGACGGCTGGGTGTAGTACGGCGCCGCCGCGCTGCCCGGCGGCGCGATCATCGACTCGACCCGCTTGACCCGCTCGGCCAGGTCGAAGTGGGTGCCGTCCAGCGCCTCGATGGCCTGGTCCATGAGCCCCTGCAGCCAGGCGCGGGTCTCCTCGACGCCCTCGATGGCCTGGCCGTGCTCGTCGAGGTGGCGCAGCGCCTCCCAGGGGGTGGCGCCGGGGAGGACCTTCTCCGCCTCGGCGCGCATCTCGGCGTGCAGCCGGTGGTATTCGGACCAGCCGTAGGCGTACGCCTCGTCCAGGTCGAGGTCCGTGCCGTTCCACATGCGCGACCAGGTGCGGTAGCGCTCGCGCCCGACGACGTCCGGCGCGCCCTGGACCGCCGGGTCGTACACATCGCGCAGCCAGTCGCGGAGCGTGGCGAACGCGGCGGTGCCCTCGGCCGCCGCCTCGTCCAGCTCGGCGCGCAGCGCCTCGGGGCCGCCGGCCGCGAAGTCGGCGAACCAGCCGCCGTCGGTGCCGATCCACTCATCGAGCTGCCCGATGACCGTGGTCACCTGGCGGGGGCCGGCGGGCAGTTCCTGCCGCAGCCCCTCGGCGAGCGAGGCGCGGTACCCCTCCAGGGCGGCCGGTACGGCGCGCAGCCGCGCGGCGACCGCCGCCCAGTCGTCCTCGGTCTCGGTCGGCATCACGGTGAAGACGCCGCGCACGGCGTGCAGCGGGGAGTGGAGGTTGCTGACCGCCCGCAGGTGTTCCCGCGCCTCGTGTACGGCGAGCTCGGCGGTCAGCCGCTCCCGCAGCAGCCGGGCGCAGCGCCGCTCGATGTCGCTGTCCGCACCGGGCCGCGCCTCGGCCTCGCCGAGCCGGTCCAGGGTGGTGCGGGCGAGGTCCGCCAGCGCCTCCTGCCCGGCGGGCGAGAAGTCCGGCAGACGCCGGGCGCTTTCGGGCACGCCCAGGTAGGTGCCGGTGATCGGATCGAGTTCGATGAGGGCGTCGACGTAGGCGTCGGCCACCTGGCGGGGCAGGGATGCGTCAATGGTGTCGGACATGCGGTCATCCTCGTACGGCGGGCGGGGTCGCGTCACGGGCATTTGGATGTCACGTACCTGACCGAGATCATGTCGTGCCCGGAACATGTCGTGCCCTGATCGTGTCGTGCCCGGATCGTGTCTGCTTGGATTCTGCCGTACCCCGCCCCGCACGGCGGTCGGCTACGCGCCCGACGAGACCACCGCGGGCGAGAGCCGGGCCGTGATGACGAGCGTGCCCTCCTCGATCTGGTAGTCGAGCGGCAGCTCCAGCGCGCGCATCGCCGCGACCATGCCGGTGTTGGCCGACTGGGTGACGGCGTAGACGCTGTCGCACCCCGTCTTGGCGGCCATCGCGACCAGCCTCCGCAGCAACTCCCCGCCGACGCCGCGCCGCTGCCACTCGTCCTCGACGAGCAGCGCGATCTCCGTCTCGTCCCCGTCCCACAGCAGATGGCCGAGGGCCACCAACTGCCCGGAGGCGGTGTGTGCGGCGAGGGTGCGGCCGAAGCGCGGGCTGAGCAGGTGGCCGAGGTAGCGGTCGGCGTCGCCGACCGGACCGTGGTAGCGCAGGGCGAGCGTCTCGGGCGAGCACCGCTGGTGCATCGCGCGGGCCGCGTCCAGGTCGCGGGTGTCGGCGCGGCGCACGGTGATCTCGTTGCCCTCGGGCAGCGTCAGCACATCGTGGCGGCGCGGAACACGCGGGCCCAGCCGGGCGTCCAGCTCGATGAGCGCGCGGGCGCGCGCGAACTCGGTCGGGGTGAAGGGGAGATACGGGCGCTCGATGGTGATCGCGCCGCCGGACGGGTCCCGCAGCCGCATCACGGTCTCCTCCAGCACGCCCTCGACCGGCGGCGTCCCCTCCAACGGACGGCCGTTCAGGGACTTGGCGGGCAGTGACCGGATGGTGCAGCGGCCGAGCAACTGGCGCAGCGCGAGCGGGAGTTCGGCGGCGTCCAGGGCGGTGCGGGTGGCCAGGGACAGTATTCGGGTCGGCGCGTCCACCAGGTCGTGGGCGTCGGCTCGCTCCAGCCAGGTGTCCCGGCCGCCGCCGGCCGTGACGGCATCGGTCAGCTCGGTGGGTGGCAGATCGGCGGGGGCGCGGAGCAGGAACTCGTCCACGGTGCCGTCCGCCAGCGGGTGGGTCTGCAGCGACAGGATGTCGACCGCGTGGCGGGCGAGCGCCGCGCACAGCGCGGCGAGGGTGCCCGGCTCGTCCCGTACGGTCGTCCGTATGCGCCACAGGGTGGTGTCGGCGCTCCGGGCGCCGTTCGTGGCGGTCGTGTCGGGTGCGCCGTCCGTGCTGTTCGTGCCGTTGGGGCCGTCCGTGACGGGGCCGTGGCCGTGGCGCCGTGACCATCGGGCGGCCAGCTCCACCAGATCGAGCCGCCAGCCGAGGGGGCGTCGCCGGGTGTGGTGTTGAGGGGTCGCGTGGGTCATGCACCCACTCTTGCCGAGGGGTGTTGCGCGATCACGAACGCACTGTGACCGATGGGTTAAGAGGGCAATTGTGAAGCAAACCCATTTTGCCTGGAATGGCATGGTTGGCAGGTGGAGCCTGTCGGACCGCGAGTCCTTCGGATTCTGGGGGTTCTCCAGGTGCTCATGCCGCTTCTTCAGGTTCTCATGCCGCGGCCAGCCGCCGCAGCACCGCCCCGCAGCGCCGTACGTACGCCCGCTGGAAGAGCGGCACCAGCGGCCCGGCCGCCCGCGCGTACCAGACCGCCGGGCGGCTGAAGGCCGTCACCGTGAGCACCACGGCCGCGTCCGGCTCCAGGCTGACGACGAACGACTCCTCGCCGCGCTCCGGATGGCCGGGCAGCGTCCCGTACGCGAAGCCGGTCCGTGTCTCCTCCGCCACCGTCCACACCACCTGGCACGGCGCGCGCAGCCGCAGCCGCCCCACGCCAAGACCGATCACCACGGGCAGGCCCGCCACGGCGGTCGGCTCCCAGCAGCGCACCGACACCCCCACCGCCCGGTGCATCCGCCAGTCCATCACCGCCCGGCCCGCGGCCCCGAACGTGTCGGGGCCGCGGCCCACCGGGACGGACACCCGGAGATGGCTGTAGCCGGCGGGCAGTGGCCACTGGCGCGTGGCGCCCGTCTCCGGGTAGGTCAGACGGGATACGGGGCCGGTTGGGGACATGCCCGTACGGTACGAGCCCGGCCCCGCGCGTCACTGGCCGACGCGCCCGGGCTGCAGCACCTTGGTGAACAGCACCGTGCCGCCCAGTTCGCGCAGCCGGACCGTCAGCTCGCCGCTGTGCCCGTCGATGTCCACCTCGCCGAAGAACTGGAAGCCCTCGGCCGGCGAGACGTTCGCCCTGGTCGGCGCCTTGACGAAGGGCTGCTCCGGCCCGAAGGTGCCGTCCAGCTTCACCGCCGGGAACGCGCCCGCGTTCAGCGGCCCGGAGACGAACTCCCAGAACGGGGCGAAGTCCTTGAAGGCCGCCCGCGACGGGTCGTAGTGCTGGGCGCTGGTGTAGTGGACGTCCGCCGTCAGCCACACCGTGCCGGTGATCTTCCGGTGCTTGATGTGCCGCAGCAGCTCCGCGATCTGGAGCTCGCGGCCCAGCGGCGCGCCCGGGTCGCCCTGCGAGATGGCCTCGAAGTCCGTCGCCCCGTCCGGGACCACAAGACCCAGCGGCATGTCACACGCGATCACCTTCCACACCGCGCGCGATGCCGACAGCTCCCGCTTCAGCCAGGCCAGCTGCTCGGCGCCGAGGATGCCCTGGGTGTCCTCGGGCTGTCGGCCGGGGGAGTTGGCGTCGCGGTACGTACGGCAGTCCAGCACGAACACATCGAGCAGCGGGCCGTGCCGCAGCACCCGGTACACCCGGCCCTCGGGGTCCTGCCGCATCGTGGAGATGGGGAAGTACTCGCTGAAGGCCTGCCGCGAGCGCGCCGCCAGCACGTTCACGTTCTTCTCGGTGTAGCGGTCGTCGGTGAGGATCTCGCCCGGGTACCAGTTGTTCAGCACCTCGTGGTCGTCCCACTGGATGATGGTGGGCACCTGGGCGTTGAAGCGGCGGAGATTGGCGTCGAGCAGGTTGTAGCGGAAGTTGCCCCGGTACTCCGCCAGCGTCTCGGCGACCTTGGACTTCTCCTCCGTGGTGATGTTCCGCCAGGTGCGGCCGTCGGGCAGCGTCACGCTCTGCGCCAGCGGGCCGTCGGCGTAGATGTTGTCACCGCTGCACAGGAAGAAGTCCGGGTCCAGCCGGCGCATCTCCTCGTAGATCCGGTAGCCGCCGAGGTCCGGGTTGATGCCCCAGCCCTGCCCGGCCAGGTCGCCCGACCATACGAACCGCAGCCCCTGGCGGCGGGCCGGTGCGGTACGGAACGTCCCGTACACCGGCTCGCCGGTGCGGCGCGGGTCGTCCGGGTCGGCGAGCAGCACCCGGTAGTGCACCTGGGTGCCCGGCGGCAGCCCGTGCAGCGCGGTGGTGCCGGTGAAGTCGCTCCCGGCGCCCAGCACCGGGCCCCGCCAGCGGCGCGCCTTCGCGAACGACTCGGTCGCGGACGTCTCGACGACCATCCGGGCCGGGCGGTCGGACCGTACCCACACCAGGCCCGAGGACGTCGTGACGTCGCCCACCTGGACGCCCCACTGGGCGCTCGGCCGCCCGGACAGCGCCTGCGCGGGCGCGGCCGACGCCGCCGACGCGAGTGTCGGCACCGCCAGCGCGGCGGACGCCGCAGCCGAACCCAGCAACACCTCCCGCCGCCCGAGCCCTCTGTTATCGGATCCGTCGGATTCCCGCGCCATGCCGAACCTCCCGTTGCTCATGGAACCGCTGTGCCGTCCCGTTGCTATCGCTGTCAGATGCCTCGCATTCGAACGGACAGTGAACAACTCACCGAGGGGTGGCGGGAAGGCCCGGGGCCCCGGCATCGGCGATCAAGGCCACGGCCTGGGCGATCCGGGCGGGGGAGAGATGGGCGTAGCCCATCACCAGACGTACGCATCCGTCGTCGGGGGCGGCGGGCGTGGGACCGGGGGTACGGTCGGGCCGGTGCGCGAAGTCGGCGAGCGGGCGCAGTGCCACCCCCGCCCGCACCGCGCGCTCCAGGAACCGCGCCTGGGGCCCGTACCGGCGCGGCAGCCGGGCGATGACATGCAGCCCGGCGGCGATGCCGGTCACCTCCGTGCCCGGAAAGTGTTCGGCCAGCGCGGCGACCAGCGCGTCGCGCCGCTCCCGGTAGGCGCGCTGACAGCGGCGCAACTGCCGGTCGTAGTCGCCGCGTTCGATGAAGTCGGCCATGAGCGCCTGATCGAGAGTCGGATTGCCGAGATCCATGGTCCGCTTGCGCTCCACGACCAGATCCACCAGCTGTTCGGGTATCACCAGCCAGCCCAGCCGCAGCCCCGGGGCGAGCGACTTGCTGACCGAACCGGCATAGGCGACCCGGGCCGGGTCGAGGCCCTGCAGCGCGCCGACCGGCGCCCGGTCGTAGCGGAAGTCGCCGTCGTAGTCGTCCTCGACCAGCAGCCCGTCGACGGCGCGCGCCCACTCCAGCAACTCCAGGCGGCGCCGCGCCGAATACGCGATGCCCGAGGGGAACTGGTGGCAGGGGGTGAGCTGGGCGGCCCGCGCGCCCGACGCGGCCAGCGCGGCGAGGGACACGCCCTCCGCGTCCAGTGGCACGGGGAGGGCCGTCAGGCCCGTGGCCGAGAGCAGCGTGGTGTGCTCCGGGCTGCCGGGGTCCTCCACCGCCACGGCCCGGTGGCCAAGCCCGGCCAGCGTGAACCCCAGCAGCGTCATGGCTTGCGCGACGCCCGAGCAGATCACCACGCACTCCGGCTCCGCCACCACCCCACGGCGGCGGGTGAGCAGCCCCGCCACGGCGGCCCGCAACTCCGGCAGCCCGCGCGGATCCGGATACCCGAGCCCGCTGTGCGCCAGCCGCGCCAGCACCCGCCGATGCGCCGCCGACCACGCGGCGCGCGGGAACAGCGCCAGATCGGGGCTGCCGGGCAGAAACCCGGTCCCGGGCGCGCCGTCGGCGACGGGCTGCCTGTGCTCCCGTACCGCCGCGGCCTGCGCCGCCCCGCTCACCCAGGTGCCCGAGCCCCGGCTGCTGCTGAGGTACCCCTCGGCCGCCAACTGCTCGTACGCGTCGGTCACCAGACCACGCGAGACCCCCAGGTCGGCCGCCAACTCACGGCTGGACGGCAACCGCGTCCCGGACGCGATCCGCCCGGAGCGCACCGCCTCGCGCAGCGCGGACTGCAGCACCCGCCCGCGCCGCCGTGGCGGCGCGGCCGCGGTGGGGAGCAGCAGCTCCCAGGCGGCGGTCCAGGAAGTGGTCCGTGAATCAGCCATCGGATTGGACCTTAAAGGGCACCGATCGGCTGCCTAGCGTCGGCGCCATGAAACAAAGCGATCCCCCGGGGGACACGCCCCCCTCGGCCGCCACCCCCGAGCCCACGGATGCCGCCACCGCGCCTGGCCGCGATACGGACAGGGCCACTGCCGGCAGCCCGGCCGCCCAGGTCGGTCGAGCCACTGCCCGTCGCGCCGCCACCGACGTCATCGCCGGTGCCGCGGACCGCGTTGCGGCGGCCCGCGATACGCCGGGGCCCGGCCGTGGCGGGCGTCCCGCGGCGCCGAGCGCCGGGGCCGTCGCGCCTGGGCGGGCGCCGGGCGGCGGCGCACGGCCGACAGCCGGCGGCGGCACGGAGCGGCGCGTTTGCCGCAGCGACGGCCGGCGGCGCGTTTCGCGGCACAGTTTGCTGGGGGCGCTGCTCGCGGGGGTGGCGTGTTGTCTGGTCGGGGCCTCGTTCACCGCCAACAGCGTGCTCGGCCACTACCCGCACGCGGGCGGCCAGGCGCTGCGCTATGGCCTCGCCTGCGTTCTGCTGCTGCCGCTCGCCCGGCGTGGCGGGCAGCCGGTGCTCGGACCGTTGCGGGCGCTGAGCGGGCGGCAGTGGGGGCGGTTGGCGGCGCTCGCGGCCGTGGGCATGGTGGGGTTCAACCTGGCCGTGCTGGCGGCGGAGCGCAGCGCGGAGCCCGCGGTGCCGGGGGTGTTCGTGGGCTGCGCGCCCGTGGTCGTCGCCGTGATCGCGCCCGCGCTCGACGGGCGGCGCCCGGCTCCCGTGGTGGTCGCGGGGGCGCTGTCGGTGGCCGCGGGGGCGTTCACCGTGCAGGGGTGGGGGCGTACGGACACGGCCGGGCTGCTGTGGTCGGTGGGGGCGCTGGCGGGGGAGGTGGGGTTCGCCGTGCTCGCCGTCCCCGTCCTGCGGCCGCTCGGCCCCCGGCTGCTGTCCGCCGTGGCGTGCGGCCTCGCCACCGTCGAGTCCGCGCTGCTCGGCCTGGTGCTCGACGGCGCGGGGTGGCTGAGGGCGCCGGACGGCGGCGAGGCGGTGGCGCTGCTGTGGCAGGCGGCCGTGGTGACCGTCGTCGGCTTTGTGTGCTGGTACGTCGGCGTCCAGCGGATCGGCGCCGAGCGGGCCACCCTGTTCTCCGGCCTGATCCCGGTCTCCGCCGCCGCGACCGCACCGCTCGTCGGCACGGGCGGCTACGGCCCGGCGCAGGCGGCCGGCAGCCTTCTGGTCGCCCTGGGCGTGGCCCTGGGCTCGAACATGGTGGGGTCAGCGGCTCCCGTCCAGGATCACGCGGGCGACGAGGGCCGGGTCGTCGTTCATGGGGACGTGGCCGCAGCCGGGGAGGCGGATCAGCCGGGCCGCGGGGATCGCGCGCTTGGCCCGGACGCCCTGGCGGGGCAGCAGTACCCGGTCGCGGGTGCCCCAGCCGATGGTGACGGGCACATCGGGGACGTCGTCGGCGAACGTGGCGCCTCGCCCGGACGCGAGGGTGGCCTCGAACCCGGTCGCCTCGCGCATGGCTCGCGCCTCGGCGACCACCGCCTCGGCTGAACGCCGCCCGGGCCGGGCGTAGATGGTGCCGGTCAGCGCCACCCGACCGGCCGCCGTCCGCGCCAGCCGGCCGAGCAGCGGCAGCGGTATGGCCCGGGCGCCCACCCGCATGGCCGTCAGCACCCCGGAGGCGTAGCGGCGTTCGGCCTCGCTCCAGAACCGCGCCGGGCTGAGTGCGGTGACGGACCGTACGAGCTTGCGGCGGCCGAGTTCGAGGGCGAGCAGCCCGCCGAGGGAGTTCCCGGCGACGTCCGGACGGTCGAGGTCGAGCGCTTCGAACAGCGCGGCGAGTACGGGCACCGTGTCCTCCAGGCCGTACCCGACGCCGTCCGGCAGCGCGGCGGACTCCCCGAAGCCGGGCAGGTCCACGGCCGTCACCTCGCGCTCGACGGCGAGGATGTCCAGCACCGGCTCCCATGCCTGCCAGTGGTGTCCGATGCCGTGCAGCAGTACCAGGGGCCGACCGGTGCCGCGCCGCTCGTAGACGACGCGCGTGGGCTGCCGCCCGGTGGGCGTGTCGATGGGGAAGGTGATGGTGGCGGCCATAGGGCGGCTCCTCGTCGGTTGGCAGGCGCAGTGGTGTACACACGCACTGACGCGGTGACGTTACGAGACAGGATGTCAGCAGGTGTTACCCCTGGGTAGACCCGGTGCGGGCCGGGCCCCGGCAGGGTGGGATGATGGCCGCGTGGCCACTTCTGACACCGCGGCCGGGGCCGCGACGGACGTCTTCGAAGATCACCGCTCCCTGCTGACCGGAGTGGCCTACCGCATGCTGGGCCGGGTGACGGACGCCGAGGACGTCGTCCAGGAGGCGTGGCTGCGCTGGTCCGGGGCCGACCGCGAGGCGGTGCGCGAACCCCGTGGCTATCTCGTACGGATCACCACCCGGCTCGCCATCGACCGGCTGCGGCAGGCGCAGGCCCGCCATGAGTCGTACGTCGGTCCGTGGCTGCCCGAGCCGATCGCCACCGACTTCGGCCACACCGTCCCGGACACCGCCGAGCGCGCGGTGCTCGTCGAGTCCGTCTCGCTGGCCGTGCTGGTGGTCCTGGAGTCGCTTTCCCCGCTGGAGCGCGCGGTGTTCGTGCTGCGCGAGGCCTTCGGCTTTCCGTACGGGGAGATCGCCACCGCCCTGGACCGCACGGAGGCGGCGGTGCGGCAGCTGGCCGGGCGGGCGCGGCGCCATGTGGACGAGCGCAAACCGCGGTTCGAGGTGGACCAGCGGCAGCGCCGCGATCTGACGGAGCGCTTCCTGGCCGCCGCGCAGGGCGGCGACCTCGAGGGGCTGCTCGCGCTGCTGGCGCCCGATGTCCGCCTCATCGGCGACACCGACGGCAAGGCCAAGTCGCCGCTGCGGATCATGGAGACGGCGGACAAGATCGCCCGCTTCCTCGCGGCCGTGGGCCAGGACATCACCGTCCCGGACCCGGAGCTGATCTTCACCGAGCTCAACGGCGGCCCCGCGATGATCCTGTTCTCGGCCGGCCGGCCCGACACGGCTGTCTCCCTCGATATCGCCGACGGCCGGATCCAGGCCATTTACATCATGCGCAACCCCGACAAGCTGACACACCTGACGGAGTTGCGGCCCGGTGACGGGGGCAGTGAACGTGACGGGGCAGCGAAGGCGACGGGCGTCAGTGAACGTGACGGGGGTCAGTGAACGGACAGCCCGCCGTCGACGAACAGCGCCTGCCCGGTGACATAGGCCGAGGCGCGGCTCGCCAGGAACACCGCCGCGCCCGCGAAGTCCTCGGCCAGGCCGTTGCGCCCGACCATCGTGCGCGCGGCCAGCGCCGCCACCTGCTGGGGGTCGGCGGACAGCCGCGTGTTGAGCGGTGTCATCACGAACCCCGGCACCAGCGTGTTGCAGGTGACGCCGTACGGCGACCACGCCTCGGCCTGTGACCGGGCCAGCGACTCCAACGCCCCCTTGGAGACGCCGTACGCGCCGCTCTGCACGAACGCCCGGTGCGCCTGCTGGGAGGTGATGTGGATGATCCGCCCGAAGCCCCGTTCGGCCATCTTCGGGCCGAACCGCTGTCCCAGCAGATAGGGCGCCTCCAGGTTCACCGCCATCGTGGTGTCCCATACGTCCTCGCCGAGCTCGCTCATCGGGGGCCGCAGGTTGATCCCGGCGCTGTTGACGAGGATGTCGGGCTCCCCGAACGCCGCGACCGCCTCCTCGGCCGCCGCGCGCACTCCGTCCCGCGTGCTCAGATCGGCGCTCACCCAGGCCGCACGGCAGCCATCCGCCGTCAGTTCCTCGACCGTGGCGGTCAACTCCGCCTCCCTGCGCGCCACGACGACGAGGCTCGCGCCCGCGCGCGCCAGGGCCCCGGCGATGGCGCGGCCGATGCCTGAACTGCCGCCGGTCACCACGGCGATCTGGCCGTTCAGGGAGAACAGCTCGGAGAGATAGGAGTCTGAGGTCATGGCCGCATCCTAGGCGGCCCGTCGATTGGTCTTGACCAAGGCAGGGCGCCGCCTTATCGTCGCACTAGATACTGCAACAACCTTTAATAAAGAAGCACACTTATCAGCACGCAGATCTGTTGCGGAGGACAGGGTGGGGACCACGCAGCTCGAAACGGTGCCGGAGCCCAAGTACTGGCACCTGAAGACCGTGCTCAGCGAAGCGCTCGACTCGGAGTTCGCGATCGGTGAGATCCTGCCCAACGAGCGTGAGCTCGCGGCCCGCTTCGGCGTGGCTCGCGCCACCCTCAGGCAGGCCCTCGAACAGCTCGAGCTGGAGGGCAGGTTGCAGCGCCGCCGAGGCGTCGGCACGACCGTCGCCCCGCCCCGTATGGGCGTCGCGGTCGGCGACCGGGCCCACAGCTGGGAGGACGCGGACGACGCCGACGACGCGGCCTGGCAGCCCGTCGACAGCACGGAGGCGGAGCCGCCCGCCGCGGTCGCCCGGCTCCTCGACGTACCGCCCGGCACCCTGGTGCACACCGTGCGCCGGACCCGTGTCAGCCACGGCCAGCCGATCGCCGCCGAGCTCCTTTACGTCCCGTCCGACTCCGTGGCCGGCCTCACCGCCATCGACGCCCCGCCCGGCGCCGCCCGCGCCCGCGCGGTTCTGCGTGAACTGCGCCGTGTCGCGCTCGAAGGCCGCGAGCAGTCCGTCGAACTGGGCTCCGCCCGCGCCGACGACGCCAAGCAGTTGGACCGGCTGCCCGGCGCCCCCGTCCTCGTGGTCACCACCCGCTACACCGCGGCCGGCCACACGGTCGCCGTGGCCGTCGCCACCTACCGCGCCGACACCTGCCGCCTCACCTTCGGCGACGGTCCGGCGGTGGAACTCCTGGCGAGCTGACCGCTACCGGGCCGACCGCTGCTGGGCTGACCGCTGCCGGGCCTTCGCGGGGTCCAGCTCGCGGATGATACGGACCAGGTCGTCCGGGGCGGCCGCGAGGCGCACCGGCTCGCCCGCGTCGTCGAGTTCGGCGATGTGCCAGCTGCGGGGGACGGTGTCGCCATCGCTGCCCCGGGCGCGCCGTACGTTCGCGACGCTGAGCCGTTCCACCGGTATCCGCTTCGCCGCGAACCGCCCCGGGCCGGGATGGGGGGTCACCGCGGGCGGGCCGCCGCCGAGGACGATGTGGGTGCCGAAGCCGTGCGGGTTGTAGTCGGTGTGCTCCAGGAAGCGGGCGGCCAGGAACGCCTCCGTGTCCGGCTCGGCGGGACCATCGGTGACCTGGGGCTCGGCGGGCGTACGGACCCGGGTGGCGCGCCAGGCCCAGGTGAGCAGGCCCACCGTGACCAGCGAGCCCGTGGCAGCCCAGGTGATCGAGCCGGGGGAGGCGAGCAGGGCCGTGGGGTGGAGATAGCACAGCGGCAGCAACCACAGGGCCGTACCGGCGAGCGCGGCCGCGAACGGAAGGGCCGACGGCAGGACTTCGTCGTCCGGCAGCCGGCGCCCGCGCAGCCGCAGCAGCACCTGGGCGCCGGGATAGCCCGCGGCGAGGACGAACAGGGCCGCCATGACGGCCACTTCCCCGGCGGCGGGGATGTGCTCGCGCCACCTATGACCCTCTCCGGCGACCTCCCTCACCTGGCCGCGCCACACGGTCAGCTCGACCCTGTCGCCGGCTTTGAATTCCTCGGCGGCATCGCTCGAGACCTCGAGCCGCTCCAGTGGGCGACTCTCCGTGAAGTACAGCCAACTGGGCTGCTTGAGCCCGTTGACGTCGGTCCGCGCGATCACGGCCGACAGGGTGGACACGCATGTGTCGCGCTCGGTGGCGGACGTCCCGGCGGTGCACGGAGTGGCCGACCGCCACGCCCGCTCGTCCGACACCATCCCCGGCACAAACCACGCGGCCACCCCCGCGCCCGCCACCAGCAGCGCACACAGGCTCAGCGACCCGACCCAGCCACGCCCGGCGGTGCGGTACGAGACGACGGGCACGTGGCTCGACTCCGGCGCTCCGTAGCGGCGGTGCAGTGCGCGGAGCGCGTCCAGCTTCGCGTCGAAGTCCGGGTCCTGGGGCGACCAGCTCCGTGGCAGAGGCAGCAGCCGCTTACGCCCGTCGCGCAGCACCAGGCTGACGCCCCGGGTCTCCTGGACCCGGGGCGTGTTCGCGTACTTCAGACGTACGCGCAGGTCGGCGACGTCACCCCACGGCACGCTCCGGCGGCGCAGCAGTGTCCGCGTGTGCAGGCCGTGCGTGTCAGCGCTCACCCGGGCGGTGACACCGCGCAGCGAGACGACGCCCACCAGCGCGAGCACCAGCCCGCCCGCCAGCCACACATCCCAGAGCCCGTCCCAGAACACCAAACGCACCACGGCCAGGCCCGCCCCGGCCACCCCGAGCCCCACGAAGAACCACAGGGGGCGCTTCCAGGGGGAACGGCAGGTCACTTCCCAGGCATCGGTCATGAATAAATCCTGCCACCGGCCAGGCCGCCCCGGACCGCCTCAAAGCCGCCGTCCCAGCCAGCGCAGCGAGGCGAGGCCCAACGCGGTCATCATGGCCACGATGTTGCGATCGGCGCCCGGTCCGGCCGAGGCGGCGGAGCGCAGCAGAAAACCGGCGTGCGCCGCCAGCACCGAGTCGACGTGGACGCGGTCGAGTGCGCGTAGCAGTGGGTGGCTCTCGGCGATCGGCTGTGGATCCACGCCACTGAGGGATGCGCTGGACAGCAGCGTGATGAGATCGCAGTGGCGGGGCCCGACCCAGGCGTGCGGCCAGTCGATGACGAACACCCGGTCCGCGGTCAGCATGATGTTGAACGGGTACAGGTCTCCGTGCAGAAGCGTGTCGCCGTCCAGCGAGGCATTCGCTTCCAGGGTGGCGAGTTCATCGAAGTGGCGGGCCGCCCATGGTGACAGCTCCTCAACCCTGGCCCGGGCGGTGGCGTCTTCCGCCAGGGCCGGCCACCCGCCGAGGCGCGGTCTGCTCAGGACCGCCGCCTCGACGGGGGACGGTGTCAGAGCCGTCGCCATATCGGTGACCGCCGCGATCACCCGGTCCAACTCGTCCGGCCGCCACGGCTGAGCGGGCAGGTGTCCCTGGATCTCCTCGAAGACCAGCACCACCCAGGTGCCGTCGTCGTAGGCATCCAGCAGCCGTGGCGCCGACGCCTCTGGGGGAAGCCGCCGCGAGACCGTGATCTCCCGGCGGTGGAAGTCCGCCACGGCCGGCGCTGTCGACGAGCTGGCTGCCTTGACGAACGCGCGTCCGCCGTTCGCCAGGCGCACCCGGGCGGCCAGCCCCTCGGAAAACCCGCCCGGCTGGCTGATGGCGCTGGCCACCGGGCAGCCGAGCAGCCGCTCGATCTGCACGGTCAGCTCGCGTGGCATCGCCGCCCAGGCCATCCTCCGGCTGCCGGTGGCCGAAGGCAGGCCCGGGGCCGCCGCGGCGAGATCGGCGTCGGGATCGCGTGTCATCGTGGTCCACCCCCCTTGTTCAGTGTGGGCCACTGCCCTCTTCAGGGTGGGCCACCGTGAGACCGGATCGGGCCGGGTCAGTCGACGAGCAGGGCGTCCATCTGGCCGACCGCCTGCTGCAGACCCTCGGCCATGCCCATCTCCAGCATCCGCTCCATCTGCTCCCGGGAGTCGTAGGCCGAGCGCAGTTCCATCCGGGTGCCGCCGTCGTGCTCGGTCAGCAGCACCCGCACGGTGGTGGTGGGCATGTCGGCGGCCGGTGTCCCGTCCGGGTTGGCGAAGCCGTCGGTGAACTCCAGGGACGTCGGCGGGCTGACCGAGGTGATACGCCACCAGCCGTGGTGCTTGTCGCCTTCCGGGCCGGTCATGAAGTAGGCGACCTCTCCGCCCGGGGTCAGATCGTGCTGCTCCATGGTCGCCGGGTAGGTCGGCGGACCCCACCAGCGCTCCAGCTGCCGCGGGTCGGCCCACAGCCGCCACACCCGTTCGACCGGTGCGGTGAAGTCGGCGATCAGGGTGAGGGTCAGACTGTCGAAGTCCTTGTCCAGGCTGGTGACACTCATCGGTCTCGTCCTTCCGTCGGGTTGTTCTCTTGGGGGTCGGAGTCCTCCGCGAGCAGGTCGGCCATCCGACTCACTCGCCCGCGCCAGGCCGTCTCGAGCTCGTCGAGCACCTGCCGCGCGCGGACTATGGCCTCCGGGTCGGTCCGCACCAGCTGCTCCCGTCCGCGGCGCTGCTTGGTGACCAGCCCGGCCCGTTCCAGTACCGCCACATGCTTCTGCACCGCGGCGAAGCTCATGGGGTAGTCCTCGGCCAGCCGCGACACCGACAGCTCGCCCCGCACACAGCGGTGGAGGATGTTGCGCCGGGTGGCGTCGGCCAGCGCGTGGAACAGGCGGTCCACGGTCGCGTCGGTCGATTCATCTACAACCATTTGGTTGTAGGTTAGCGCTGTGGCGCACGCGGCGCAAGGCCGCGCGAGTCAGCTCTGGCCGGAGGCGAACTTGAGGCGTGGCGGGGGCTCGGTGGTCTCGTCCCAGGCGCGGCGCTCCGCGCGGTCGAGCCAGTCCAGATACCACTCCGCGAACGAGACGTGCCCCGTTCCGCCGCGCAGCTCGGCCGGGGCGACGCCCTCGCCGAGGGCCCGTATGTCGTCCCATATGGTGCCGCTGAGGGGCCCGGTGACCACGAGGAGCGAGTAGTACGCGCAGCCTTGGTGGCTGATGCAGAGCGTGCCCTCGGTCACGGAGTCGAGCAGTTCGTCGTGGCGGGCGTCCCAGGCGGCGTAGATGGCGGCGAAGGTGTCGTCGAAGGTGTCGCCGTCCGGGTAGTCGGCCCTCCGGGGCTCCGCGTACATGTGCTCGTCGAGCTCGGCCGAGAGCTCGGGGCGGAACGGCAGCGCGCAGTGGCCGGTGGCGGGCGGGGTGTCGGGGCCGGGGGGTTTCATCGGGAACAGCCCGTAGAAGGGGCCCGCGCCGCCGGCGCCCACCTCCAGGAGAAACGTGCGGTACTCCTCGGGGAGTTCGGTCCCCAGCCGCCGCTCCACCGCCCCCAACTGCTCCTCGGTGAGGACGGGCAGCAGCTCGAAGTTGTGGCCGTGGTCGGGGAAATCTGCGCCGAACACCGCCCACCACCGCGGCGCCTTCCGCAGCGCGAGCACCCGCTCCCGCACCCCCGCCCAGGTCCCGCCCATCGCCACTCCTCGGGAATCCGACACCGCCACCACCGTACGCCGATGGGACTCAGCGCCCCCCGCGGCGGGTGGTGACCGTGGACTCCACGGCGAAAAGCTCCTCTTCCACATGGTCGAGGGCCAGTCGCAGCGCGCCGGTCACCACTGCCGCCTCGCCGAGCAGGGACTGGGCGACCTGGGGTGGGCGGAGGCAGTAGCGGGCGAGTTCCTCGCGGAGGGGGTCGAGGATGCCGTCGAGCCCTGAGGCCCAGCCGCCGACCACGACGACCTCGGGGTCGAGGGCCTGGACGAGGGCCGCCACATCGTGGACGAGGCGACGGATGAAGCGGTCGACGGCCGCGCGGGCGCGGGTGTCCCCGGCGCGGGCGAGGGCGAAGACCCGGGCGACCTGGTCCTCGTCGAGAGGGTTGAGCGGTTCGCCGGTCGTGGAGAGCATCTCTTCCGGGGTGGCCTCGCGGCCCAGCAGATGGAGGGCGCCGATCTCGCCCGCGGCGCCGCCGAAGCCGCGGTGGAGCCGGCCGCCGATCAGCGAACCGGCGCCGGGGCTCAGACCCGCCACGACGTAGACGACATCGTCGGAGCCGACGGCCGCGCCCTTCCAGTGCTCGGCCACGGCTGCGGTGTTGGCGTCGTTCTCGACGAGCACCGGGCAGCGGAAGGAACGCCGCAGCCGCTCCCCGAGGCGCAGACCGGTCCAGCCGGGGAGGGCCGTACTCAGGTGGACGGTACCGTCGGCATCCACGATGCCCGGGCTGCCGACACCCACCGCCCGCAGCGAGTAGCGCGCCACGCCGGCCCGGCGCAGCAGGTCGGCGACGGCGGTACGGACCCGGTCCAGACGCTCGTCGGCCGGCGCCTTCTCGGACACTTCCCGCACCGTGGAGCCGAGCGGACGGCCGTCGAGGTCCGTCAGCAGGGCGCCGACGCGGTGGGCGCCTATCTCGACACCGAGCAGATGGCCGGCCTCGGCCCGGAAGCGGAAACGCCGGGCGGGGCGCCCCTGGCGGCGGACACCGCCCTCCTCCGCGGGCACCTCCACCACCAGGCCGTCGGCGGTCAGCCCCTCGACCACGCCCTCGACGGTGGGGCGGGACAGGCCGGTCACCCGGGTCAGATCGGTGAGGGTGGCGCAGCCGGGTGCTGCCCGGTCGACCCCGCGGTCGTCGGCGCGGTCGGGGCCCGCACGGCCGTCGGGGTCCGTGCCGTCGCCGGGGTCCTGGACGTCGGCGGAGACGGTCGCCGCGCGCAGCGCGTGCAGGACGACGGCGGAGTTGATGCGCCGCAGCAGGGACGGATCCCCGCCGGTGAGCCGCCCCACGTGGGCCTCCCTACTGTGCGTGTCTGCCGGATCGTAGCCGCTGGAAGGGGGCGCGGCGAGAGCTCCGTCAGCCGGGCACCACGAACCCCGACTCGTACGCCGCGATCACCGCCTGGGTGCGGTCCCGCGCACCCAGTTTCGCGAGCACCGCGCTCACGTGTGTTTTGACCGTCTCGGCGCCGATGACCAGGTGGCCGGCGATCTCGGAGTTCGACAGGCCGCGGGCCATCAGCCGCAACACCTCCGCCTCGCGTTCGGTGAGCGCCGCCCGCTCCATCGCCTCGCGGGCGCGCTCGTTGCCGCCGCGGGCCGCGGCGAAGGACCGCACGGCCGCCGGGAACAGCAACGACTCGCCCTCCGCGGCCAGGCGCACCGCGTGCACGATCTCGGCGGGGCGGGCGCGCTTGAGCAGGAAGCCGTCCGCCCCGGCGCGCAGCGCCTCGTAGACGTACTCGTCGTTCTCGAAGGTCGTCACGACCAGGATCCGGGGCGGGTCGGGGACCGACCGCAGCACGGCGCGGGTTGCCTCGATGCCGTCGAGCAGTGGCATCCGGACGTCCATCGCGACCACGTCCGGCCGCAGTTGCCGTACCAGCGGCACCACCGAGGCGCCGTCGGCGGCCTCGCCGATGACCCGGATGTCCGGCTGGGACTCCAGGATCGCGCGCAACCCGGCGCGCACCAGCTGCTCGTCGTCGACGAGGAGGACGCTGATCGACACCCGATCACCTTAATGCGCGTTTGTCGGTGTGCGGTCCGCCGGGAGGGTCACGCTCAGGCGCCATTCGCCCTCGTACGGGCCCACCTCCGCCTCCCCGCCCAGCAGCGCCGCCCGCTCGCGGATGCCACGCAGACCGCTGCCCAGACCCGTGCCGAGTCCCGTGCCAGGGTCCGGCAGGGGGTTGCGTACGTCCAGCCGCAGCAACCCCGTGTCCGCGGCGACATCGACCCGTACGGCCACCGGCACCGGGCCCGCGTGCCGCAACACATTCGTCAGCGCCTCCTGGAGGATGCGGTAGCCCTCGCGGGACACCGGTCCTGGCAGCTCCTCCAGCGGGCCGGACACCTTCGCGTCGAGCGTCGAGCCCGCCGCCCGCGCCGACTCCAGCAGGCGCTCGGCGTCGGCCAGGCCGGGGCGGTCGGCCGGGCCCCGGGCGGTGTCCTCGCGCAGCAGCCGCAGCACCCGCTCCAGGTCCTCCAGCGCATGCCGCCCGGTCTCCTCGATCGCGGCCAGGGCGCGGTCCGTGAACTCCGCCGAGCCCGCCGCCCGCGCCGCGCCCGCCTGCACCACGGCGACCGTGAGCGCGTGTCCGATGGAGTCGTGCAACTCGCGGGCGAGCCGGTTGTGTTCCAGCAGCCGCTCCGTACGCTCCTCCAGCGCGGCCAGCCGCTCCGCGGCCGACGGGCCCAGCAGGCGGGTCGCGGCCGCCGTCATCAGCCTCCCGGCGGCCACGACCAGGGCCATCAGGGCGGCCAGGGGGAGCGGGGCGAGCAGCGCGTACCACCAGTGGTGGCCGCCGATCCGTACGCCCATGACCGGCGCGGGCGTGCCCTGGGACGCCGCGTCGACCAGCGCCGCCGTCAGACCGGGCAGTTGGAGGCTCAGCAGCGCCGTCAGACAGCCGGCCTCCAGCCGCAGGACCAGCCACAGCGCGGTACGCCCCCGGTCGCCCCAGGACGCGGACGGCGCGGCGGCGATCCTCGGGGCGAGGTGGCCCTGCTGGTGGCGCGCATGTTCTCCGGGGGTCAGCAGCAGGCGTGCCTGCAACCCCTCCGCCAGCCGGGTGGCCGGCACCATCGCCACGGCGACCAGCGGCAGCACCGGCAGCACGGGCAGCCACAGCATGTCGGCGGGGCGGAGATCGAAGAGCCCGGGGTAGACCAGACCGCACACCGCCGCCACCACGGCCCCCATCAGCAGATGCAGCCAGCGCGTATAGGTGACCGCCCGGGTCAGCGGGGCGAGGACGGTCCGTGCGGCGCGCGGGACACGGGCGGTGAGGGTGGCGAGGGCGGTGGGGGCGGTGGGCGATGTCGACACGTCGACCATCGTGCCCTGCGCCCCACATCCGCGCCCTCCCCCGCGCGGGGGAGCACGACCCCGCTCGCGGGGGAAGCCACGGCCGGCCCGGCACGGGACCGTGGAGACCATGATCACCGCGACGTCGATCGACGTACACGAACTGACCAAGGACTACGGGGCGGTGCGCGCCGCGGACGGGTTGACCTTCCGGGTGGAGCCCGGCCGGGTCACCGGTTTCCTGGGGCCCAACGGCGCCGGCAAGTCCACCACCATGCGGATCGTGCTCGGCCTGGACCGGCCCGACTCCGGCACCGCCACCGTCGGCGGCCGCCCGTACCGTGCGTACGACGAGCCGCTGCGCCACGTCGGCGCGCTGCTGGACGCGGGCGCCGCCCACGGCGCCCGCACCGCCCGGGACCACCTGCTGTGCCTGGCGCTCAGCAACCGCGTCCCCGCGAGCCGGGTCGACGCCGTGCTGGAGGAGTCGGGGCTGGCCTCGGCCGCGAAGCGGCGCGTACGCACATTCTCGCTCGGCATGCGGCAGCGGCTCGGCATCGCGGCGGCGCTGCTCGGCGACCCGCCGGTGCTGATGCTCGACGAACCGGCCAACGGGCTCGACCCCGAGGGCATCATCTGGATCCGTACGCTCATGAAGCGGCTGGCCGGAGAGGGCCGCACCGTCCTGGTCTCCAGCCATCTCATGGCCGAGACCGCGCTGACCGCCGATCACCTCGTCGTGCTCGGGCGGGGCAGGCTGCTCGCCGACATGTCCATGGACGCGTTCATCAAGGAGCGCAGCCGACCGCGGGTACGGGTGCGCACCACCGAGCCGGAGCGGCTGCGTTCGGAGCTGACCCGCGCGGGGCTGACCGCGGAACCGGACGGGCCGGACCACTGGGCGGTCGACGCGGCCACACCGGAGGAGGTCGGCACGCTCGCCGCCCGCCACGGCATCCCGCTCCTCGAACTGGCCGACGACAAGGCGTCCTTGGAGCAGGCGTATCTGCGGCTCACCGCGGACGACGCGGAGTACACGGCGGTCGCGCCCGCTTCGGCAGTTGCAGCCAAGACGGCAAACACAGCGAACACGGTAAACACAGCGAAGCAGGAGGTTTGAGAGTAGATGTCAGTCAAAGCGGTGCTGCACTCCGAGTGGATGAAGATCCGCACCCTGCGATCCCTCTTGATCGCCCTCCTCGGCGGTCTGGTGGCCACCACCGGCATCTCGGCGCTGGTGAGCGCGGTCGAAGACGGCAGACAGAGCGACTTCGATCCGGTCTTCTCCTCCTTCTTCGGCCTGGCCTTCGGGCAGATCGCCGCCGTCAGCTTCGGCGTGCTCGCGGTGGGACACGAGTACACCGGCGGAGGCATTCGCGTCTGGCTCGCCGCCGTCCCCCGGCGCGGCCTGTACTACGGGTGCAAGCTGACCGTCGTGGGCCTGTGTGCCCTGGCCGTCGGCCTGGTCACCGGATTCGCGTCGCTGCTCGTCAGCCAGGCGCTGCTCGGTGACGAGGGCGTGGGCCTGGACGCCCCGGGGGCGCTGCGCGCGGCGGTCGGCTGCGGGATCTATCTCGCCCTGCTGACGGTGCTGGCCTCGGGCGTCGCCGCCGTGCTGCGCAGTTCGGTGGGCAGCCTGGCGCTGGTCGTGCCCATCGTCACCTTCCTGTCCCCGGTGTTCGGCGCCACGTCCGCCACCAGGTTCCTCCCCGACCAGGCCGGTCAGCAGGTCCTGCACGCCGCTCCCGAAGGTCCGTTGGGCGCGTGGACAGGGCTCGGGGTGCTGGCGCTGTACACGGCGGCCGCGGTGTTCTGCGGGCGGTTGGCGATCGAGCGCCGGGACACCTGACGGGCGGCCAGTTGTCGGACCCAGAATGTTTACTGAGAGCATGACCAGCACGGCGGACCATCTGGCGACCATCGACCTGCTGCGCGCCCGGGACTTCCCCGACCGGCGCGGCGTCGTCGGGGCCGTGGCGAGCGGCCCCGGCTTCCATGTCGCCGACCTCCGCGTCAGCGAGGACTTCTGGGACGCGGATCTGGAGCGCCTGATCGAGGTCGAGGAGGAGTTCGAGGCCGAGCTGCGGGTGCTGGTCCAGGTGTTGTCCTTACGCTGGGGCGAGCCCGAAGTCCTCGACCTGGCCGACCACTTGGAGCGTGACGCCATGGGCGAGCCGGTGCCGGAGCCGCTGCGGTCGCTGTGCGGCTATGTGGGTCGGGTGTACGGCTGGCGGACCGACGGGCGCTGGATAGGGCTCGGGATAGGACAGGGGGACCGTGAACTGCCCCTGCAACTGGTCGCGGCGATAGGAGAGGGAAGCGTGCGCTGAGCCGTCAGCCGTCAGCCGTCAGCCGTCAGCCGTCAGCCGTCAGCCGTCAGCCGTCAGCCGTCAGCCGTCAGCCGTCAGCCGTCAGCCGTCAGCCGTCACCGTCGGCGTACGCGGCGGTGCGCAGCCGGCCGAACTCCTCGGCCATCGTGGCCAGGGTCCAGTGGGCGTTGAGCCCGCTGGGGTTGGGCAGGGCCCAGATCCGGGTGGTGCCGATGGTGCGCTCCTGCGGGCCGATCCTGGCCCGCTTGTCGCCGAAGGCGACCCGATACGCGGTCACCCCGGCGACGGCGAGCCACCGCGGGCGCAGCCGGGCGACCTTCTCGGCCAGGATCCGCCCGCCCTCGCGGTACTCCTCGTCGCTCAGCTCGTCGGCCCGCGCGCTGGCACGGGCGACGACATTGGTGATCCCCAGGCCGTACCCCAGCAGCTCCTGCTGCTCGGACGGCTGGAGCCGGCGCGGGGTGAAGCCCGAGGCGTGCAGGACTGGCCAGAAGCGGTTGCCCGGGCGGGCGAAGTGGTGGCCGGTCGCGGCGGTCATCAACCCCGGGTTGATACCGCAGAAGAGCACGCGGAGGCCGTCCGCGGCCACGTCGGGTACGAGGCGGTCGCGGGCGGCTTCCAGTTCGGCGGGGGTCATCGCGGGGTGTCCGGCCGGGTCAGAGGATCGCCCCGGGCGCGTACGCCGCAGCCTCCGGGTGGCGCTTGGCGATCTCCTCGATCCGGGCGACCACGGCGGCGACCTGGTCGGCGGCCGCGCCCGTGAAGGACAGCTTGTCGGCCATCAGCGCGTCCAGTTGGCCGCGGTCCAGCGGGATCCGCTGGTCGGCGGCGAGCTTGTCGAGCAGTTCGTTGCGCTCGGCGCCCTGCTCGCGCATCGCGAGCGCCGAGGCGACCGCGTTCTCCTTGATGGCCTCGTGCGCCACCTCGCGGCCCACCCCGGCCCGCACCGCGCCCATCAGCACCTTCGTCGTCGCGAGGAAGGGGAGGTAGCGGTCCAGCTCGCGGGCGACGACGGCGGGGAAGGCGCCGAACTCGTCGAGCACCGTCAGGAAGGTCTCCAGCAGCCCGTCGAAGGCGAAGAAGGCGTCCGGCAGCGCGACGCGGCGCACCACCGAGCAGGACACATCGCCCTCGTTCCACTGGTCGCCCGCCAGCTCGCCGGTCATCGAGGCATAGCCGCGCAGGATCACCATGAGGCCGTTGACGCGCTCGCACGAGCGGGTGTTCATCTTGTGCGGCATGGCGGAGGAGCCGACCTGGCCGGGCTTGAAGCCCTCGGTCACCAGCTCGTGCCCGGCCATCAGCCGGATCGTCTTGGCGAGCGAGGAGGGGCCCGCGGCCAGCTGCACCAGCGCGGTGACCACCTCGTAGTCGAGCGAGCGCGGGTAGACCTGGCCGACGGAGGTGAAGACCTGCCCGAAGCCCAGGTGCCCGGCGATCCGCCGCTCCAGCTCGGCCAGCTTGGCCGTGTCGCCGCCCAGCAGGTCCAGCATGTCCTGCGCGGTGCCGACCGGGCCCTTGATGCCGCGCAGCGGGTAGCGGGCCAGCAACTCCTCCAGCCGCCCGTAGGCCACCAGCAGCTCGTCGGCCGCGGTCGCGAAGCGCTTGCCGAGGGTCGTGGCCTGCGCCGCCACGTTGTGCGAGCGCCCGGCCATGACCAGCTCGGCGTGTTCGGCGGCCAGCTTCCCCAGCCGGGCCAGCGTCGCGACCGTACGGTCGCGGACCAGCTCCAGGGAGAGCCGGATCTGCAGCTGCTCCACGTTCTCGGTCAGATCGCGGGAGGTCATCCCCTTGTGGACGTGCTCATGCCCGGCGAGCGCGTTGAACTCCTCGATCCGCGCCTTCACATCGTGCCGGGTGACCTTCTCGCGCTCGGCGATCGAGGCCAGGTCGACGGTCTCCAGGACCCGCTCGTAGTCGGCGAGGGCGGCGTCCGGCACCTCGATCCCGAGGTCCTTCTGGGCGCGCAGCACGGCGAGCCACAGCCGCCGCTCCAGCGTCACCTTGTACTCGGGGGACCACAGGACGGCCAGCTCCGCCGAGGCGTAGCGGCCGGCCAGGACGTTCGGGATGCGCGGCTTACCAGTCACGGGGAGACAGTCTACTGGGCGTATACGCAGGCCAGCGCGGTGGTCATGGCGAGCCGGTGGTCGGCACCGCGGCCAGCAGCGGATCAGCCCCGGTCATGCTGCGGCTCAGCCCCGGTCGACCTGCGGGTCAGCCCCCGTCATGCTGCGGCTCAGCCCTCGTACGGCAGCAGCTCGGCCCGCTTCGGCGGGCGTCCGTCGCCCGAGGAGCGGCCCGTCAGCCGTCGGCCGATCCACGGCCCGAGGTGTTCGCGGGCGAAGCGCGCGTCCGAGGTGCGCCGGGCGACCCAGCCGGGCCGTACGGCGGGCGGCAGCGGGGCGTTCCAGTCGTCCTCCGGATCGTGTCCCAGCGACTGCCAGACCGCCTCGGCCACCCGGCGGTGCCCCTCGGCGTTCAGGTGCAGCCGGTCGTCCGCCCACATCCGCGGATCGCCCAGCGCCTCGGAGGCGAAGAGGTCCACGACGATCGCGCCGTGCCGCGCCGCCAGCTCGTCGATGAAGGAGAACAGCCGCTCCATCCGCGGCAGGAACCGCACCAGCACCGGCCCGCGCCGCCCCGGGCTGCGCATCAGCACCAGCTGCTTGCAGCTGGGCGCCAGCCGCCCCGCGGCCTCCTCCAGCAGCCCGCAGACCTGCTCCACATCGCATTTGGGCCGCAGCACGTCGTTCAGCCCGCCGACCAGCGTCACCAGGTCCGCGCCCATCGCCGCCGCCGGGTCCGCCTGCTCGTCGACGATCTGCCCGATGAGCTTGCCGCGCACGGCGAGGTTCGCGTAACGGAAGCCGGGGGTACGGGCCGCGAGGCGCGCCGCGAGCAGATCGGCCCAACCCCGGTAGGAGCCGTCCGGCAGCCCGTCGGACATGCCCTCGGTGAAGGAGTCGCCGACGGCGACGAAGCTGGTGTAGGTGGTGTTCATCCGCATGGCGCGGGTGATCCTATCCCGCGGAATCCCGCAGGCTCCCGCGGGCTGCGCACGGCGGCGGGCGCGCGCATGATGAGCCGCATGGGGACGATGACCAACATCTACTTCGAGGGCGGGGCGCGCAACGGCACGACCGCCAGCTGGAACCTGGAGCCGGGCGCCGACATCTACGACGACAACATCTTCCGGCCGCCCGAGCTCTACCGGCGGACCAGCAGGACGAAGGTCATCGGACGGATCGAGTACACGATTTTCCGCTATGACCCGTCCGCCACCCGGCCCGCCTAAGGCGCACGCGAAACCAGGCCCGCGCGCGCCCCGCGCGCCCGGCGGATCCCTCGGTTGGCCCGTGCCGGGTTCCGGATGGGGCGCATCGGGGCAGTCTGGTCGGCGTGGATGCCTTTGAATGCGACCGTACGACCATGGCCATCGTGGCCGCCGCGCTCGCCGACGACGGAGAGGGGGCCGTCGCCCTGCTGGACCCGCTGGAGCGGCGGGATGTGTGCAGAGTGGCCGTCCGGCTGGCCGCGATGGCCGCCGACGCGCTGCTGGCCGTGGCGGAGGAAGGGGGCGGGGGCAAGGCCGAGGCGCTGGCCCACTGGCAGGCGTGCATCATCGCGCACGAGTCACGGCGGGACGAGTGATGGGAGGCGGGGGAGACGGGGGAGGGGGAGGGGAGCTGCCCGGACCGTCGCGTCAGGCGACCAGCTCGCGCAGTACGTCCTCCATGGTGACCAGGCCCTCCAGGCGCCCGTCGGGTCCGATGACGGCGGCGAGGTGTGTCCGGCTGTCGCGCATCGCGGTCAGCACGTCGTCCAGCGCCGTCTGGGACCGCACGCGGGCGATCGGGCGCAGCTGATCGAGGCGGAACGGCACGTCGCGCGGGCGCGCGTCCAACGCGTCCTTGACGTGCAGATAGCCCTGGATACGCCCCGAGTCGTCGACCACCGGGAAGCGTGAGAAGCCGGACGTGGCCGACAGCCGCTCCAGCTCCTCGGGCGTCACCCCGAGCCGTGCGGAGACCACCCGCTCCAGGGGCAGCACCACGTCGCGCACTCGGCGGCGGCCCAGCTCGAGGGCGTCCCGCAGCCGCTCGGTGGCCCGGTCGTCCAGCAGCCCGGCCTCGCTGGAGTCCACGACCACACGGACCAGCTCGTCGTCGGAGAAGGTCGCCGACACCTCGCCCTTGGGCTCCACACGCATCAGCTTCAGCAGGGCGTTGGCGAAGGCGTTGACGGCGAAGATCACGGGGCGCAGGCCGCGCGCCAGGGCGACCAGCGGCGGGCCCAGGACCAGCGCCGTGCGCACCGGCTCGGCCAGCGCCACGTTCTTGGGGACCATCTCGCCGAACAGCATGTGCAGATAGGTCGCCGCGGTCAGCGCGATCACGAACGCGACCGGATGGACCAGCCCCAGGGGCAGCCCCACCGCGTGGAAGACCGGCTCCAGCAGATGCGCGAAGGCCGGTTCCGCGACGGCGCCCAGCACCAGCGTGCACAGCGTGATGCCCAACTGGGCCGCGGCGAGCAGCGCGGAGACGTGCTCCAGGCCCCACAGCACGGCACGGGCCCGCCGGTCGCCCCGCTCGGCGCGCGGCTCTATCTGGCTGCGCCGCACCGAGATGAGGGCGAATTCGGCGCCCACGAAGAAGGCGTTGGCGACCAGCGTCAGCAGGCCGATCAGCAGCTGCAGCAGCGTCATCGGGCCGCCCCCTCGCCGTCCCCGCCGCGCTCGGCCTCCCCGGCGCGCCTGGCTTCCCCCGCGTACGGCAGCGGCGCCCGCAGCCGCACCCGCGCGGCCCGGTGGCCGGAGTCGTCGACCACCTCGATGCCCCAGCCCGCCACCTCCAGAGCGTCGCCCCGCACCGGGATCCGGCCGAGCTCGGTGGCCACCAGCCCGGCCAGCGTCTCGTACGGGCCGTGCGGCACCGGCATGCCGAGCGCCTCCAGTTGGTCGACGCGGGCCGCGCCGTCCGCGTCGTACAGCGTCCGGCCCTCCGGGCCCGTGCCGACCGGGGCCAGGTCGGGCTTCTCGTGCGGGTCGTGCTCGTCGCGGACCTCGCCGACGACCTCCTCGACGATGTCCTCCAGGGTGACGACCCCGGCGGTGCCGCCGTACTCGTCGATGACCACGGCCATGCTGCGCTCCCCCGAGAGCCGGTCGAGTACCCGGTCCACGGTGAGCGACGCGGGGACGAGCAGCGGCTCGCGCATCAGCTCCGACACGGGGTGGCGGAGACGCTGCTCGGCGGGGACGGCGAGCACGTCCTTGATGTGGGCGGTGCCGACGACCGTGTCCAGGCTGCCGCGGTAGACGGGGAAGCGGGACAGGCCCGTGGCGCGGGTGGCGTTCGCGATGTCCTCGGCGGTGGCCCGTACGTCCAGGGCGATGACCTGCACCCGCGGGGTCATCACATTCTCCGCGGTCAGCTCCCGCAGGTTCAGGGTCCTCACGAACAGCTCGGCGGTGTCCGCCTCCAGGGCGCCCTCCCGGGCGGAGTGCCGGGCCAGCGCGACCAGCTCCTGCGGGCTGCGCGCCGAGGCCAGCTCCTCGGCGGGCTCCAGGCCCATCCGGCGCACCGTGCGGTTGGCGGCGTTGTTGAGGTGGGCGATGAACGGGCGGAAGGCGGAGCTGAAGGCGCGCTGCGGGGTGGCGACGGCCCGGGCGACGGGCAGCGGGCTGGAGATGGCCCAGTTCTTCGGGACCAGCTCGCCGACGACCATCAGCACGACCGTCGACAGGGCCGTGCCGATCACCAGGGCGACCGAGCGGACGGCGGAGTCCGGCACCCCCATCGCCTTCAGCGGCCCGGCCAGCAGCGCGGCGACGGACGGCTCGGCGAGCATGCCGACCACCAGATTGGTGACGGTGATGCCGAGCTGGGCGCCGGAGAGCTGGAAGGTCAGGCTGCGCACGGCCTTCAGCGCACTGGCCGCGCCCCGCTCCCCGCTCTCGACCGCCCGCTCGAGCTCGCTGCGCTCGACGGTGGTCAGCGAGAACTCCGCCGCCACGAACCCGCCGCAGGCGAGGGCCAGCAGGAGCGCCACGGCCAGGAGAAGCACTTCGGTCATCGGTTCACCCATGTCCCATGGTCCGGCAGCGACGGGAGGAGCGCGCGATGTCGCTATCGGGCGGGTCACCCGTGGGAGGACGGCCCATGCCTTTTCGTGGGCGTTCGGGTGCCTGGCGCCGGGGGTCAGGGCCCGGCGTCGGGTCAGGAGCCGAGCGGCTTGACCCAGCGGCTCCACTCCGGCTGCGGGGCGTAGCCCGCCGCTCGCCACGCGTGGTGGGCCAGGTCGTTGCGGTCCAGCACCATCGCGTCGCCGCGCCGCCCGCCGAGCGCGGCGAACCGCTCCTCGGCCGCCTGGAGGAGGGCGGTCCCCACGCCCTGGCGCCGGTGGTCGGGGTGCACGGCGAGCCGGTAGAGATGGCAGCGCCAGCCGTCGAAGCCCGCGATCACGGTCCCGGCGAGCTCGCCGCCCCGCTCGGCCAGCAGCAGCGATTCGGGGTCGCGGTCGAGCAGGCGGGCCACGCCGTTCCGGTCGTCGCTGATGCTGGTGCCCTCGGCCGCCTCCTTCCAGAAGGTCAGTACGGTGTCGAGGTCCGCGGGCGCCGCGGTGCGTATGGCGAGATCGTTCATGGCGCGATCCCATCACCGCCTGGGGCGCGGCGTCGATCGAATTGGCGCCGGTCCCGCGATACGAGATCCGGCTTGTGGATGCTAGCGGATAGGCGCTAGCGTGAGGCTGTGGCGAAGACACAGCTGAACGTCCGGGTCGACGAGGCCACCGCGGAGGTGGCGCGGGAGCGCGCGCTGCAGCGGGGCATGAGCATGAACCGCTACATCGAAGAGCTCGTCCGCAAGGACGCCGGAGAGGTCGGCCATACCTTCGTGGAAGCGGCCGCCGACTTCATGCAGCAGTACCGGACCGTATTCGACGAGGAGTTCGGCAAGGAGGGCGAGGCGCGCTCTTGAATGTGCGGATCGACCTCGCCTGGCTGTTGATGGTCGCCGAGCGCAGCACCCCCGGAGACCCGCAGGTCACCGACTACGGGGCACTGGTCGCCGCCGTCAGCAGACATGAAGCCGAGATATTCGGCACGCCCATCTACACCGACCCGCAGACCAGGGCCGCCGCCCTGCTGCAGCTGCTTCTGCTGGTGCCCGCCCTGGAGCGGTCGAACGCGCTGTTCGCGTCGGCCGTCGCGTACGCGTATCTCATCGCCAGCGGGCTGGCGATCGCCACCACCCCCGAGCGCGTCCGCGACCTGGCCCGCCTGGTCAAGGACGGTACCGCCGACGTCCACGCCATCGCCGCCGAGCTGCGCAGCTGGAGCGCGTGAGCGGCGTGCCGCCGCGATCGGGGCGGCACATCGGCCCAGGATCTTGTGCATCCAGCCGAAGGAGCCGCGATGCCAGGTCAGCGCAGTCAGAGAAGACAGCGCAGCCAGAGTGGACAGCGAAGACAGCACGGAGGATTCGGATCCACGGCAACGTCGTTCGTCGCCGGGGCGGTCGGCGCCGCCTTACTGCCCCTCACGGGAGGGGCCGCGGTCGCGGCCGACGGTTCGCTCAAGGCACAGGTGATCACGGACGCGGCCGTCCACCCGGTCGAGGAGGGCGCGACCGCCAGGGTCAGGATCTCCGTCGCCACCACCGGCTCCGGGCCGCTCGACGAACCCGTCACCGTCGACTACACCACCGAAGGGGACGGCGGCACCGCCACCTCCGGTGCGGACTACCGGCCCGTCGAGGGCAGCGTGACCTTCCCGGCCGGCACCGCCTCCGGCACCTCCCGCACCGTCGAGGTCGTCACCGCGAGAGGCGGCGGCGCCGAACCGGCCGAGACCGTCCCGCTCCATCTCACCGTCTCCGGGGCCAAGGCCCCCGCCGAGACGCCACGGGTCGTGATCGACGCGCACGGACTGCCGTACCTCGACCCCGAGCTCCCCGTGCGGCGGCGCGTGAAGGACCTGCTGTCCCGGATGTCGCTCGAGGAGAAGGCCGGGCAGATGACCCAGGCCGAGCGCAACGCGCTCACCGCGCCGGGCGACATCGCCGACTACAACCTCGGCTCCCTGCTGTCCGGCGGCGGGTCGGCGCCCACCCCCAACACGCCCGCAGCCTGGGCGCGGATGGTGGCCGCCTTCCAACTGCGCGCCCAGGCCACCCGCTTCCAGATCCCGCTGGTCTACGGCGTGGACGCGGTCCACGGCCACAACAATCCGGTCGGGACGACGATCATGCCGCACAACATCGGCCTCGGCGCGACCCGCGACCCCCGGCTGGCCGAGAAGACCGGCGCGGTGACCGCCTCCGAGGTGCGCGCCACGGGCGTCCCCTGGGACTTCGCGCCCTGCGTATGCGTATCGCGCGATGAGCGGTGGGGGCGGGCGTACGAGTCCTTCGGCGAGGACCCGGCGCTGGTCACGGCCATGGAGACGGTCATCAAGGGCATGCAGGGCGCGCCGAGCGGCAAGGATCTCGACCGCCGCGACAAGGTGCTGACAACCGCCAAGCACTTCGTGGGGGACGGCGGTACGGAGTACGGCTCCTCGGCCACCGGCAGCTACACCATCGACCAGGGCGTCACCAAGGTCACCCGCGAGGAGTTGGAGAGGGTCCACCTCGCGCCGTTCCGGGAGGCCGTGGACCGCGGGGTGGGCACGGTCATGCCCTCGTTCTCCTCGCTGGACATCCTCGGCGACGGTCAGGCGCCGCTCAAGACGCACGCCGACGGGGCGATGATCAACGGCGTGCTGAAGGGCCGGATGGGCTTCGAGGGCTTCGTCGTCAGCGACTGGCAGGCCATCGACCAGATCCCCGGCGACTACCCGAGCGACGTCCGCACCTCGGTGAACGCCGGGGTGGACATGATCATGGTGCCCACGGCGTACCAGGGCTTCCACACCACGCTCGTCGACGAGGTGAAGGCCGGCCGGATCAGCCGGGCCCGGATCGACGACGCGGTCTCCCGCATCCTGACGGCCAAGTTCCGGCTCGGTCTCTTCGAGAAGCCGTATGCGGATGTCTCCAACCTCGACCGGATCGGCTCGGCAGAGCATCGGGCCGTCGCCCGCGAGGCGGCCGCGAAGTCGCAGGTGCTGCTGAAGAACGCCGGCGGGGTGCTGCCCCTGAAGCCCTCCCAGAAGGTGTACGTCGCCGGGGCCAACGCCGACGACCTCGGCAACCAGACCGGCGGCTGGACCATCACCTGGCAGGGCTCCTCCGGCCGACACACCGAGGGCACCACGATCCTGGAGGGCCTGCGGAACGCGGCCGCGGACTCGGCCATCACCTACTCCAAGGGCGCCTCCGCCCCGACGGCCGGCTACGACGCCGGGGTCGTGGTCGTCGGCGAGACCCCGTACGCCGAGGGGGCGGGAGACGTCGGCAACGGCCATGACCTGCGGCTTTCCGATGCCGACCAGGCGGCGGTGGACCGGGTGTGCGGCGCCATGAAGTGCGCGGTGCTGATCGTCTCCGGGCGTCCGCAGCTCATCGGCGACCGGCTGGGGGACATCGACGCGCTCGTCGCGTCCTGGCTGCCCGGCACGGAGGGCGACGGCGTCGCGGACGTCCTCTACGGCAAGCGGCCCTTCACCGGTCAGCTGCCGGTGACCTGGCCCAGGTCCGAGGCGCAGCTGCCGATCAACGTGGGCGACGCGGCGTACGACCCGCAGTACCCGTACGGATGGGGGCTGACGACCTCGGCCCGTGAGCCCGGTGCGGACGGCGCGAGGCGCCTCGCGGAGCTGACCGCCGAGGCGAAGGCCGCCCGGAAGGCGGGGCGCGGGGATGCGGGGGAGGGGCGTGCGATCGTGACGGCCGCGCGGCTCCTCGTCCAGGACCAGGTCGGCCAGAAGATCACCCCGGCGGTGGCGAAACCCTTCGCCGAGGCGGACCACTTGCTGCTCGGCGGGGATGTGGTGGGGGCGCTGCGGAAGTTGACGGCGGCCTACCGCGCTGCGGGCTGACGCACCGCCGGGTGAGGCGCCCCGGGGTGAGCTGCCGCGGGCTGATGTCGCGGGGCTGATGTCGCGGGGTGAGCCGACGGGGCGCACGCGACCATCGCGTGCGCCCCGCGGCCGCATGGTCAACGCGGGTCAGCCCTGCGCCGCGGCGAACCGCTCCGCGCTCCAGGTCCCGTCGAGCGCGGGCGCGAGCCAGCCGGGGGCCGCGGCGCGGAAGTCGGCGGGCGGGAGGGCCGCCGCGCCCTGAGGGAGGGCGCCCAGCAGCGGGGCGCCCGCCGCCTCCGCCAGTTCCGCGAGGTTGCAGCGGTCCGCGAGGTCCGGGGCCGTGGGCCAGCTGCCGATCACGACGCCCGGGCAGTCCAGGCCCCGGGCGCGCAGGGCCTCCGCCGTCAGGGTGGTCGTGTTGAGCGTCCCCAGGCCCGCCTGGACGACGACCAGCACGGGCGCGCCCAGCAGCCGCGCCGCGTCCGCGAGCGTGCCGCCCTCCTCGTCGAACCGCACCAGCAGCCCGCCCGCGCCCTCCACCAGCACCAGATCGTGCTCGGCGGCCAACTTCCCCGCCGCCTCGGCCACCTCGTACGGCCGCACCGCGGCCCGACCGGCCCGCCGGGCGGCCGTGGCCGGGGCCAACGGGTCCGGGTACCGCGCGAGTTCCGCCTCCGTGACCGCCCCCGCCAGCCGAGCCACCTCCGCCACGTCCCCCGGCTCATCCGCCCGGACCCCGGTCTGCGCGGGCTTGAGCACCGCCACGGACCGGCCGGCGGCCAGCGCGGCGGCGGCGACGGCCGCGGTGGTGACGGTCTTGCCGATTTCGGTGCCGGTGCCGGTGACCACGAGTACGGGCATGGGGCGCGCCTTTCGTTGCGGTGTGCGGGTGGAGCGGTTCGTTTCCCGGAGCCGTGCCGGTACCGCTCCAGGAACGAACGGTAACGGCCGGGGCTCGGGAACGAACCGCACGGCCGGGATCAGGCGAGGGTTTCGCCGCCGTCGACGGTGATGATCTGGCCGGTGACGTAGTCGTTGGCCATGAGGAAGAGGGCCGAGGCGGCGGCTTCCTCGGCGGTGCCGAAGCGGCCAAGGGGAGCGGACGATCCGGCGGCGGCGACGGCCTCGTCGGAGTCCAGCCCCGGGATCGAGCGCAGGAGGGGGGTGTCGATCCGGCCGTAGCGGACGGTGTTCACGCGCAGCCGTGCCGGGGCGAGCTCCACGGCGAGGGCCTTGGTGAGGGTTTCCAGGGCACCGCCGGCCGACACCAGGGCGGACATTCCGGGAGCCGGGCGGGTCACGAGGATTCCCGAGCTGAACGTGAGCGAGCCTCCCGCGGGAAGCCGGGTCGCCGCCGCGCGTGCGACGGCGAAGGCCCCGCCGACGCGGGAGTTCAAGGCCGTACGGAAGTCGTCGGCCGACAGCCCGCTCAGGGGGCTGGCGCCGCTGACGCTGCCCGCGGTGACGAGCACATGGTCGACGTGGTCCGCCCGGTCGAAGGCCTCGGCGAGGGCCTGCTCGTCGCCGACGTCGCCGGCAACGCCCAGCACGGCGTCCTCGGGAGCCTCGGCCGGGCCCGCGCCCCGCACCCGGGCGACGGCGGCCTTCAGCCGGTCGGGGTCGCGGCCGACCAGCACCACGCGGGCGCCGACCGAACGCAGCAGGACGCCCGCCGCCAGCCCGATGCCCGAGCTTCCGCCGATCACGAGGGCGGTCGTGCCGGAGAGGGCGCTCGGCAGCGGCGAACGAACGGGGATGGGAGTCGCAGTGCTCATGGGAGAGCCTTTCGAGGAAATAAACCATCTGGTTGTTTTAGTGCTGCCCCGATCCTGCCGCCTGGACGGGGAGGAGTCAACTGGATGGTTTAATTCGTGCATGGCCTATGACGCGGAGGACACCAGGCGGCGGATCTTCGACGCCGCTGCTGCCGAGTTCGCCGAGCGCGGCCTGGCGGGGGCCAGGGTGGACCGCATCGCGGCCGCCGCCATGGCCAACAAGCAGGCCATCTATCTGTACTACGGGGGCAAGGAGAAGCTGTTCGCCGCCGTTCTCCGGGCGAAGCTGGAGGAGATCCACTGCGCCCTCTCCATCGACGCCGGCGCGGTGGCCGAGTCGGTCGGGCAGGTCTTCGACTGGTACCAGGAACACCCGGAGCTGATCAGGCTGCTGCTGTGGGAGGCACTGGAGGTGTGCGGCGAAGACGACGAGAGCGAGCGGGAGCGCCGTGACGCCTTCCGCCAGAAGGTGCACCATCTCGTGGACAGCGGGGCGGCCCGCCATCTCCCCGGGGAAGCACGCGTCCGCGCCGCCCAGGACATGCTGTTCACCCTCATGGGGCTGATCTCCTGGAACTTCGCGGTGCCCAGGATGTGCCGCCTGGTCCTGGACGAGGAGACCGACCGGGCCGCCCTGGCCCGCCGCCGCGAGACAGTGATCGAAGTCGCCCGCCGGCTCGCCACCGCCCCCGACGCCTCCCGAGCGGGGTCCCGGAGCGGCCCCGGCTGACGCGGGTGCCGGCCGGGGTGGCCCCTGGCGGGCGCCCGCGTCAGGCCGTGTCAGCTCGCGTCAGGCCGCGCGGGCCGCCGCGTGCAGGGCGGCGCAGATGCGGGCCACGTCTTCGTCGCCCGTGATGTACGGCGGCATGGTGTACAGCAGGTCGCGGAACGGCCGCAGCCATACGCCTTCCCGTACCGCCGCGCGGGTCGCCGCCGCCATCCCCGCCTCGTCCAGCGCGTGGTCGAGCTGGACGACGCCGATGGCGCCGAGGACCCGGACGTCGCGGACGCCGGGCAGTTCGGCCGTGGCGGCCAGGCCGTCCCGCAGCCCCGTCTCGATGCGCTTGATCTCCTGCCGCCAGTCGTGGCCGAGCAGCAGGTCGATCGAGGCGAGCGCGACGGCGGTCGCCAGGGGGTTGCCCATGAACGTAGGGCCGTGGGCGAGCACCGGGAGCTCGCCGCGTGAGATGCCGTCCGCCACGCGCGGTGTGCACAGCGTGGCGGCGAGCGTCATGTACCCGCCGGTGAGCGCCTTGCCCAGGCACATCACATCGGGGCTGACGCCCGCGTGTCCGGCCGCGAAGAGTTCGCCCGTGCGGCCGAAGCCGGTGGCGATCTCGTCGAAGACCAGCAGCACGTCGTGCTCGTCGCAGGCATCGCGCAACACCCGCAGCAGGCCGGGGGAGTGGAACCGCATCCCGCCCGCGCCCTGCACCACCGGTTCGACGATCACCGCGGCCAGCTCATGGGCGTGGCGGGCGACCAGGTCGCGCAGATGTGCCTCGTACGCGGGGTCCGGCGGGGCGTCGAAACCGGGCGGGGGCGCGTCGGCGAAGAGCTGACGGGGCAGCAGGCCCGACCACAGATGGTGCATACCGCCGTCCGGGTCGCACACGGCCATCGGCTGCCAGGTGTCGCCGTGGTAGCCGCCGCGCCAGGTGAGCAGCCGCCGCTTGTCGGGGCGGCCGAGCGAGCGCCAGTACTGCAGGCACATCTTGACCGCGACCTCGACCGAGACCGAGCCGGAGTCGGCGAGGAAGACGTGCTCAAGCGGCTCGGGGGTGATCTCCACGAGGCGGGCGGCCAGCCGTACGGCGGGCTCGTGGGTGAGCCCGCCGAACATCACATGGCTCATCCGGTCCAGCTGGCCGCGCGCCGCGTCGTTGAGCACCGGGTGGTTGTAGCCGTGGACGGCGGACCACCACGACGACATCCCGTCGACCAACTCCCGTCGGCCCTCCGCCGGTTCGGCCAGGCGCAGCCTGACCCCGGCGGCCGACTCCACGATCAGCGGGTCCTGGCGGCCGGGCATCGGCCCGTACGGATGCCAGACATGCCGCCGGTCCAGGGCCAGCAGCTCACCGGGCGTCAGCGGTTTGCCGGGCGTCAGCTGCGGCTCAGGCATTGGGCGGCAGGTCCGTGCCCACGCCACGGCGGCGCACGGCGACCAGATCGGTGCGGGCGCCTGCGGCCGGCGCGCCGGCGGGTACGGGTTCGGCTCCCGCCTCGGCTCCAGCCCCGGAGGCCGTCCCCGCCGCGTCACCGCACGGCGCGCAGCCCCCGCCCGCCGAGCCGCAGCCCGCGCCTGTTGTCCCACCCTCAGAACCGCCGTGCGAACCGCAGCCGGCCTGTGCCGCCGCCAGCGCGTCGGCCCGATGTGTGGGCAGCGTCGTCGTATCCGTGCCCTCCACTTCGAAGCCGGCGTCGGCGATCATCGCGAGGTCGTCCTTGCCGGCCTGGCCCTCGGTGGTCAGATAGTCGCCCAGGAAGATCGAGTTCGCCAGGTGCAGGGCCAGCGGCTGCAGTGAGCGCAGATGGATCTCCCGTCCGCCCGCGAGCCGCACCTCGACGTCCGGGCAGACGAACCGCACCATCGCCAGGATGCGCAGACAGCGCTGCGGGGTGAGTTGCCACTCCTCGGCCAGCGGGGTGCCCTCGATGGGGATGAGGAAGTTGACCGGGACCGAGTCGGGGTCCAGCTCGCGGAGCGAGAAGACCACGTCGACCAGGTCCTCGTCCGTCTCGCCCATGCCCGCGATCAGCCCGGAGCAGGCGGACATGCCCGCCGCCTGGGCCTGCTGGACGGTCGTCACCCGGTCGGCGTAGGTGTGGGTGGTGGTGATGTCCCCGTATGTGGCTTCCGAGGTGTTGAGGTTGTGGTTGTACGCATCGGCGCCCGCTTCCCGCAGCCGCGCCGCCTGCCCGTCGGAGAGCAGGCCGAGGCAGGCGCACACCTCGACGCCTTCGTTCTGTTCCTTGATCGCCTCGATGGTCCGGGAGACCCGCTCCACGTCCCGGTCCGTCGGGCCGCGACCGCTGGCGACCAGACAGACCCGCTTGGCGCCGCCGGAGACCCCCGCGCCCGCGGCGGCCGCGGCCTCGTCGGGCTTCAGCCAGGTGTACTTGAGGATGTCGGCGCGCGAGCCGAGCCGCTGTGAGCAGTACGAGCAGTCCTCGGGGCACAGCCCGGACTTGAGGTTGACCAGATAGTTGAGCTTCACCCGCCGCCCGAACCAGGCGCGGCGCACCTTGCCCGCCGCGGCCACCACGTCGAGCACATCGTCGTCGGCGGTCGCCAGCACGGCGAGGGCCTCTTCTCGGGTCGGCAGCTCGCGCCGCAGCCCCTTGTCCACCAGCGTCTTCAGCAGCTCCATGGGCCGATCCTGCCCTGCGCCCGGGTCCGGGGCAAAGGAGGGATCACACAACACCACTCGTTCCAGGTGTGTGTATTGCCACACCCTGCCCATGCATGGACGCCGATACGTTCTATCGGGACCCGACAGTTGGCGCCCGGTCGGGTGCCGGGCGGAAGGCAGGGACGGCGTATGCCCCAGGATCGCCACGACGACCCGTTCGAGTGGATCGACGAGGAGAGCGAACGGCGGAGCCGCGCCGGACTCGTCCGCACGCTCAAACCCCGCCCCGCCGACTCCCCGCTGCTCGACCTCGCGGGCAACGACTACCTGGGCCTGGCCAGGCACCCGGAGGTGACGGCCGCGGCCGGCGCGGCGGCGGCCCGCTGGGGCGCGGGCTCGACCGGGTCCCGGCTGGTCACGGGGCATACGGAACTGCACGCCACGCTGGAGGCGGAGCTCGCCGCCTTCTGCGGCTTCGAGGCGGCCTTGGTGTTCTCGTCCGGCTACGCGGCGAACCTCGCCGCCGTCACCGCGCTGAGCGGTCGTGACGCCCTGGTCCTGTCCGACGCGGTCAATCACGCCTCGCTCATCGACGGCTGCCGGCTGTCCAGGGCCGAGGTCGCCGTCGTCCCGCACGCCGACCCCGAGGCCGTGCGCAAGGCCCTCGAAGCCGCCTCCCTCGTGGCGGAAACGGCAGGGGAGGCGGCGGCGCAGCCGCCCCGGGGCGCGACGCGCCCGCGCCGCCGCGCGCTCGTCGTCACCGACTCCGTCTTCTCCGTCGACGGGAACGCCGCCCCGCTGCCCGCCCTCGCCGCCTCCTGCCGCGCACACGGCGCGGCCCTGGTCATCGATGACGCGCACGGCTTCGGGGTGCTCGGCGACGGCGGGCGCGGCGCGCCGCAGGGTGCGGGCCTCGCGGGCGCGCCCGACGTGGTCGTGACCGTCACGCTCTCCAAGGCGCTGGGCAGCCAGGGCGGGGCCGTTCTGGGACCGGCCCGGGTGATCGAACACCTGGTCAACTCCGCCCGAACGTTCATCTTCGACACCGGCCTCAACCCGGCCGCCGTGGGCGCCGCCCTGGCGAGTCTGCGCCTGCTGCGCCGCGAGCCGGAGCGCGCCGCCCGCGCCCGCGCGTTGGCCACCGGGCTGTACGAACGGCTCACCGCCGCCGGGCTGAGCGCGGTACGGCCCGACGCGTCGGTGGTGTCGGTGCGGGCCCCCTCGCCCGAGCAGGCGGTGCAGTGGGCCGCGGACTGCCGCGCGGCCGGGTTGGCCGTCGGCTGCTTCCGCCCGCCGTCCGTCACGGACGGGATTTCCCGGCTGCGGCTGACGGCCCGGGCGGATCTGACCGATCAGCAAATCGAGGAGGCGGCCGACGCGATCGTACGGACCGCGCCGACCGCCTGACGGCTCAGCTCAGCTCAGCTCTCGCGTTGGCGCGTGGCCGCGCCGGTGTCGAGCGCGCCGTCCCGGAGCGCGTCGACGAACGTGAGCCAGATGTCCGGGACGAACAGCAGCGCGGGGCCGGACGTGTTCTTCGAATCCCGCACGGCCAGCAGGCCGGGCGGGATCGAAGCCGTCTCCACGCAGTTGTTCATTCCGGTGCTGTAGCTGCTGCGCCGCCATTGCGCATCGCGCAATGCCGAATCGCAGGGTAGGGACCAGGACATTGTGGACATGGTGCCCCCTCAGGCGCCGCCCCCGATTTTGGTGATGAAGGTCAACGATTCCTTGACGGTCAGGGCGTTGGTCCGCAGCGTGTCGAACGCGGCGCTGTACGCCCGGAGGTCTTCTTTCCGTTCCAAGTAGAGGCTACTCGTCAAGTGGTCGAGAACAACAACATCGAGATCGGTAATGTGCGAAAAGGAAAAAATAATGAAAGGACCAGTGATGCCAATGGGCATTCCGGCGGAGAACGGCAGTACCTGCAGCCGTACTTGAGGCCTCGCCGCGACCTCCGCGAGATGCCGCAGCTGGGCCGCCATCACGCCGGGCCCGCCGACCTCGCGCCGCAGCGCCGCCTCGTCGAGCACCGCGTGCAGCCGCAGCGGGCGCGCCCCGCGCAGCACCGACTGACGCGCGATCCGCACCTCCACCAGCGTGTCCACCTGCGGCCGGGGCAGATCCGGCAGCGCCGCGCGGGTCACCGCCCGCGCGTAGTCAGGGGTCTGCAGCAGACCCGGCACCACCGTGGTCTCCAGCGTGGACGCGGCCGAGGCCTCCGACTCCAGGCTGATGAAATCCCGGTAGGCGGGCGGCAGCAGATCGCGGTAGGCGTACCACCAGCCGCGCCGCGACCCCTCGGGATCCGATGCGCCCCCACCGCACAACGCCTCCAGCAGGGCGCGCAACTCCGGGTCCGCGACCTCGTACACATCCAGCAGCCGCACCACATCGGACGGTCTCGCTCCACTGCGCCCGGTCTCCAGCCGACTTACCTTCGACTGGTGCCAACCCACCCGGCGAGCGGCCTCGCCGCTGGTGAGTCCGGCGAGATCGCGCAGACGGCGGAGTTCCGCACCGAGCTTGCGGCGGCGCACCGCAGGGCCGTACCGCATGACATCCCCTTTCGGCATTCTCTCGAATTCCCGGTCGCCAGTGTGCCGCTCAAATCCGGTCTTCCGTAGCAGAGTTCACCGTTTCGAGCGACAGATATATGCATAACTCGGTGGATCGCACCCGTTGTGCGGTCCATCGATGGCACTCTGACGCTAGAGCCGCCGGGGCTGCCCACGACTTCACTGGCTTGGCATTACTACTCGCATGCGTCCGCAGCCGCGCCCCGGCTGGAAGGGACAGGGTCGCCATGGCTGACCACCACGAAGCATCCGTCACTCTGCCGAGCGCACCGGTCTCGGTGACCGCGGCGCGAAGATATGTGACGAGCGTGCTGGCCGAATGGGGTCTGCCGACGGATGCGGAGACCGTCGGCGTCGTACGGCTCGTCGTCTCCGAACTCGCCACCAACGCCGTCCAGCACACGATGGGCCAATCGCCCACCTTCACCGTGGATCTGCGGCTGGAACGCGAAGAGCGGCTGAGTATCGGCGTCACCGACAGCCACCCCAGATGGCCCAAACGCCTGCCGCCCGCCACCCATCAGGACAACGGCCGGGGCCTGCTGATCATCCGGTCGCTGGCCGCGGAGTCGGGCGGCGAGGTGTCCGTCATCCCGACCCCGGAGGGCGGGAAGACGGTCTGGATCGCGCTGCCCTGGACCGTTCCCGTCGGCTGAGCGGTACGCGGCCTCACAGGACGCGCTTGACGTGCCCCGTGGTGCCGCGGGCCTCGGCCAGCTCCCGTATGCGCCCGAACACCGGCCCGGCCGTCGGGCTGATCAGATAGTGCGGCATATCGCCGCGCTCGATCACGCCGTACGGGCTGGTGCCCATGAGATACGAGGAGTAGAGGATCAGCCCGTCGGGCCGCCGCACGTCGACGGCCAGCGCGGAGAACCCGGGGAACTCGTCCGTCTGGTACACCCGCAGCCCCTCGGCCTCGGCGCCATAGCGCTCCTTGAACCGGCCGAACCGCTCCAGCGAATCCTTGATCTTCCTCGTCATGTCCTCCTGGTACTGCCGCGCCAGCGTGGCCGCGGCGTCAGAGGACGGGTCCAGCAGGAAGCAGCTGTAGATCCCGCCCCGGCGCAGCAGGCCGAGGACCGCGTCGCGGTAGCGGGCCGGGCGCTCGGTGGTGACCAGCCGGCCGGAGGAGGTGCGCAGCGCCGTGCCCATGTCGAGGACTTCCTCGGACGCCGCGTCCAGCAGCCGCGCCTTCTCCTCGGAGCTCGGCCGCTCGGGATACGCGTGCACCGCGGTGCCCCCGTCAAGACCGCGGCTCGCCAGCCACGCCTTGGCCGCCTGCTGCGGGCCGCCGTCCCCGGCCATCAGATAGACGTGCTTGCCCTCATGGCTCCCCACGGGGGTGAACTGCTCCGCGTACGGGCCCGCGGTGCGGTACACGTCCTCGGAGATCGCCAGGCAGTCCCGAGGGGTCGCCTTCTCCAGATGCGCGGCCAGATTGATGTCGGGGGAGTGGATGGTGCCGGTCCGCCCCTCGCCGGTGTGCTGGATCGTCCCCTTGTGCACGGCCATCCGCAGATGGAGCTCGCCGCCCACGCCCGCCCGCGCGAACTCGTCCCGCAGATGGACCAGATCCAGGGTGAGGAAGGTCCTGGCCGCCTCCAGCGCGACATCGCGGGCCACGCTCTCGCTGTCGTCATGGACGGCGAAGAACCCGCCGTCGCCCCGCCAGCTCCACACCCCGCTGCGGGCACAGCGGCGCTCCGCCGCCAGTTGCGCGAGCCGTGTGCGCATCCGCTCGCGCAGCAGGTCGAAGGCGTGGGCGGCGCGGTCTCTCGGGTTCGACAGGACGATCGTCGAATATCCGGCCGTGTCGATGAAGACCAGATACACATGGTCGTAGGTCCGGTCCGCCTGGAACTGCTCGGTCACCACAAGTCCCCTCCTGCTGCCGACACCCCGCCACGCTACGCGCGTTGGCACCGGTGTCGAAGACATCGGACGTCACATCGGCTCCACCAAGCCACGCTCGACCGCGCTGCGCTCGACGCAGAACTCATTTCCCTCCGGGTCCGCCATCACCACCCAGCCGAGCCCGTCCTCCGTGCGCCGGTCGTCGATGACCGACGCGCCCAGCGAGACCATCCGCTCCACCTCGGCGTCCCGCGTGCCCGAGGGCGGCTGGATGTCGAGGTGGACGCGGTTCTTGCCCTGCTTGGCATCGGGCACCCGCAGAAACAGCAGGCCCGGGACGCCGGTCTGGTTCGAAGTGATCAGCACCTCGTCGTCATCCGGCGCGGAGCCCTCGAGCGCATACCCGGTCAGGGCGGACCAGAACTGCGCCAGGGCGTACGGGTCGTGGGCGTCGAAGGTGATGTTGCGGACCGGGTTCAGGTACGACATGTGATCCCTCGCGGCGATGGACGGACTTCCCCGACCCGATCAACGTACCGGCCCCCACTGACAGTCAGGTCTCTCCTGCCGTCGCGTCAGCGCACCTTGCCGTACCAGACCCTCTTGGTCCAGATGCGCTCCAGCCGCACCACGGTCCCCGGCTTGGGTGCATGCCAGATCCGGCCGCGCCCCGCGTACAGGCCCACGTGGTAGACGCTGCTCCCGGAATGGAAGAACACCAGGTCGCCGCCGTGGCGGGAGGCGGCCTTGATATGGCGGGTGCGGTTGTACTGCGCGGCGGCCGTACGCGGCAGCCGCTTTCCGGCCCGCTTGTACGCGTACTGGGTCAGGCCCGAGCAGTCGAAGCGGTTGGGGCCGGCGGCCCCGTACGTGTACGGGGCTCCCTTCTTCGACGCGGCGACCTGCAGCGCCTTCGCGGCGGCGGAGGCCGCCTCGGCCTGCTGCGGAATCCCCGGCCCCGCTACGGGGCCACCGACCGCGGCGACGGTCAGGGCCGAGACGGCGCCGGCCCGGGATACGGCTGCAGGGACTCGTATGTGCGCATTCATCGCGCACCCCCTTCGTCTGCCGGGCCCCTGCCCGGCCCAGACCGGCCAGGCGCCCGACGCGGCGGGTCCTGTCGTCCCTGGGATGGTGCCCCCGGCCCGGCATGGTTGCGAGGCTGGGCGCGGGGGCGGGGAGGCCGGCAGGGAGGCGAAAAGCACCGCTGTGGCACCGCAAGCCGGTCCGGCGGGGGTGCCGGGGCCGGGTTGGGCCGTCCGGGTGAACGGCGCCGCTTCCCCGTGTCAGTGCGCGGGCGTCGGGGGCAGCGTCACGCGTTCGGTGCGGCGGTCTCCGTCCAGTACGCGCAGGGCGCGCTCCAGCGTCGTGGTGTGGAGGCGGCTCTCGCCGCGCTCGTGCATCAGGGCCAGCGCGTCCCGGAGCGCGGTGGCCTTCCCCACCAGAGCCTGCGCGGCCCGCAGGCCCGCGTAGGTGTCGCTGCCGCGGGACGGGTTGATTCGGGCGAGCAGGTCGACCACGTCCAGATAGCCGTCCACCAGCGCGCCCTCCGCGCGGGTGAGCGCCGGCAGCGGGGGCAGTTCAGGTGGTAGCACGGTCGCTCACCTCGCGTCGCGCAGTGGCCGCGGGTGCTTGCGGCTCTGGGTGAGTCGGTCCACGAGCCCGTATGCCACCGCGTCCTCGGCGTTGAAGATCTTGTCGCGCTCGATGTCGGAGCGGATCCGCTCGGCGGTCTGCCCGGTGTGCCGTACCAGCAGCTCTTCCAGGAGGGCGCGGGTGCGCAGCATCTCCTTGGCCTGGAGTTCCAGGTCGGAGGTCGTGCCCTGGATGGGTTCGCTGAACGACGGCTGGTGGATGAGGACCCGCGCGCCCGGCAGTGCGAAGCGCTTGCCCGGGGTGCCGGCGGCCAGCAGTACGGCGGCCGCGGAGGCGGCCTGGCCCAGGCAGATCGTCTCCACGTCGCATGTGACGAAGTGCATCGTGTCGTAGATCGCCGTCATGGCGGAGAACGAGCCGCCGGGCGAGTTGATGTACAGCGAGATGTCCTGGTCGGGGCCGGCGTGTTCGAGGTGGACGAGTTGTGCGATCACGTCGTTGGCCGAGGTGTCGTCGACCTGGGTGCCGAGGAAGACGATGCGCTCGGACAGGAGCTTGGAGTACGGGTCCATGGTGCGGACCCCGTTGCTTGTGCGCTCGGTGAACTCGGGCAGGACGTAGCGCGCCGTCGGGCGTTCCATCACGTCACCTCTGGGTGTCAGGTGGGAGTCGGGCGTCCGTAAAAAATGTACAGGACGTACATCTCGTTATGATGGGGAGCATGGCCTACGAGATTCCGGTGACGCAAGCCCGAGCAGAGCTCGCCGAGCTGATCAACCGCGTTGTGTACGGCGGCGAGCGGGTGGTCGTGACGCGGCACGGAAAGCCGCTCGTGGCCCTGGTCTCGGCCGATGACCTGCGGCGACTTGAGGAGATGGAGTCGGATGAGGCAGGCGAGGCGGGCGCCGAGGAGGAGCAGGTGATCAGCACGGTCTCGACCGTCCGCCCGGCGGCGTCCGCTCCCGGCGAACGGCGGCGGTTCGGCATCGCCGCGGAGCACCGCGGCCCGGACGTCGGCGACCGGCGGCGCGGGCGCGGCTGAGGCTCCCGCGCGAATCGACCCCCACCCACCCACAACCGTCGCAGTTAACGCCGTGGAAACGCTGCGGAACTAGCCTTCCGAAACCGGGTGCGAGCCGCCCTGGGAACCGGGCCACAGGTGAGCGGGCGATTCGACCCCGCCCGACGGGACAAGCGTGAGGTGGTAGGCGTGCAGTTGACCCCGCACGAGCAGGAACGGTTGCTCATTCACGTGGCCGCCGACGTGGCCGAAAAGCGCCGGGCCCGCGGGGTGATCCTCAACCACCCGGAGGCCGTCGCGCTGATCACCGCGCACATCCTGGAGGGCGCCCGCGACGGCCGTACGGTCGCCGAGCTCATGTCCTCGGGCCGCGAGGTGCTGACCCGCGAGGAGGTCATGGAGGGCGTCCCGGAGATGATCCACGACGTCCAGGTCGAGGCCACCTTCCCCGACGGCACCAAGCTCGTCACCGTCCACCAGCCCATAGCCTGACGGAGGGCGCCTCCCGTGATTCCCGGAGAGATCCTGCACGCGGACGAGCCGGTACGCCTCAACGAAGGCCGCCCCGTCACCCGCCTCACCGTGCTCAACGCGGCCGACCGACCCGTTCAGGTCGGCTCCCACTACCACTTCGCCGAGGCGAACCCCGGCCTCGACTTCGACCGCGCCGCCGCCCACGGCAAACGGCTGCACATCGCCGCGGGGACCGCCGTGCGCTTCGAGCCGGGCATCCCCGTCGAGGTCGAGCTGGTCCCGATAGCGGGCGAGCGCGTCGTACCCGGGCTGCGTGGCGAGACAGGAGGGTCATTGTGAGCAGGGGGCACCTCCCAGCGATAGCTGGGGGAGCACGCGAGGCCGCCGGGCCGCGACGAGAACACGAGCCGCACTGTCGCCTCGCGGGCGACGGTGACATGAGCCTCCCCCAGCTACCGCTGGGAGGTGCCCCCTGCCGCGGCGGGGCGAACGATGGGACGCAGCATGACTGAACTCAGCCGCCCCGCGTACGCGGATCTCTTCGGGCCGACCGCCGGCGATCGTATACGGCTCGCCGACACCGACCTCCTCATCGAGATCGAGGAGGACCGCGCCGGCGGCCCCGGCCGGGCCGGGGACGAAGCGGTGTTCGGCGGTGGCAAGGTGATCCGCGAGTCCATGGGGCAGTCGCGTGCCACGCGCGCCGAGGGGACCCCTGACACCGTGATCACCGGCGCCGTGATCCTGGACCACTGGGGCGTCGTCAAGGCCGATGTCGGGCTGCGCGACGGCCGGATCACCGGCATCGGCAAGGCGGGGAACCCGGACACCATGGACGGCGTCCACCCCGACCTCGTCATCGGGCCGGAGACGGAGGTCATCGCGGGCAACGGCAGGATCCTCACCGCCGGGGCCGTCGACGCCCACGTCCACTTCATCTCCCCGACCATCCTCGACGAGGCGCTGGCGGCGGGCGTCACCACCATCGTCGGCGGCGGCACCGGACCCGCCGAGGGCACCAAGGCGACCACCATCACGCCGAGCCCCTGGCACCTGGCCCGGATGTTCGAGGCGCTGGAGGCATACCCCGTCAACATCGGGCTGCTCGGCAAGGGCAACACCGTCTCGCGCGAGGCGATGTACTCCCAGCTGCGGGGCGGCGCCCTCGGGTTCAAGATCCATGAGGACTGGGGTGCCACCCCCGCCGCCATCGACGCGTGCCTGGGGGTGTGCGAGGAGAGCGGCGCCCAACTCGCCATCCATACGGACACGCTCAACGAGGCGGGCTTCGTCGGCGACACGCTCGCCGCCATCGCCGGGCGTTCCATCCACGCGTACCACACCGAGGGCGCGGGCGGCGGGCACGCGCCGGACATCATCACCGTGGTGTCCCAGCCGAACGTGCTGCCCAGCTCCACCAACCCGACCCGCCCGCACACCGTCAACACCGTCGAGGAACACCTCGACATGCTGATGGTCTGCCACCACCTCAACCCGGCCGTTCCCGAAGACCTCGCCTTCGCCGAGTCCCGCATCCGGCCCAGCACGATCGCGGCCGAGGACATCCTGCACGACCTCGGCGCCATCTCGATCATCTCCTCCGACTCCCAGGCCATGGGGCGGGTCGGCGAGGTCGTGCTGCGCACCTGGCAGACCGCGCATGTCATGAAGCGCCGGCGCGGCGCCCTGCCCGGCGACGGCCGCGCCGACAACCACCGGGCGCGTCGCTATGTCGCCAAATACACCATCAATCCGGCCGTCGCCCAGGGCCTGGACCATGAGATCGGCTCCGTGGAGACCGGGAAGCTCGCCGATTTGGTGCTGTGGGACCCGGCGTTCTTCGGCGTCAAGCCGCAGCTGGTCATCAAGGGCGGGCAGATCGCATACGCGCAGATGGGCGACGCCAACGCGTCCATCCCCACGCCGCAGCCGGTCCTGCCACGCCCCATGTTCGGCGCGATCGGCCGCGCCCCCGCCGCGAACTCGGTCAACTTCGTCACCCGGACCGCGCTCGACGACGGCCTGGTGGACCGGCTCGGCCTCGGCAAGCGGTTTGCCCCGATCCGCAGCACACGCGGCGTCACCAAGGCCGATATGCGGGAGAACGACGCCCGCCCGCATGTCGAGGTCGACCCCGACACCTTCACGGTGACCATCGACGGGGAGCCGGTCGAACCGGCCCCCGCCGCGGAACTGCCCATGGCACAGCGCTACTTCCTCTTCTGAGCGGACGTGGCGACCATCACCGTGCCCATGTCCGCGGCCGCCGCCCGGGCGGCCCTGCTCGTCCTCGCCGACGGCCGGTTCCCCGCCGGAGGCCATGCGCATTCCGGGGGCGCCGAGGCCGCCGTCAAGGCGGGCCGGATCCGGGACGCGAAGTCGCTGGAGGAGTTCTGCCGGGGCCGGCTGCACACCGCCGGGCTCACCGCGGCGGGGCTCGCCGCCGCGGCCGCCGCCGGGCTCGATCCGCTCCTCCTCGACGAGGCCGCCGACGCCCGTACCCCGGCCCCCGCCCTGCGCGCCACCGCGCGGCGGCTCGGCCGCCAGATGATGCGCGCCGCACGGGCCGCCTGGCCAGGACCGGAGCTCGACGCCCTCGCCGCGGCCCGCCCGCGCGGCGCCCACCAGCCGGTCGTCCTCGGCCTCGCCGTACGCGCCGCCGGGGCGAGCCCGACGGACGCCGCGCACATCGCCGCGTACGAGTCGGTCAGCGGGCCCGCGACCGCCGTCGTGCGGCTGCTGAGCCTGAACCCCTTCGAGGCCACCGCCGTGCTCGCCCGCCTCGTCCCCGAGTTGGACCAGGTCGCGGCGCGGGCCGCCGAGGCGGCCCGACGGGCCCTCGACGAGGGCCCGGACGCGCTGCCCGCCGCCTCCGCGCCGCTGCTCGACATCACCGCCGAAGCGCATGCGGACTGGCCCGTACGCCTCTTCGCCTCGTAGCAGCCTCAGCCCGTCCCCCGAACCACCCGGAGCCGTCATGCATCTCGACCACGCGGACACCGACATCTACCCGCAGCGCCACACCTACAGCAGCGCCGCCGATCCGCGCCGCCCCGACGGCACCCGCCGCGCCCTGCGCATCGGCCTCGGCGGCCCGGTCGGGTCCGGGAAGACCGCAACCGTCGCCGCGCTGTGCCGCGCGCTGCGCGACGAGCTGTCGATCGCCGTGGTCACCAACGACATCTACACCCGCGAGGACGCCGAGTTCCTGCTGCGCAACGCCGTCCTGCCGGCGACGCGCATCACGGCCGTGGAGACCGGCGCCTGCCCGCACACCGCGATCCGCGACGACATCTCCGCCAACCTCGAAGCGATCGAGGACCTCGAGGACGCCGTCGGCCCGGAGGGCGGCCTCGACCTCGTCTTCGTCGAGTCCGGCGGCGACAACCTCACCGCGACCTTCTCCAAGGGACTGGTCGACGCCCAGATCTTCGTCATCGACGTCGCGGGCGGCGACGACATCCCGCGCAAGGGAGGGCCGGGTGTCACCACAGCCGACCTCCTGGTCGTCAACAAGACCGACCTCGCGCCGTACGTCGGCTCCGACCTGGACCGCATGGCCCACGACGCGCGCGCCCAGCGCGGCGATCTGCCCGTCGCCTTCACCTCGCTGGTCACCGAGAACGGCGTCAAACCGGTCGTCGACTGGGTACGGGAGCGGCTGGCCGCCTGGACGGCGGCCCACGCGTGAGAGGCGTCCGGGCCGCCGCCCGGATCGTCGCGGAGGCGGACGGGCGGGGCGGGACCGCGTTGCCCGTGCTCGCCGGCGACGGGCCGCTCGCGCTGCGGCGGACGCGAGGGGTGGGGGCGGAGGCGCGGGTGACCGTGGTGGGGGCGATGAGCGCGCCGCTCGGCGGGGATCGGATCGGCCTCGACGTGGCGGTGGGGCCGGGGGCGCGGCTGTCCGTCGGGTCGGCGGCGGCGACCATCGCGCTGCCCGGGCGGTCGGGCGAGCCCGCCCACTACGATGTACGGCTCACCGTCGGCGACGGCGCGACGCTGTGCTGGCGACCCGAGCCGGTCATCTCGGCGCGCGGCAGCGACCTGCGGATGACCTGCCGCGTCGAGCTCGCCCCGACTGCTTGTCTGCTGCTCCGAGAGGAGCAGGTGCTCGGCCGGGCCGGAGAGCCGCCGGGGCGGCTGACGGCCCGTCTGACGGTGTACCGGGCCGGGCGGGCCCTGCTGGACCAGGAGCTCGGCTACGGGCCGGGGACGCCCGGCTGGGACGGCGGGGCGGTCCTCGCCGGGCATCGGGCCGCCGGTCAACTCCTCCTCGTCGATCCGGCCTTCGAGGAGCGGCCGGTATCCGTCCGGCAGCTCGGCGAGACGGCGGTGCTCACCCCACTCGCGGGCCCCGCCGCCCTGGTGACCGCGGTGGCACCGGACGCGCTGCGGCTGCGGAGACTGTTGGACCAGGTAACCGGCGCCGGGGCGGGCGGGTGGCACGGGGCCGCCGAAGAGCCCGCCGCCGACGGCGGCATGTCAAGGCGAGGATCCTCCTGACACTCTTTGAACCCTCCCCCAGCTGAAGCAGGGGGATTCCTGGCTCAGGAAGCCCCGCAGGTCAACGACCTGAAAGGTCTTACTCCGTCAACACCAGCCGGGACGGAACCTGCCCGGTCGCCCGAGAGCGTAGGGTTGCGCTGGCTTAGTTCTCGCTCAACGCGTCGTGCGCGCTTGGCTCTTGCAACGCACGACATATACCTTACCCGATCGTGTGGGCGGTCCTTCGCCCTGAAAAGGAGACCAGGTGAGACGTGGAGCAATGCTCGGCACGGCCGGCGGTGTGCTCACCGGGGCGCTGATAGCGGGCGCCCTGGCCACGCCCATGGCCAGCGCGAAGGCGCGTACGCCGGGGGGAGCGGCGGAGGCGCGCGGCGTGCAGATCGCCGCGGCCAGGGCCGCCGCGGCGGGCATCGACTGGCAGGACTGCCCGGCCGACTGGGCTCTGGAGAAGCCCATACAGTGCGGCTATGTGACGGTCCCGCTCGACTACGCCAAGCCGTACGGCCGCACCATCAAGCTCGCCGTGGACCGGATCGGCAACACCGGGAGCGCCACCGAGCGCCAGGGTGCGCTGATCTACAACCCGGGCGGCCCCGGCGGCTCCGGTTTGAAGTTCCCGCGCCGCGTCACCACCAAGAACCCGCTGTGGACGAAGACCTCGAAGGCGTACGACTTCGTCGGCTTCGACCCGCGCGGGGTCGGCCACTCCGCCGCCATCTCCTGCGTCGACCCGCAGGAGTACGTCAAGGCGCCGAAGGCGGACCCGGTGCCGGACAGCGAGGCGGACAAGCGCGCCCAGCGCAAGCTCGCCAAGGAGTACGCGCAGGGCTGCGCGGAGCGCAGCGGCTGGATGCTGCCGTACATGACGACGCCCAACACGGCTCGTGACATCGACGTCATCCGGGCCGCGCTCGGCGAGAAGAAGCTCAACTACCTCGGCGTGTCCTACGGCACCTACATCGGCGGCGTGTACGCGACGCTCTTCCCGACGCATGTGCGCCGCATGATCGTCGACAGTGTGGTCAATCCGTCGCGGGAGAAGATCTGGTACCAGGCCAACCTGGACCAGGACGTCGCCTTCGAAATGCGCTGGAAGGACTGGACGGCGTGGGTCGCCAAGAACGACGCGGCCTACCACATCGGCGACACGCCGGAGAAGGTCCAGAAGCAGTGGGAGACGCTGCGCGCGGCCGCCAAGAAGCACCCGATCGGCGGGGTCGTCGGCCCGGCCGAGCTGGTGGGTTTCTTCCAGAGCGCGCCGTACTACGACTCCTCGTGGGCCCCGGTCGCCGCGGTGTGGAGCGCCTATCTCGCCGGTGACGAGAAGCAGCTGGTCGAGGCGGCGGGCCCGGATCTGTCCGACACCGCGGGCAACATCGCCTCGGAGAACGGCAACGCCGTCTACACGGCGGTGGAGTGCGCGGACGCCAAGTGGCCGACCAGCTGGCGCACCTGGGACCGGGACAACACCCGGCTGCACACGGACTACCCGTTCATGACCTGGGCGAACGCCTGGATGAACCTGCCGTGTGCCACCTGGGACGCCCCGCAGCAGAACCCGATCGAGGTCGGCGCGGACAAAGGTCTGCCCAAGACGCTCATCGTGCAGAGCACACGCGACGCCGCCACCCCGTACGACGGCGCCGTCGAGCTGCACAAGCGGCTGAAGGGCTCGCGCATGATCACCGAGAAGGACGCGGGCTCGCACGGGGTCACCGGCCTGGTCAACTCCTGCATCAACGAACGGGTGGACGCCTATTTGCTGAACGGCACGGTGGACGCCGCGGACGTGACGTGCGGCCCGCACGCCACGCCCGTCCCGGCCGCCGCCAAGTAGCCGGAGCGAGTCGGGGTCCGGGCCCCGTTCTGTGGGTGCGTACGCACCCGCGGGGCGGGGCCCGGCGCCGTCAGGCCGCGAACGCCGTGTCGAACGCGGCGGCGAACGCGGCCCTTGTCGGCGAGTCCGTACGGCGGTCGAGCACGGCGAAGACGACGCGCTCGAACCGCCCGGCGAAGCGACCCGGGGCCACCAGATGGGCGCGGAACGCCTCGGCCACCGCCGCCGGGTCGTTCCGGAACACCCCGCACCCCCAGGCGCCCAGCACGAGGTGGCGGTATCCGTGCGCGACGGCCACCTCCAGCACCCGTTCGGCGCGCGAGGCCAGCGCCTCGGGGATGCGCGAGGTGTCCGTGCCCCGTTGCGCGATGACCCCGGCGTTCGGCGCGGCCGAGGTCAGGAAGCCGACCGCGTACCAGGCGTCGAGCAACGCGCCCCGGTCGTCGCGGAAGACCGGGACACCGGGGGAGTGGATGACCCGGTCGCTGTAGAAGGGGCTCGGGTCGGCCCGGTGCGCCGCGTAGAAGTCCGGTGCGGTGCGCAGGCACGCGTACAGCGCCGAGGCCCGGCACAGCGCCTCCTCCTGCGCCTGGGCGCCGTTCAGATAGCCGCCGCCGGGGTTGCGGGCAGAGGCGAAGTTCAACACCGCGACCGCGCCGTCGACCCGGTCTCCTTCGCCCACCAGCCTGCGCGCGGCTTCCAGGCTGCTCTCCGCGGTCACCTCGAACCGCGTGTCGCGGTCCGGCTGTTGCCCGGGGACGGCCCCGGTCGGCCTCGCACCGTGTCCCAGCGCCTCGGCGGCCACACGGGCGACCTCCTCGGTGAGGGCCGAGCCGCGCCGGCTCGCCACCGTGTGCACCGGCTCGTAGAGACGTGTGCCCTCGATCGCACGGTCGATGTGCTCGGCGAGCCGGACTTCGTGTCCGCTCGGTGCCGTGTAGCCGCCCTCGGCGACGATCCGCTCCGTCTCACGGGCGATCGCGCGCAACCGCCCGCTCATCCACGTACCTCCGCGTCATCTTGGTCCATCAGGCGCCCGACGCTACCGGGCGCGGTGATCACGACGCGACGGAATTACCGCCCGCCCAGCCCGCCCCGCCCGCTCTCGGCCAGCCACGCGTCCTCCGTGGCGTAGTCGAAGAGATCCTGCGGCGGCGCGTAGGCCTTGGCCATGAGCGGGAACGCCAGGCTCCAGTCCCGGCCGTCCGCCAGCTGACGGGCCGTCCACTCCACCGTCTCCGGCAGCGATTCGACATACCCGGTCGCCGCCCGGTAGCCCAGCTCGCGCTCCGCCGCCGACATGTCCAGCACCACCGGCCGGGGCGTGCTCCAGGGGGTCTGCCCCAGGCCCGGGCGCGGCGGCTCGCCGTCGATCGTGATCAGCTCGCTGGTGGCCCCCATCGCCGCGTCCACCGCCGCCGCGATCTCGGCGACCGTCGGCGCCTGGGGGTCGCCCGCGTTGAGCGCCCGGGAGCCGGGCCTGCGGGCGGCCAGGCGGATCAGCTCGGCGAGGTTGTCCACATGCACCGGGTGGAACCGGCTCGCGCCCCCGTGGGCGAGGATCCGCACCGGCCGCCCGTCGAGCACCCGCTTGATGAAGTACGCCTCGCGGGGCAGGGGGCTGTACGGGCCGTGGATCGCCCCGGCGCGCAGCAGCGTGGTCGGCAGCCGGTCCCCGGCGCCCAGCAGCTCTTGCTCCAGCGCGACCTTGGCCGTGCTGTAGGTGTCCTCGCCCGGCGGGACGGTCGGATGCGATTCGGGGATCGGCACGGGAAACTCGGGGAAGCCGTCCGGCTCGTCCTGGGTTTCGAAGCTACGGCCCCGCTCGTCCCGGTAGATGGTGCAGCTGGAGATCACCACCGCCGAGCCGATCCGGTCCGCGAGGCCGAGCAACTGCCCGGCGTGGCGCGCCCCGTAGGCCACACAGTCGAGCAGCACATCGCAGCCGTCTCCGAGGGCCGCGGCCAGCGCGGCGTCGTCCTCCCGGTCCACGGTCACGGTCCGTACGTCCTCGGGCCATCGCTCGTCGCGGGCGCCGTGCCGCGAGGCCGCCCGAACCTGCCAGCCGTCGGCGGCGAGCGCGCGCACCGCCACCCGCCCGATCTGGCCCGTCGCCCCGATCACGAATGCGTTTCCGTTGCTCATACCCGGACGCTACGAGCTCTCCGACGGCCCGGCCCAGCCCGTTCGCCCTGCGCTGATCCGCTCTGGGCGCAACGGCCGCCGGTCAGAAAGAGTTCGATGAAGCAATGAAAATGAAAGAACGTGATCGAGTCTTGAGCCATTTCAATTCATACTTCAGTGCATTTTCGAGAAAAACGCATATTCGTCTCGGCATCTGGCGAAAGCGCTATGCTCCTTGGCTCATAGCGAGCTCTTCGCCCGCGGTTTCCCGCGTCGTTCTCTCCTCTGTTGTCCCCCGCCTTTCTTAAGGACGCCCATGGTTTTTGCCGGCTCGTCACCCGGAGGCCGACGGCCCGCCTCCGCGCTCGTATGGCTGATTCCTCCCGCCGCGACGGCCCTGGCCGCCGCACTGGCCGTGGCCTGGGTCCCCACCGGGGCGCGGGCGGCGGTCGCCTGGTGCGGCCTGGCGGCGACGCTGGCGGTGGCCGTGGCGGCGGCGGAGGCGGTGCGCCGCGGGCGCGCCATCGCGGCCCTGCGTCTGAAGGCCGCCGAGCGCGAGGCCGTGCTGCGACAGCGCCTGGTCGACCAGGAGGTGGAGACCAGACGGCTGGCCAAGGAAGTGCTCCCCGTGGCCGTGGACCGGCTGCGGCGCGGCGCGGAGCCCGTCGACGTGATGAAGGACATCGACCACGCGCCGTGCCTCGACCCGGACTTCGAGTCCGCGCACCGGGCGGTCCTGTGGGAGATGCTGCAGACCGTACGGTTCGAGGAGGACTTGAGGGACGCCGCACAGCGGGCCTTCGTCAACATCGCCCGCCGCGTCCAGGCCATCACCCACCAGCAGGCATACGACGTGCGGGAGATGGAGGACAAGCACGGCGCCGACTACGAGATGTACCACGATCTCCTCCACCTCGATCATGGAAACGCGCTGATCGGCAGGTTGGCCGACAGCATCTCCGTACTCGGCGACTCCCACGCGGGGCGTCAGTGGCGGGACCCGATCCCGCTGTACAACGTCTGCCGCGGCGCCATCTCGCGGATCCTGGAGTACCCGCGGGTCGAACTGCACTCGGTGGCGGACGTCGGCATCGTCGGCCCGGGCGTCGAGCCACTGATCCACGCCATGGCCGAACTGCTGGACAACGCCACCCGCTACTCACCGCCGAAGACCCGGGTGCATCTGACCGCGGTCGAGGTCCAGTCCGGGGTCGCCGTCGAAATCGAGGACGCCGGGGTGGGCCTGACGGACGAAGCCCGCAAGCGCATCGAGCTGACGCTGGCCCAGGCCTCGACCGGACTCGACCTCAACGATCTGGGCGAGACGCCGCGCCTGGGGCTCTCGGTGGTCGGCAGACTCGCCCACAAGCACCGCTTCCAGTTCTCGCTGCGCCCCTCCGCGTACGGCGGCGTCCGCGCGGTCCTGGTCGTACCGCAGAGCATCATCTGCACCACCCCCGCGCCCGGTGGCCTGGTCGCCCGCGCCGCCAAGCTGCCCCCGCCCAAGCCCGTGACCCGGGCGAAGCCCAACCCGCCCGCCGGCTGGACGCCCAGCCCGAAGCCGACGCGCACCGGCGGCCCGGCCGACTTCGGCCGCGTCGCGGCGCCGCCCACCATGGAGCACAACACGGTCGGGATGCCGCCGCAGAACACGGTCGGAGTGCAGCCGCACAACACGGTGCCGCAGCAGAACACGGTCGGGCTGCCACAGCGCCGCCGTCGGATGCCCCACGTCACCCGGTCAGTCCGTGTCGACACCGGCGTCGGCAACGGCACCGAGCCCGCGCGCCCGGCGCCCCCGGTGCAGGAAAAGCCGCCCGTGGAGCCGGGATTGTGGCTGGGCCCGTTCTTCAAGGGCATTTCCGGTGCGGCCGACACCACCGAATCCGGCCGTCCGCCGCACGGTGATGAATCGTCGAACATCTCGCATGAGTCGGATAAGGGTGAATAGGCAAGTGACGCAACCGCGGTACAACATGGACTGGATGCTCCGGGACCTGGCGAAGAGCGTTCCGCAGACCCACTACGTGGTGCTCCTCTCCTCGGACGGTCTGTGCATGGCAAAGATGGGCGCCGACGAGGAAACCGCCGACCGGCTGGCCGCCGCCTGCGCGGGGCTGCAAAGCCTCTCGGGGGCGATCGCCGCCGAACTCCCCGAGGGTGACGGGCGGATGAAACTGGTCGCCATCGAGGTCGACTGCGGATTCTTCTATCTGATGGCGGCGGGCGCCGGGGCGTATCTGGCGGTGCTGGCCGACGACACCGTGGACGCCGGGCTCATGGGCCAGTGCATGCGAGACCTGGTGGCCCGGGTCGGCGGACACCTCAGCAGCCCACCGCGCGTCGACGGGCGGAGCGCATGAGCGAACCTCGGGGGCGCCGTGCCGACGGTGTCCCCGACCGGCTGTACTCCTTCGCCGACGACCGCCCGCGCCGGTCCGGGCGGGCGGACGTCGAACTGGTCACCCTGGTCGTGGCGCGGGCCGAGCCGGAGCCGGGGACGCGCCCCGAGTGCGCGTCCGTCCTGCGGATGTGTCAGTTCCCGCTGTCCGTCGCCGAGATCTCCGCGTATCTGGCCCTGCCCGTCTCGTCGGTCACCCTGCTGCTCACGGACCTGCTCAGGGACGAGCAGGTGGAAACCCGGGCGCCGGTCCCCGTCGCCGCGCTGCCCGACGTCGAACTCCTCCAAGCGGTGATGCATGGACTACAGAAGCTCTGAGGCGTTCGCCGGCTCTGAAACGCTCGCCGGCTCCGGAGCGCTCGTCGGACCGCGCAGCGAGGACACCCTGCCGTCCTCGGTGAGCGCGGCGGTCAAGGTGGTGATCGTCGGGGGGTTCGGCGTCGGCAAGACGACGATGGTCGGCTCGGTGAGCGAGATCCGGCCGCTGACCACCGAGGAGACCATGACCCAGGCCGGGGTCGGCGTGGACGATATCGCCGGGGTGGAGCGCAAGACCGAGACCACCGTGGCGATGGACTTCGGCCGGATCAGCCTGAACGACCAACTGGTGCTCTATCTGTTCGGCACGCCCGGCCAGGAGCGCTTCTGGTTCCTGTGGGACGGGCTGTTCGAGGGCGCCCTGGGTGCCGTCGTGCTCATCGACACCCGGCGCCTGGAGGTCAGCTTCGACGCGGTCGGGCGGCTGGAGGAGCGCGCCGTGCCCTTCGTCGTCGCGATCAACGCCTTCCCCCACGCCCCCGTCTACCCGATGTCCGAGCTGCGCGCCGCGATGGACCTGCCCGACTCCGTTCCCATGGTCGACTGCGACGCCCGGGACCGCGGGTCCAGCCGCGACACCCTGCTGACCCTTGTGCGCTATCTGCACTCCCTCACCACCGCGACCCCGGAGACCCCGTGACCCCTCCTCCCGACCACCCCGGCACGGACCACCTCGGCGCCGCGCCTCCCCCCGGATGCCCCGCCCACGCCGCCATCCGCTCCGGCACCGCGGGGGATCTCTTCGGGCCCGAGCACGAAGCCGACCCGAAGGGCTTCTACGAGTGGCTGCGCGCCGAGCACGGCGCGGTGGCCCCCGTACGGCTGGCCGGCGATCTGCCCGCGTGGCTGCTGCTGGGCTACCGGGAGAACCTGGAGGTGGCCCGTACCCCCTCCCGCTTCTCCCGCGACTCCCGCCACTGGGGCGACTGGCGCGAGGGCCGGGTCGCCCCCGACTCGCCGCTGCTGCCGGTGGTCGGCTGGCAGCCCATGTGCACCTTCGCCGACGGCGCCGAGCACGAGCGGCTGCGCGCGGCGCTCACCGAGAGCATGAACCGCTTCGACCGGCGGGGGATGCGCCGCGCGGTCACCCGGTTCACCCATCAGTTGGTCGACGAGTTCGTCGCCGACGGGCACGCCGAGCTGGTGAGCGGATTCACCGAACAGCTGCCCATGCTGGTGCTCACCCATCTGCTCGGCATGCCCGATGAGTACGGCCCGCGCCTGGTCGAGGCCACCCGGGACCTGATGCAGGGCACGGAGACGGCCCTCAACAGCGACGCGTACGTCACCGAGGCCCTGGAGAACCTGGTGGCGCGCAAACGCGCCGAACCCGGCTCGGACCTGGCCTCCTGGCTGCTTGAGCACCCCTCCGGGCTGACCGAGGAGGAGGTCGTCCAGCATCTGCGGCTGGTGCTGCTCACCGGCAACGAGACCACCACCAACCTGATGACCAACGCGCTGCGGATGGTGCTCACCGACCCGCGCTTCCGCGCCACCCTGGCCGGCGGCCATATGACCCTGCCGGACGCCATCGAGCATGTGCTGTGGAACGAACCGCCGCTCGCCGTGATCCCCGGCCGCTGGGCGACCGGCGATACGGAGCTGGGCGGACGGCAGATCAGGGCCGGGGACATGCTGCTGCTCGGCCTGGCCGCCGGAAACGTCGACCCCGCCGTCCGCCCCGACATCGCCGCACCCATGTACGGCAACCGCTCGCACCTCTCCTTCAGCGGCGGGCCGCATGAATGCCCCGGCCAGGACATCGGCCGCGCCATCACCGACACCGGCGTCGACACCCTGCTGCTGCGCCTGCCCGATCTGCGGCTCGCGGTCCCGGAGACCGAGCTGAGCTGGACGGCCTCATGGATCTCCCGCCACCTGGTGTCGCTGCCCGCCGAGTTCACGCCGCGCGGGGGCGATTCGGACACCCTGGAGACCGAGACGGGCCCGCCGGCACCGGACTTCCCGGCCCGCTCCGCGCCCCAGCCGGACCCCTCGGATCAGTCGAAGGCATTGGACCGGCCGGATGCGTCGGACCAGCCGGCCGCGCGGCGCTCCCGGCGCCCGTCCTGGTGGCGGTCCTTGTGGCGCAGGCTCAGGCCCGGGCCACGACCACCCCGACGGTGAGCAGGCCGAGCACCACCCAGCCGAACCAGAGCCATCCATTGCTGCCGAGGGCCACCGAGTACGCGGTCACCAGGACCAGGCCCCCCACCGTGCACGCTGTCATCGCCTTCGCAGATCCGGGCATTCCCCGCAACCTCCTCAACGGCCAGGAGGACATGGTCGTACGGAACCGCCCTCACCGCTAGACACTGGACGGCGTCGGCGGTGAGGGCGGCGGGACGGCCGGGTGGCGCGAAGTGGTCAGCGGCCGCGGGTCTGGAGCGAGGCCAGATAGGCGTTGTACGCCGCGAGTTCCTGGTCGCCGTCCCGGTCCGCCATACGGTCCGCGCGCCGCGCCTGGCGCTGGTCGGACTTGTACCACTGGGCGAGCAGCGCCACCAGGACGATCACCGAGGGGATCTCGCTGAAGGCCCAGGCGATACCGCCCGCCGCCGTCTGGTCGGACAGCGCGTCGATGCCGAGTGAGGCGGGCGGGTGCTCGTACGTGCCGACCATGGGCTCGCTCGCCATCATCAGGGCGATCCCGAAGAAGGCGTGGAAGGGCATGCCCGCGAAGAGCTCCAGCATCCGCATCACATAGCCCGGCCGGTGCGGGCCCGGGTCCACGCCCATGATGGGCCAGAAGAAGAACAGGCCCACCAGCAGGAAGTGGGACATCATCGCGATATGCCCGGCCTTGCTCTCCATGAGGAAGTCGAAGAGCGGGGTGAAGTAGAGCGCGTAGAGGCTCGCGATGAACATCGGGATCGTGAACGCCGGGTGGCTGACGATCCGCATATAGCGGCTGTGCAACAGCGCGACCAGCAGCTCCCTGGCCCCCTTGCGGCCGCGCGCCGCCGTCGGCAGGGCCCGCAGGGTCAGCGTCACCGGGGCGCCGAGCAGCAGCAGGATCGGGGAGACCATGCTGACGACCATGTGCTGGACCATGTGCACGCTGAACATGACCATGCCGTAGTCATTGAGCTTGGTGCACATCACCAGCGCGATGGTGAGGACGCCCAGTACGAACGACACGGTCCGGCCCACCGGCCAGCGGTCGCCGCGTCGCATCAGCCGCGCCACGCCCCAGCCGTACAGGGCGAGCGCCACCGCACAGCCGACCAGGAAGAACGTGTCCCCGCCGAACTCCAGCCCTCGCGCCAGCGTGAACGGCGGCAGATCCATGGGCATGCCGTGCCCGCCGTGATCCATACGTGTTCCCCTTTTTGCGCCTGAACCGGCGCCGCTCTCGCGGACCTGGTTGCTCGCCGTCGTGATGGCGCAATTGATGGTTCCGGCATCAGCCGTCAGTCCTCGGCTGATGCCGGACCTAGAGTACGCACTCGGCTTCGGCGTACCGCTCGGCGGGCACCGTCTTGAGGTGTTCGACGGCCTCGGCGAGCGGCACCAGCGTGATGTCCGTGCCGCGCAGGGCCGTCATCTGTCCGAAGTCGCCGCGGTGCACGGCTTCGACCGCGTGCCAGCCGAACCGGGTGGCCAGCACCCGGTCGTACGCCGTCGGCGTGCCGCCCCGCTGGACATGTCCCAGGATCACCGGCCGCGCCTCCTTCTCCAGGCGCCGCTCCAGCTCGACCGCGAGCTGCCGGGCCACCCCGGCGAACCGCTCATGGCCGTAGACATCCGTGCCGCCCGCCTCGAAGGCCATGGTGCCCTCGTGCGGCTTGGCGCCCTCGGCCACGACCACGATCGCGAACTTCTTACCCGCCTCGAAGCGCGCCCCGACGACCTTGGTCAGCTCGTCGATGTGGAAGGGGCGCTCCGGCACCACGATCGCGTGGGCGCCCGCGGCCATACCGGAGTGCAGCGCGATCCAGCCGGTGTGCCGCCCCATGACCTCGACGATCAGCACCCGCTGATGCGATTCGGCGGTGGTCTTCAGCCGGTCCAGGGCCTCGGTGGCCACCCCGACCGCCGTATCGAAGCCGAAGGTCACATCGGTGGACGCGATGTCGTTGTCGATCGTCTTGGGGACGCCGACGATCGGCAGCCCGGAGTCCGACAGCAGCCGGGCCGCCTTGAGCGTGCCCTCACCGCCGATCGGGATGATCGCGTCCAGGCCGAGCTCGGCGACATGCCCCTTGGCGCGCTCCACGCCCTCGCGCAGCCGCGTGGGCTGCACCCGGGTGGAGCCGAGGATGGTGCCCCCGAGCGCCAGGATGCCGCCCACGGCGTCCAGGTCGAGCTTCCGGTAGTCGCATTCCAGCAGGCCCTTCCAGCCGTCCTGGAAGCCGATCACCTCGTCGCCGTGGTCGACGACCGCGCGGTGCACGATGGACCTGATCACAGCGTTCAGGCCGGGGCAGTCGCCGCCGGATGTGAGCACACCAATGCGCATGGCCCTGATACCTCTGCAGTGTGGGCTGACGGCCGGACCGCGGTGTCCGGCGGGACCCCGCCACCCTACAAGCGAGGGGGGTGGCGGGTCCGTGGTCTGTCCGCCATGCGGGCGGCTGGTGCGACCCAGAGCTGACTTCCGGCTACGCGGTGGCCTGGGTGGCCGCCGCGATCCGCTCGTCGCGCAGCGCCTCGTACCACTGGTCGTTCACCGGCGGCAGCGCGTTCACATCCAGCGCCAGCTTGAGCAGCAGGTCCGCGATATGCGGGTTGCGCGCCATCACGGGGCCGTGCATGTAGGTGCCGAAGACGGTGTCGTTGTACGCGCCTTCGGTGCCGTCGCCCGTGCCGTTGCCGTTGCCGAACCGGACGCGCGCGAAGGGGCGCGCGCTCGGGCCGAGGTGGGTGACGCCCTGGTGGTTCTCGAAGCCGGTCAGCGGCGGCAGCCCCAGCCGGTCGTCGATATCGCCCAGCACATCGCCGACGCAGCGCTCGCCCTCGCCGCGGGTGCTGACCACATCGAGCAGCCCCAGGCCCGGCTCGCGCTGTCCCAGGTCGTTGATGAACTCGTGCCCCAGGATCTGGTAGCCCGCGCACACCGAGAACACGATGGCGCCATTGGACACCGCGCGGTTCAGCCCGCCGTCGCGGCGCAGCCGCTCGGCCGCCAGCCGCTGCGGCCGGTCCTCGCCACCGCCGACCAGATAGATGTCACCGGAGGTCGGGATCTGCTGGTCGGAGCGGACGTCGAGGCGGGAGACGTCCAGCCCGCGCTGGCGCGCCCGGCGCTCCACCACCAGCGCGTTCCCCTGGTCGCCGTACGTGCTCAGCAGGTCCGGGTAGACCCACACCAGACGCAGGCTGTTCTGGTTCATCCGTCGCAATTCCGTATGCCCTTCTCGCTCGTGCGGACTCGGTCGTGCGGACTCAGTTGCCCACGCGGCGGCGCAGGTCCTGGAACGCGGTGTAGTTGGCGATCGCCTCGATCCGGCCGGGCGGGGCAATCTGTACGGCCTCGTCCACGGTCTGGCAGACCCGGAAGTCCAGCCCGGCGACCTCCAGCCGCACCGCCAGGTCCAGCTTGCGGTCGCCGATCACACAGATCGGATGCCCGGCGAGCCGGGTGTAGTCCACGTCCCACAGCCAGGAGGTGTCGGTGCCGTCCGCGCCGCGGGCGTTCACCGACAGGATCACCGGGGTGGGCGGCGGGTCGATCAGGGAGAAGGTCTCCAGCCAGCCGGCGGGGTTCTTGGCCAGCAGCAGCCGCAGCTGGCGCTCCTGGAAGGTGACCACGTCGTACCGTCCGGCGACCGCCTGGACCTGGTACATCCGTTCCAGCGCCACCTGCGGCGGCACCCCGAAGGTCGCTGCGACGGCCGCCGAGGTGGCGGCGTTGGCCTTGTTGGCGCGGCCGGGGAGCTGGAGGTGGATCGGCCAGGCCGAGCCGTGCGGGTCCAGCACGTAGTCGCCGTTGAGCGCCCAGGTGGGGACGGGGCGGCGGAAGCCGCAGTCGGCGCAGACCCAGTCGTCGCCGGGGCGCTGCAGTACACCGCCGCAGGACGGGCAGGACCAGGCGTCGTCCTTCCACTCCTGGCCCGCCGCGACCCAGACCACATTGGGCGAGGAGGAGGCGGCCCAGACGATCAGCGGATCGTCCGCGTTGGCGATCACCACGGCCTTGGTGCCGCTCAGTCCCTCACGCCACTTCTCTGCCAGCATGCGCGTCTCGGCGGCCCGGTCGAGCTGGTCGCGCGAGAGGTTGAGCAGCGCGATGGCCTTGGGCTCCGTATCGCGCGCGACACCGGCGAGGTACTTCTCGTCGACCTCGATCACGCCGTAGCGGGCGTCGGAGCCGCCGGCGAGGGCCGAGGTGATACCGGCGGGCATATTGGCGCCGAGCGCGTTGGAGACGACCGGTCCGGCCGCTCGCAGCGCCTCGGCGATGAGCCGGGTGGTCGTGGTCTTGCCGTTGGTCGCCGACACCAGGATCACGTCCAGGTGCCGCGCCAGCCTGCCCAGCAGCTCGGGGTCGAGCCGCAGGGCCACCTTGCCGCCGATCACCGATCCACTGCCGCGGCCCGCCGCCCGCGACACCGCTGCCGCGGCCTTGCCCGCCGTCACGGCCAGCTTGGCCCGCGGCGACAGCGGCTCCGAGTTGCCTGCCATCGTCTTCGTCCTCCTCGCATACCGGCGCCGCTCTTGCCCCCTGAGGCGCCGGTGGTACGTTCCCCTCCGCGCCGAATCGCCAGCCGGGAGGCCACGGTCGGGGATCAGCCTATCGAGATCCGGGCGCTGTCCCGAATCTCACCCGCACAACCGGGACCGTCTCCCCGATCTTCCCGGGCCCGCGACGCCTGGCCCGCGCCCCGGATACCGCCGGCAGGTGCCCCGCGTCGGCTTGTCGGGGACCACGCACGTGGGCCGGGGCCCGCGCCGGGCACGTAGGCTTTGTTGCCATGCGAAACGGCGCGATCCCCGGCAGTCGCGGACTGGTGCGGCCGATGCGGCTGCTCGGCGATCCGGTGCTGGCCACCCCCTGTGAGGAGGTCACCGCCTTCGACGCGGCCCTCGCCCGGCTGGTCGAGGACATGTACGCGACGATGTACGCGGCGCAGGGTGTCGGGCTCGCCGCCAACCAGGTCGGGGTCGGCCTGCGGGTGTTCGTCTACGACTGCCCGGACGACGAGGACCGCCGGCATCTGGGGCATGTGGTCAATCCGCGGCTGGTCGAGGCCGACGGGGTGACGGTGCGGGGGCCGGAGGGCTGTCTGTCGCTGCCCGGTATCGAGGCGGGCACCGTACGCCACGACCGCGCGGTCGTGGAGGGCGTGACGGTGACCGGGGAGCCGGTGCGGGTGGAGGGCACGGGCTTCTTCGCGCGCTGTCTGCAGCACGAGTGCGACCATCTCGACGGGCTCCTGTTCACCGACCGGCTCACCGGGCTGCGCCGCCGCCGTGCGCTGCGCGCGGTGCGGCGGGCGCCCTGGGCCGCGGACGCGCCCGAGGGCACAGCTCCACCATGTGAGCCCTAGCCCTGCCCGGTGGTCCCGTCCGGCCCCGCGGCCCCGCCGCCCCCGCTCAGAAGCCGGGCGCGCCGACGCGGTCGTCCATCGTGGTCAGCCGCCCCCACAGCAGATCGGTGAGGTGCCGTACCAACTCGGCGCGGGAACAGGGCCGCTCGCGCAGCCACCAGTCGCCCGCCGCGTGCATCATGCCGACGATCCCGTGTCCCCAGACGCGCGCCAGCTCCGTGCCGCCGGGGCCGAGTTCGAGCCGGTCGGCGATCACCTTGGCCAGCTCCTCGCCGAGGCGCCGCAGCACCGGGGCCGAGTGGCGGCCGACGTCGAAGCCCTGCTCGGCCTGGGGGGCGTCCTCGGCGGGGTGCATCAGGAAGCGGTAGACCTGGGGGCGCGCCTCTATCGCCGCCAGATAGGTGTCCAAGGTGGCCTCGACGCGCTCCCGGCGGTCGTTGGGGGCGTCGAGGGCGGCGCGCAGTGAGGCGAGCAGCGCGTCGGTGTGGCGCTTGGCGAGGGCGCGGTAGAGCCCGCTCTTGTCGCCGAAGTGGCGGTACAGGATGGGTTTGGTGATGCCCGCCTCCGCCGCGATGGCGTTCATCGAGGCGTCGGGGCCGTCCCGCAGCACCACTCGGTCCGCCGCCTCCAGCAGTTCCTTGCGCCGCCGCTGGGCAGCCTGCTGCTGATCGTCACGCTGGCTGGTGCCCGTGTCCATGAAGTCGCCTCTCGCCCCCTGTGCTTCCTTGACGCCTGCGAAACGTAACACCCCTGGCCCCGGTGAGGGGGTGGATCGGCCGCGGGAGTTGACATCGTCTACTCGCGAGTAACAGACTCTTGTTACCGACGGTAATAGTCAGGTGGAGGGGTAATGCCGGAATTCTCGTTCGAGCTCGACGACGACCAGAAGGCGGTCCGCGACTGGATTCACGGATTTGCGGTCGATGTGATGCGCCCGGCCGCCGCGGAATGGGACGAGCGGGAGGAGACCCCCTGGCCGATCATCCAGGAGGCCGCCAAGATCGGACTGTACTCGCTGGACTTCTACGCCCAGCAGTACTTCGACCCCACCGGCCTCGGCATCCCGATGACGATGGAAGAGCTCTTCTGGGGCGACGCCGGTATCGCGCTCTCCATCGTCGGCACCTCCCTGGCCGCCGTCGCCGTCCTCGCCAACGGCACCGAGGAACAGGTCGGCACCTGGATCCCGCCCATGTACGGCGACGCGAACGACGTGAAGGTCGCCGCGTTCTGCTCCTCCGAGCCGGACGCCGGATCGGACGTCGCCGCGATGCGCACCCGGGCCGTCTACGACGAGGCCAAGGACGAATGGGTGATCAACGGCACCAAGACCTGGGTCACCAACGGCGGCATCGCGGGCGTCCACGTCGTCATCGCCTCCGTCGACCCGGAGCTGGGCGCGCGCGGCCACGCCTCCTTCGTGGTGCCCCCGGGCACGCCCGGCCTCTCCCAGGGGCAGAAGTTCAAGAAGCACGGCATCCGTGCCTCGCACACCGCCGAGGTGGTCCTGGAGGACGTCCGCGTCCCCGGCCACTGTCTGCTCGGCGGCAAGGAGAAGCTCGACGAACGCCTCGCCCGCGCCCGCGAGCGCGCCCGCAGCGGCACCGAGCGCGGCAAGAACGCCGCCATGGCGACCTTCGAGGCATCGCGCCCGGCGGTCGGCGCCCAGGCGGTCGGCGTGGCCCGCGCGGCGTACGAGGTCGCGCTCGAATACGCCAAGACCCGGGTGCAGTTCGGCCGGCCCATCATCGACAACCAGGGCATCGCCTTCCAGCTCGCCGATATGCGCACACGGATCGACGCGGCGCGGCTGCTGGTGTGGCGCGCATCCTGGATGGCCACCGCGGGCAAGCCCTTCACCGCCGCCGAGGGGTCGATGTCCAAGCTCTTCGCCGGGGAGACGGTGAAGGCGGTGACGGCCCAGGCGGTGCAGATCCTCGGGGGCAACGGATTCACCCGTGAGTACCCGGTGGAGCGGATGCACCGCGATGCGGCGATCTTCACCATCTTCGAGGGCACGAGCGAGATCCAGCGACTGGTCATCGCCCGCACCCTGTCCGGTGTGCAGATCCGCTAGCGGCGGACGCCGGGGGCGTCAGGGTTTGTGCGCGACGCCCCCGTAGACGTCCGTCTTCTCGATGGGCGCGTCGATGTGCGTTTCGGCGGACTCGGGGCGCCACAGCGGGCAGGACACGATGCCCGGCTCGATCAGCTCCAGACCGTCGTAGAAGCGCGCGATCTGCTCGGGGCTGCGCAGGACGTACGGGACCGCGCCGGTGTCGTCGTAGCCCTGCTGGGCCTGCTTGAGCGCCTGGTCGGTGTCCGTGCTGTCGTAGTGCACGAAGTAGCTGCCGGCGGGGAGCGCGTCCTGGAGCCGCCGGGCGATCGACCGGGCCTCGTCGTAGTCCTGGACATGGCCCAGGATGCCCATCAGCATCAGCGCGACGGGGCGGCTGAAGTCCAGCGTCTTGCTCGCGGCCTCCAGGATTCGGTCGGGCTCGTGCAGATCGGCGTCGATGTAGTCGGTGACGCCCTCGGGGGTGCTGGTGAGCAGGGCCTGGGCGTGCCGGAGCACCAGGGGGTCGTTGTCGACATAGACGATCCGGGCCTCGGGGGCGACCCGCTGGGCGACCTGGTGGGTGTTGTCGTACGTCGGCAGCCCGGTGCCGATGTCCAGGAACTGGCGGATCCCGGCCTCCCCGGCCACATGCGTCACCGTACGGATCAGATACGCCCGGGACGCACGGGCCATCACCTCGATGGTCGGCGCGACCTCGCGGTACTGGTCGCCGGCCACCCGGTCGACCTCGTAGTTGTCCTTGCCGCCCATCCAGTAGTTCCAGATGCGGGCCGAATGCGGCACGGACGTGTCGATCTTGCCTAAGGCGGCCTGCCGACCGGGGGTGGACGAGCCGTGAGTCATCTGGGGATTCTCCTGCCATGCGTGAGGCCGTGCTCGGAGCTCCAACTTACCGCCGAGGCAGGCTACTTCACCGCGTCCGGGCGCACGGTGAACACCGGGGCGTGCTGGGCGAGGGTGGTGAAGGCGCGCTCGTAGGCGGCGGCCGCGGCCTCGGTCTCCGCCATGGCCGCGGCCGCCGTGGCCCCCCGCCCGGTCAACCGCTCGGTGGACGCGGGCGGTGACGCCGCCAGATGGACGAAGGCGCCGCCGCGCTCGGCCACCGTCTCGGCGAAGTCGAAGGCCTCGATCCATGTCACCCGGGAGTGTCCCCGGCGCAGCGGCCCGTAGACGAGCTCGCCGACGAACCCGGAGTCCACCGCGAGCGGGCCGGCGAGCCGCAGCCTCTGGCCTGCGGAGCTGGCCAACGTTGCGCAGATTGCGGTAGATTGCCGCCCCCACGCGGGAGTCCTCGAAGGCACAGATCCGGCTTTGCCGGTGGACCCGGTTTCACACGGGACGTTCGACCGGGTAGGTGCGGGGCGCAGTCGATCGCCCCTGCTCCGCTTCGATGGAGCTGGACGCAAGCGATGTGTCACAGCCAGTGACGCCCGTTGTGCAAGCTCGTCGATTTATCGACGAGTAGTTGACTGTGCGTGGCCCGGACGCCCGAGGGGAGTCCGGGACTCGTTCCGCAAGGCTTCGCGGGGTGGCGGGGACCGTTCAGGCGATGAGGAAGTCGGCCCGGCCGGCCTTCGCGGCCTCGAGGAACGAGGCGACCTCGGCCCGGGAGTAGATCAGGGCCGGTCCGGCCGGGTCCGTGGACTGGCGGAGCGCGACGCGGCCGTCCGGCAGTCTCTTGGCCTCGATGCAGGTGCCGCCGTTGGTGCCGCTCCAGGGCTTCTCCCAGCCCTCCGTACCGAGGTCCATGGCCGGCATTCCGCTGTAGACCGGGTCTGTCATGTCAGAGCTCCTTACGCAGTTCGGCCAGGATGGGAATCGTCTCGCCGACCGGCTCGGCCTGGACGGCCATCCGGTCCAACACCTCGAGACAGGTGACGACTTCGCCCGGCTGGTCCACATAGACCGCGCCGGTGACGCTTTCGGTGTAGACGACGTCGGGCAGTTCGGTGAATCCGAAGCGGAAGTAGTGCAGCGGGCCGAAGGCCCCGGGGTGCGGCCCCGCCGCGAACCGCATGATCTGCAGCCGGACCTTGGGCATCGCCAGGGCCTCGATGAGATGGTCGATCTGCCGGCGCATCACCTCGGCCCCGCCGACCGGGCGGCGCAGCGCGGTCTCCTCCAAGATGGCCCAGAGGGCCGGGGCGTCCGGTTTGGAGAGCAGGGCCTGGCGCTTGACGCGCAGGGCGATCCGGCGCTCGATCTCGTCGTCCGCGTCGTTGGGGAACCCGGCGCGCAGCACCGCGCGGGCGTAGTCCTCGGTCTGCAGCAGTCCGGGGACGTAGTGCGGTTCGTAGGCGCGGATGACGGTGGCCTCGCTCTCCAGGCTCACATACGCGCTGAACCACTCCGGTACGACATCGCGGAACTGGTGCCACCAGCCGGGCTGGTTGGCCTCCCGGGTCAGGACCAGGAAGTCGTCGATCTCCGGGGACGGGACGCCGTAGGTCCGCAGCAGCTCCTTGACGTACGGGATCTTCAGGCCGACCTCGGCCTTCTCCATCCGGCGGACCGTCAGCGGGGTCACCTCGACGGCCCGGGCGGCCTCCTCGAAAGACACCTGTGCCCGCTCCCGCAGATGGCGTAGGCGCTTGCCCAGGACCATGCGTAAGACGGTGGGGGCGGCGCTCCCCGGCCGTGCCTCACTCACGTCCTGCCTCCCGGAATCACCGTCATGTGGGTGCAGTGTGCCATGACCTCGGAGCACCGGACAGAGCGATGCGGATCGTTCTGAAATTATCAGGACGAAGCTTGCGAGCTGAGACTGTCGACGCGCATAGTGGGGCACGTGACCCATCTCACGCATCACGGCTGGTGCCCTCAACCACCCTTCTCCGCTAAGGCGTTACGGGCACTCGGCGGCTCGGCGGCGCGCGGCACCGTCATGGGCCGGAGGTGGCCGCGGTGACCAACAGCGCCGCGTCGGGTACCCGGCCCCGGGGCTCGGCCACCAACCAGGCTCTGGCCGCGGCCCTCAAGGAATCCGGCTGCTCATACGCCTCATTGGCCCTGCGCGTCAATGAGCTGGGGCGCCATCAGGGACACTCCTCCAACTACGACAAGGCGTCCGTTACCCGCTGGCTCCAGGGCGGCCAGCCGCGCGGTACGACACCGGAACTGATCGCGGCCGTGCTCTCCCACCGGCTCGGCCGGCCGGTGGCCCCTGCCGAGCTCGGCTTCATCCCCGACCGACAGCGCCCGGTCGTCGCCAGGGCGCTGGCCTACCGGGAGGACGTGGCGGAAACCTTGCACACGCTCGCCGAACTCGGCTCCACCGACATATCCCGCCGCAGCCTGCTGGGCGCGGTCCCCTTCGTCGCCGGCGCGCTGGTGACCCCGCAGCGCGAATGGCTGCTGTGGCTGGTCGAGAACCAGGGCACCGGTCCAGCCGCCGGCGATCCGGCCGCGGCAGCCGACGCCGGCCGGATCGAGCAGGTCCGCGCCGCGATCAGCATGTTCGACGAGATGGACAACCGATTCGGCGGCGGCCAGGTCCGCGCCGGCATCGTCCTGTACCTGTCGACCGAGGTCGTCCCCATGCTCCAGCGCCGCGGCGTGCCCGTGGGCGAGCGACGCGAACTGTTCACCGCCGCGGCCAAGCTGGCCGCGATGGCCGGCTGGAGCAGCTACGACAACGCCGAATACGGCCTGGCCCAGCGCTATATGACCCAGGCGCTGCGGCTGTGCGCCGAAGGCGGCGACAAGGTCCTCGGCGGCCAGATCCTGGCCGGCCTGTCCCATCTGGCCACCAACCTCGGCCAGCCCCAGGCCGGTGTCGAACTCGCCCGGGTGGGCGTGGCCACGGCGAAGAACGCGGGCAGCCCGCTGGGCCTGATGCGGCTGCACGCCATGGCGGCCCGCGGCTACGCGGCCCTCGACGAGCCCCGCGAGGCCGCCCGCGCGCTGCGCTCGGCGGACGCCGCGATGGACGCGAGCCGGGGCGCCGAGGAGGAGTCGGAGTGGGTCCGCTTCCTCGACCACCACTATCTGGCGGCCGAGGCCGCGCTGTGCTTCCGCGACCTCGGCAGCGCGGCGCAGGCGGAGCGCGCCGCCGACGAGTCGGTGCGGGCCAACGGCGACCGGCGCCGCCGCCAGGCCATCAGCCGCTCGGTCCTGGCCACCGCCCATCTCCAGCAGAACCGGCTCGACGAGGCGATCGGCACCGCGGACGTGGCGCTCAGCGCGCTCAGCGGGGTGCACAGCGAGCGCTCGGTGCAGGCCCTGCGCGACTTCCGCACCCGGTTGCGGCCGCACCGCGGTGAGCCCATGGTCCGCGACTTCGAGCTCCGCTCCCGGACCCTGCTCGGCGCCGCGGCCTGAGCCGCGCCACGGCGCTCCTCCCTGGCTCCTTCCGGGCCCCACCGCCATGCGGCCCGGAAGGGGGCCTCACCCGGACCCCGCACCGCCGGGGGTGTGCAGGGCCCGGGCGAGGCCAATGGCGTCTGCGAAAGGGATCCACTGAAAGGGATCCACCAAACGGGGTCCGCCAAGGGGATCCACTGAAGGGGTCTAATAGCCCTCCGCGCTGGGCGCGTTCTGGGCCCGGTCGACCGGGACATGGGCCCCGGAGACCCCGCTGGACGCGTCCGAGAGAAGGAACGCGACGACCCGCGCCACCTCCTGCGGCGCGACCAGTTCGCCGTTCGGAAACTCCGTCGCGAACCTGGCGAACGCCTCCGGCTGCGCGACGCGCATCCGGTCCCAGCGCTTGCCGGGGATGAGCATCGACCCGGGGGAGACGGCGTTCACCCGGATCCCGTCGGGCCCGAGTTCACGGGCCAGCGAGGCCGCGAGATGGATCTGGGCGGCCTTCGCCGCGCCGTACTGGGCCTGCGGCCCCGGCTTCCAGCCGGAGATGGAGGCGATCACCACGACCGATCCGCCCCCGGTGCCGCGCGCCCCGCGCAGATACGGCACGGCGGCCCGCACCAGCCGGGCGGTGTGGCCGACGTTCAACTCCCAGGTGGCGGCCCAGTCGTGGGCGTCGGCATCCTCCAGGCCGCCACCGCGGGCGCCGCCGACGCAGGCCACCACGCCGTCCAGTCCGTCGAAACGTTCCGCCGCGCCCTCGACGAACTCCTCCAGCAGACCCGGCTCGACGACATCGAGCGCCTGGGTGAACAGCGCGTCCCGCTCCTGGTCGTCGGGCAGCGACTTCGCCAGGGCCGCCAGATCGGGCGCGGACCGCGCACAGGTGGCAACCGAGGCGCCGTCGGCCAACAACAGGCGCACGATCTGCTCGCCCAGGCCCCGTGTGCCCCCCGTGACCACGATCCGCTTGCCGTCCACGCCGGACCGCGCGGCCGGGCAGGGCTCCTGCCGGCGGTCCTCACTCACGCTCACCACGCCCGGACCGTACAGTCCGACGGGCGTGCGACCCGAACCACTACGCCTGTACAACCGAACAACCCCCGTGCCCCCTCGCCGACCGGACCGTCCAACCGTTTGTCTACGTGAACGGTGACCGACGTAGTCCCGCTGTCTTCGAAGGAGGAAACCATGCCGCAACCCGGCAGCCACCGCGACCGGGCCGCAGCCGCCCGTGGCGGCCGGCCCCGGCGGGCGGGACGAGGGGCGCGCACCCCTCGCCCCCGGCGCGGATGCCGCGGTGGGGGCCGTAGGCATGCGCTTACCCGCTTACCGGGGCATCAACCACCCCCACCGCGCGCGTTATCGGCGCGACAGGCCGGCCAGACCCGCCGGACCCGACAGACACCGCAGGCCGGACGGAACCGACAGGCAGGACAGGCGCGATGGGCTCGGCCGGCGGGGAGGGGCCGGTGATCTCCTTGGCGACCCGCCGTTTCTTCCGGGCCGAGTTCCCGGCCCGGACCGACCGGGCCTTCGCCGTCCGCCGGATGCTCACCGCCTTCCTGAAGTACTGGCAGCTCGACCATGCCGTGGAGAGCGCGGTGCTGGCCACCAACGAGCTGTTCGCCAACGCCGTGGAGCACGGCAGCAGCGGCCCCGCCGACACCGTCACCGTCACCGTGGGCGTGGAGCCCGCGGGGGACGAGTTGCGCATCGAGGTGGCCGACGGCTCGCCGGTCCGGCCGGTCTTCCGTACGGCGGCCGAGACGGAGGAGTCCGGGCGGGGGCTGGCCATCGTCGACGGCCTGGCCAACGACTGGGGCACCGAACCGCCGGACGGGGACGGCCCGGGCAAGAAGGTGTGGTTCACGCTGGCGCTCGGGCGGACGCGTTAGGGAGCGGTGAGGCGCGGTAGGGCGCACAGACGGCCGGGCCGAGGGTGGGGCGGCGCGACCGGAGCGGACGAGTCAACAGGGGAGACCGGAGGCGACATGCGTGGGCGAGGCACCGTGGAGACCGCCGCGGCCGACTGGCTGCTGTCGTCGGCCGGCGAGGAGCCCGGCCGGGTGCGTGTGCAGTGGGCCAGCGGAAACGGCCTCGCCGACCTCCCGGTGGGCCGGCTCTTCGACCTGGTCCGGATGTCCGAGGGCACCGGGATGGCCGTGGTCCGGACACTGCGGCGGCACGAGGCGGTGATCGGCCCGGTGATGCTGGCCACCGCCAGCCATGTGCTCTCCTTCCTCGTACCGCCCGGCTCGGCCCAGGAGTGGAAGGCGTGGCTGCGGGGCTCCGGCCACGGCCGCCGCCGCGCCGTGGCCGCCGCCGGGCCGGGCCGGGTGCTGCGCTGCCCCCGGCCCGGATGCGTACGGCAGGGCCACATCTGGCTGGTCGGGCCGGGCGGCCCGCTCACCGACAGCCGGGTGCTGTGGGCCGCGCTGCGGGACAGTGCGCCCCCCAGCCCCCGGGACCGCGCCCCGTACGCCCTCTTCCGATAAGCCGTGCCACGACGCCGGCCCCGCTCAGGCCCACTCCGCGCGGTGCTCGACGGCGAAGTCGCGGAAGGAGCGTGGAGCGCGCCCGGTGACGCGGCGCACCGTGTCGGTCGTACGGTCCTCCGCGCCGCGCCGGACGGCCTCGTCGAGCCCGGCCAGCATGGTGGCGAACTCCTTCGGGTATCCCGCGTCGGCCAGCCGCCCGGCCAGGGTCGCGGTGTCCACCGGGACATGGCGGACGGCCCGGCCGGACACCTCGGCGATGATGCGCGCCGCGTCGCCGTAGCCGATCGCCTCGGGCCCGGTGATGGTGTGCGCGGTGTCGTGCGGCCGTTCGTCCAGGAGGGCGCGGGCGGCGACGGCGGCGATGTCGCCCGCGTCGACGAAGCCGACCCCGGCATCCCCGGTGGCGGTGACGATCTCACCGCGCGTACGGATCCCCTGGGCCACCGGGTGGTCGCCGGTGAAGTTCTGCATGAACCACGAGGGCCGCAGCACCGCCCACTCGGGCACGGTGTCCTGGACGAGCCGGTGCAGCGCCCCAAGGCCCGGCATCTCTGGGCTGACCGCGGAGGAGCTGAGCAGCACCACGCGCCGTACGCCCCGGCGGACCGCGTCGGCCAGGAACGGCTCGACCAGCGCCAGCGGCTCGGCCTCCGCCACCGGGGCGATGAGATAGAGATGGGTCACCCCGTCCAGCGCCGCGGCGTGGGTGGCCGGGTCGCGCCAGTCGAACCGGACGGTCTCGTACGGCCGTGCCCCGGGGGCCGGGCGGCGGGCGGCGGCCCTGATCCGGGCGCCGTGGGCGGCGAGGAGCGGCAGCAGCCGGGAGCCGGTGTTCCCGGTCGCGCCGGTGACCAAAACGGTGGGGCCGGTGGGGCCGGTGGGGTCAGCCATCGGCCCGGCCTCCCGCGTACACGGCGGTCAGCTCGTCGAGGATGCCCAGCACCTGGCCGGCGGCGAGCGGGTTCCAGTAGTCGCGGTAGGAGGTGATCTCGCCGTCCTCGACCGTGATGAAGGCGACGTACGCCATGCGGTACGGGCGGCCGGTGCGGACGGCGATCCCCTCCACCGCCCACTCGACGATCAGGGCGTTCGGGTCTTCGGTGCGGTGCCTGACGTCGTGGGTCACCGCGCGCGCATCCAGCAGGTCGGTGTAGTCGCGCAGATACTCCCGCACCGCCTCGCGCCCCTCCAGTCGGCTGGGCCGGCCGGGCGGCGCGAACGGGAACTCCATGGTCCCGTCGGCGGCCCACAGGTCGGCGAACCCGAGCATGTCGTGGGCGAGCAGCAGCTCCTTGGCCCGGTCGAACACCTCGACGGCCGTACGGGGGCGGGGGGTGCGGTGGGTCTGGTCGGTCTGGTGGGTTGTGTTCATGGGCGAGCGTCCCTCGGAAACTCTCGGAAACGAGATTGGACGGGACGGTACCGTTCCGTCCTTCCGGTCGAGCGTAAACGGAACGGTACCGTTCCGTCCATCTGCTACCGTCTGCGCATGCCTGAGCCGACCCGACGCGCCCCGAGCGGCGCCGCAGCCCTGCGCGCCGACAAGACCGCGGCCATCGCCGAGGCCGTGCTCGACGAGCTCGCCGAGCACGGCTACGGACGGCTCTCGATGGAGGCGGTGGCCAAACGGGCGGGGGTCGGCAAGAGCGCTCTGTACCGCCGCTGGCCCTCCAAGCAGCACATGATCATCGCGGTCACCTCCGAGCTGAGCGTCGAACTCGCCGAGGCACCCGACACCGGCTCGCTGCGCGGCGATGTGCTGGCCATGCTCGGCGCGGTGGCCGACTGGCTCACCCATCCGCGGTTCTCGCGGATCTTCCCGGACCTCATCGCCGAGGCCAACCGCGACCCCGAGCTGGCCCAGGCGCTGGCCAGGTCCATCGGTGAACCGCGCCGCTCGCGCGTGACCGACGTGCTCGACCGGGCGGTGCGGCGCGGCGAGCTGCCCCCGGACACGGACCGCGAGCTGGCGCTCGATCTGCTCGGGGCGCTGGTCTACTGGCATGTGTCCATCCGCGGGGTGCGCCCCGACGCCGACTATCTGGAGCGCACCGCCCACACCGTGCTGCGCGCCCTGGGAGCCCGGATGGCCCAGTGAAACAGGGCATGGCGGGACGAGTGGCCCCATCATCGCTGAGTCGGCGGAGGTCCGTCGTCACCTCCACCTCTCGGAAGGAGCCCGCCATGGCAACCGGCCTCTCGGTCCACATCGGCCTCAACCAGGTCGACCCCGCGCGCTACGACGGCTGGAGCGGCGACCTCAACGCCTGCGAGCAGGACGCGAGCGATATGGCGCGGCTCGCCGGGTCCGCGGGCTTCACCGTCACCGACCCGCTGCTCACCTCCGCCGCCACGGCCGACGCGGTCTCCGCGGCCGTGGAGTCCGCGGCCGGCCGGCTCACCGGCGGCGACATTCTCTTCCTCACCTACTCGGGCCACGGCGGGCAGGTGCCGGACCTCAACCACGACGAGACCGGCGACCGGCTGGACGAGACCTGGGTGCTCTACGACCGGCAGCTGGTCGACGACGAGCTCTTCGACCTGTTCGGGAGGTTCGCCAAGGGGGTGCGGATCTGGATGCTCTCCGACAGCTGTCACAGCGGAACGGTGGCCAAGGTCCTGCCCGAGGTGCTCAGCCCCCGCGAGCTCGACCGGCGGTTCAGCACCGACCAGCCGGACGAGGTCGCCAAGCGGATCAGGGTGATGCCGCTTCCGGTGCAGTCCGTCGTCTACAAGCGGGACCGCGCGTTCTACGACGGGATCCAGAACGCCCGCACCGCCAAGGACCTCGCCGAGATCGACGCCACCGTGCTGCAGATCTCCGGCTGCCAGGACAACCAGACCTCCGCGGACGGGATGGTCAACGGCCTGTTCACGGGCACCCTCCTGGACGTCTGGCGGGACGGCGCCTTCGAGGGCAGCTACCGCAGGCTGCACCGGGAGGTCACCAAGCGGATGCCCCCGGACCAGACCCCCAATCTGTTCCAGGCCGGCCCGCCGCTGCCCGCCTTCGCCCGGCAGCGGCCCTTCACCATCTGACCGTCCCTGGCGTGTCGCGGCCGTGCCCGCCGATGACCTGGGTGTGCGGGGCCGGGCCTGGAGAGGTATGACAGAAGAAGGGCACGCCCGCCCGGCCGATCGCTGGTGCCGCGTCGGCCCGCCCCTGCGTACGGGCAGCGGGGAATGAGGTACCCGGATGACTTCGCAAAACCGCCCGCCGAACGCGCGAGACCGCCCGCGAGGGGACGGCGAGGCGGAGCTCAACGATCTCGCCGCCCCGGGAGGTCTGCTCGATCTGCTACGGGTCGCCGCCGTGGTGCTGGACAGCGACGGCCGTGTCGCCCTGTGGAGCCCGGAGGCCGAGCAGCTGCTCGGCTACCGCGCCTCCGAGGCCCTGGGCCAGAACGCCGCCCGGCTGCTGGTCGACCGCGAGAACCGGCGGTCCGCGGTGGAACTGTTCCAGCGGGTGCAGGCGGGCAAGATGTGGGCGGGCGTCTTTCCGGTCCGGCACAAGGACGGCACCGCCCTGCGGGTGGAGTTCCGCACCATGGGCCTGCGCGACTCCCACGGCGACGCCTACGCGCTCGGGCTCGCGGCCGACGAGGGCACCGTACGGCAGCTGGAGACCGACCTGGCCGTCTCCGGCTTCCTGGTCGAGCAGTCCCCCGTGGGCCTCGCCGTATTCGACACGGACCTGCGGTGGATCCTCGCCAACCCGGCCCTGCTGGAGATGAACGGCCTGTCCGAGCGCGACCTGCGGGGCCGGAGCCTGACGGACGTGCTGCCGGGTCTTGACGCCTCGGCCATCGAGGGCGCGATGCTGCACGTCCTGGAGTCCGGGCAGCCGCTGCTCGACCAGCAGACCGTCGGCCGGACCCCGGCCGACCCGGACCATGAGCACGCCTGGTCGGAGTCGTACTACCGGCTGGAGGACCCCGGCGGACGGGTCCTGGGCATCGCGGTCTCGGTGTTCGATGTGTCCCGGCGCCACCGGGAGGCCAGCGAGGTCGCCGAGGCCCGTGAGCGGCTGGCCCTGATCGCCGCGGCCGGAGTCCGCATCGGCACCACCTTGGACCTGCGGCAGACCGCCCAGGAGCTGGCCGATGTGACCGTGCCCCGGCTGGCCGACCTCGCCGCCGTGGATGTGCTGGACGCCGTGGTGCACCGCGAGCCCATGGCCCGGGTGGGCGCCGACGGCTGGGCCCGCTTCCGGGCGCTGGCCGTGGCGGCGGGCTACCCCACCAACGCCGTGCACGCGGCGGACCCGGTCGGCGAGATCGCCCGGTACGACCCGAGCCGCATGATCACGCGCTGTGTCCGTGACGCCCAGCCGATCTTCCTGCCCCAGGTGACCGACGGGGACCTGCGGCGCATCGCGCGCGACGAGGCGTCCGCCGCCGTACTGAGCAAGGAGGGCGTCCACTCCTATCTGGCGGCCCCGCTGATCGCCCGCGGCAGCGTGCTCGGCACCCTCAGCCTGCACCGGACGATCAACGCCCGGCCCTTCGACGAGCAGGACCTCACCCTCGCCTGCGAACTGGCCACCCGCGCCGCGCTGTGCATCGACAACGCCCGCCTGTACGCCCGGGAGCGCGACGCGGCACTTACCCTGCAGCGCAGCCTGCTGTCCCAGCAGCCGCGCGATCTGGACGGCCTGGAGATCGCCTCCCGGTATCTGCCCGCGGTCAGCGCGGCCGGCGGCGACTGGTTCGATGTGCTCTCGCTCAAGGACGGCAAGGTGGCCCTGGTGGTCGGCGATGTGATGGGCAAGGGCATCCACGCCGCGGCGATCATGGGCCAGCTGCGCACCGCCACCCGCGCCTTCGCCCAGCTCGACCTGTCGCCCGCCGAACTGCTGCGCCACCTCGACGACATCACCATCACCCTGGGCGACTCGATCGCCACTTGCCTGTACGCGGTCTGCGATCCGCGCAGCGGCCGCTGCCTGCTGTCCACCGCCGGCCATCTGCCACCGGTGCTGGTGCGCCCCGGCGGGCGGGCCGAACTCCTCGACATGCCCAGCGGCGCGCCGCTGGGCGTGGGCGGCGTGCCGTTCGCCTCGGTCGAATGCGAGCTGTCGCCGGGCACCCTGCTCGCCCTGTTCACCGACGGTCTGGTCGAGAAGCGCCACCAGTCCATCGACGTGGGCCTGCGCACCCTGCTGGAGCTGCTGAGCCGCCAGCAGGGCCCGCTGGAACGGACCTGCGACCAGGTGCTGGCCGCCCTGCACGGGGCGCCGGACGACGATGTGGCGCTGCTCCTGGCGCGGCTGCGCGACCGTTCGCCGCATGGGGGAAGCGCTGGTCAGTGACGTACACCCGTGAGCATCGGCGGTGACGCCGGGCGTCACTTCCTGGCGCGGCTCGGCTGCACCCGCTTCGGCTCGCCCTTCACCTTCGGATGGTCGGGCGGATACGGCAGATCGCCCAGGCCGTGCTCGCGCTCGTCACGGTCGGCCAGCTCCAGGGCGGCCTCCAGGCGGCAGACCTGCCCGTCCATCTCGGCGTGCACATCGCCCAGCTCCCGGAACCGCACCGGCATGGTGGCCAGATCGAAGTCCCGCGGCCTGGCGTCGGGCACCTCCTCCCAGCGCAGCGGCGCCGAGACCGGGGCGTGCGGCCGGGGGCGTACGGAATAGGCGCTGGCGATGGTCCGGTCGCGGGCCGTCTGGTTGTAGTCCACGAACACCTTCTCGCCGCGCTCCTCCTTCCACCACGCCGTGGTGATCCGCCGCGGCGCGCGCCGCTCCAGCTCACGCGCGATGGCGATGGCGGCCCGGCGCACCTGGGTGAAGGTCCACTCCGGCGCGATGGGCACGAACACATGCAGCCCGCGGCCGCCCGAGGTCTTCGGCCACCCCCGCAGCCCCAGCTCCTCCAGCACCGGCCGCAGCTGGCCGGCCGCCCACACCGCGTCCTCGTAGTCGGTCCCCGGCTGCGGGTCCAGATCGATCCGCAGCTCGTCGGGGTGGTCGGTGTCCAGCCGCCGGACCGGCCACGGGTGGAAGGTCAGACACCCCAGGTTCGCCGCCCAGACGACGGCCGCGGGCTCGGTGGGGCAGATCTCGTCCGCATGGCGCCCGCTGGGGAAGGAGATCCGCCCGGTCGGAATCCACTCGGGCAGGTTCTTCGGCGCCCGCTTCTGGAAGAACGACTCGCCCTCTACGCCGTCCGGGTAGCGCTCCAGCGTCGTCGGCCGGTCCCGCAGCGCCCGCAGGACGCCGTCGCCGACGGCCAGGTAGTAGCGGGCGACGTCCAGCTTGGTGAAGCCCCGCTGCGGAAAATAGACCTTGCCGGGGTTGGTCAGCCGTACCGTGCGCTCGCCGACCGTGAGCTCCGCCGTCTCTGCCATGGATTCAACGCTAGGCCCGCGGGGCACAGGCCACCTCCCGGCGGGCGCCGGGCCGGGGAGGGACGGAGAATCGGGGCATGGACCTTCCGGTGATGCCGCCGGTGGAGCCGATGCTGGCCAAGTCCGTGGCCGCCATCCCGCCGGGCATGTGGTACGAGGCGAAATGGGACGGCTTCCGGGCGCTCGTCTTCCGCGACCGGGACGAGATCGAGCTGGTCAGCCGCTCGGGCAAACCGCTGACCCGCTACTTCCCGGAACTGGTCGGCGCGCTCCGGGCGAATCTGCCGCCGCGCTGCGTCCTCGACGGCGAGATCGTGATCGTACGCGGGAGCCGTCTGGACTTCGACGCGCTCCTGGAGCGCATCCACCCAGCCGATTCGCGGGTGCGCCGGCTCGCCGAGGCGACCCCGGCGAGCTTCGTGGCCTTCGACCTGCTCGCGCTGGGGGACGAGTCCCTGATGGACACGCCGCTGCGGCAGCGGCGGGACGCGCTGACCGAGGCGCTGCGCCAGGCCGCGGACCCGGTCCACACCGCGCCCTGGACCGATGACCAGGCCCTCGCCGAGCAGTGGTTCCAGCAGTTCGAGGGCGCGGGTCTGGACGGCGTCATCGCCAAACACCCCGACCTCGGCTACCGGCCGGGGGAGCGGGTCATGGTCAAGGTGAAACACGAGCGGACCGCTGACTGCGTGGTGGCGGGGATGCGGCAGCACAAGTCAGGCCCGGTCGTCGGGTCGCTGCTGCTGGGCCTGTACGACGCCGCCGGCCGGCTCCAGCACGTCGGCGTGTGCGGCGCCTTCTCGGTGCGGCGCCGGCAGGAGCTCATGGCCGAGCTGGAACCGCTGCGGATGGACACCCTCGCAGGACACCCCTGGGCCGACTGGGCCAGCGAGGAGGCGCAGACGCGCGGCCGGATGCCCGGCGCGCCCAGCCGCTGGACCGGCGTCAAGGACCTGTCGTGGATGCCGCTGCGGCCGGAGCGGGTGTGCGAGGTGGCGTACGACCATATGCAGGGCGACCGCTTCCGCCATACGGCCAGGTTCCGCCGCTGGCGGCCCGACCGCGAGCCACGCGGCTGCACCTACGCCCAGCTGGAAGAGCCGGTGCGCTACGACCTGCGGGCGGTGCTGGGTACCTGACGCCCCCTCAGCGCCCCTCAGCAACCCCCGGGCGCTCCAGGAGTGCTTCCGTGCGACCCCCCGCCGGATGAGCGACGGCGGACACCGCGGCCGATCCCGACTGGTGGGCGGGGCAGGCTCGTTAAGGTTGACGTATGACGGCCTATACGCCTTCCTGGCTACCGCAGCCGAACACCGCGTACGCGGTGGAGGTCGCGCGGAGGATCGGCTTCGCCACGGTCATCCTGCTCGACACCACGGACCCCGCGGTCTCGCACATCCCGGTGCAGGTCGACCCCGGCGACGACGAGCGCCCCCTGACGCTGTTCTTCCATGTGGCGGCGCACAACGCCATCGCCGAGCGGATCGACGACGACTCGCGGTTCCTGGTCGTCTTCCGCGCCGTGGACGGCTATATCTCGCCAACGTGGTACGACCACGAGAACGTGCCGACCTGGAACTACGCCGCCGTCCATATGTACGGCGGCGCCGAACCGCTCACCGACAGCGGACTGCGCGCGCACCTCGGCGCGCTCCTGGACCACCACGAGCCCGCCCTGGAGGTCCGTGAGGAGTTCATCGAGCAGTACCTGCCCGATATCCGGGGCTTTCGGATGACCACCCCCCGCGTCGAGCCCGCCTTCAAGCTGAGCCAGGACAAGAACCGCCCCTCGTTCGACGGGGCTCTCGCCGGTGTCCGGGCACGTCAGGAAGGGGCGCTGGCCGACGAGATGGCGAATCTCAGACGGCAGCTCGGCGACGGGGGCTGAGGACCAGCTGACGACCGAGGGGGCGGAGCGAATGCTGGACCTAGTCGAAATCCTCGCGGGGATCGCGACGATCGCCGCCACGCTGACCACGTTCGCCTATACCGTCTATCGGGCCCTCGGACGGGGCAGGCGCGATCCCACCGGCGGCCCACTCGCCCCACGCGGCCATATCCCCCCGCTCGCCCCCGGCGCGTTCGTCAACCGTGACGAGGCGGTGTGCCAGCTCCGCGCCGCCGCCGGCCGGCCCCACACCCGGATGGTCGCCCTCGTCGGCGGTGGCGGGATCGGCAAAACAGCCCTTGCCATCCGGTTCGCGCGAGCTGCCGAAGGCGCCGTCCCGCAGCGCGGGCGGCTGCTCCGCCGCCTGGGCCGCAGGCCCTCGCCCGCCGTGTTCGAGAAGGTCGTCTGGGCGACGACCCGGCTTCGGCCGGTCGGCCTGGACTTCCTCGGCGATGTCATCCTGGCGATGGCCCCCAGCCATATCCCCCTGGCGCAGACACTCACCCGGCGCGTCGACCAACTGGTGGGGCTGCTGCGCGCCGAGCGCCATCTCCTGGTGATCGACAATGCCGAGACGGTGCTGGCCACGACCAGCGCGACCGACCGCGCGACCCACGAGGAATACCAGTACATCTTCCGGGCGATCGCGGAGTCCGAGCACCGCTCCGTCGTGCTCATCACCTCCCGGACCCCGATTCCGGTCCACCCACGGCTCTACGACAGCGGGCACTGCGTCGAGATCCCCCTGCACGAGATGAGCCCCGACGCCGCCCGGCGGCTGTTCGACATCCGGCTCGCCCAGCTGCACGAGGCCGGGCAGCAGCTGGACCCGCCGCCCGAAGGGGTCGGCCCTCCAGGCAATCCGCTGTTCGTGGAACTCGCCGCGCTGCAGTGCGTATCGAGGGACGACGGGCACACCACGCGCTTTCCGCCGTCCGGGACCGCCGACGACTTCCGGGACGTCGTCCAGTGGCATATGAAGCATCTGTCCGCGATGACCCGCCGGATCGCGCTGCAGGTGGCACTGGCCGTCGACGGCGTCAGCGGTGAGCGGGTCCGTGAACTCCTCGGCGGTGACGTCACCGAGGCCCGTGCGGCGCGTGCGGTCACCGATCTCCGGTTCACGCTGGGGCTGCGCCAGGGCGAGGACGGCCGGTACCACTTCCACCAGGTGGTGGCCGAGTTGCTGGGCCAGTGGCTGGTGTCCGCCTGCGCACGGGAGCTGCGGCGCGGGGAGTTCGACGTACTGCGCTGGGTCCTGCTGTGCTGTGCGTGGGATTCGCGCAACCAGCGTGACGCGACCCGCCGGCGAGTCGTCGTACCGCTGCTGGATCTGCTGGCCGAGGAGGGCGGTTCGGTGACCGCCCCGCTGGTCGCCGCGCTGGACCTGGCTCGGGGGCGCGGGCGGGGGCCCGAGCGGGGTGCAGCGGCGCACCACGGCCCCCACCTCGTCGGCCTGCTGGCGGCGCGGGGGCAGCGGCTCACCGGCCTGGACCTGTCCGCGATGACGTATCGCTTCGTCGACTTCACCGAGGTGGAGCTCCACCGCTGCGATCTGTCCGGCGCCCTGTTCGTCGACTGCCGCTTCGTGGTGCCCCACGGCGGCGTCCTCGATCTGACCTGGTCCGCGGACGACAGCCGCATCGTGGGCGTGGACGCGCTGGGCAACGCGCTGACCTGGCGGGCCACCGACTTCGCCGGTCCGGTGGCCAGGCGGGTGAGCCACAACTGGCTGCGGGCGGCGGGGACTTTGGCCGACGACCTCGCCGTCGTGGGCGGTGACGACAGCGAGCTGATCCTCATCGACACGGTGCGCGACACCGTGCTCGACCGGCGGCGGGCCGAGGGGATGTTCTGGATCCGCGCCATCGGCACCACCCCCGGTGGGCGGGCCCTGTTCGCCGGCGGTGAGGACGGTGCGGTGCGCCGCTGGTCGATCGCCGGCGGACGGCTCACTCTGGACGGCACCTGGCCGACGCGGGCGCGCAGCATCCGGGCGATCACGGCGATCGACGAGCATCAGGCGGTGGTCGCCTGCAGCAATGGCTCGTTCGCGGTGGTCGGCCCGGGGGCCGATGACATCCGCCATATCGAGGTCGGCGGCTCCGACCAGGCGCGCTGTGTCGGCGTCAACAGCTCCACCGGACTGGTGGCGGTAGCCTCCAACGACGTCCTGTGGATCGGCGACACATCGGGCAGCCGGGTGGCCGAGCGGTCGGCGAACGCGCCCATCCGCGCGCTGACCTGGACCGCCGACGGCATGGGCGTGCTGACCTCCGGCGAGGACGGAGTGATCTGGCACTGGCGGGTCACGGCGGACGACGAGCTGAGCGTCGCCGAGCCCACCGGGGTGGCCGTCCTGCGGGAGCGGGTCACCGCGATGCGCCTGGCACACGGCGGCAGCAAGCTCGCCACATCCTGCGAGGGGGAGAAGACGTATCTCGTCGACATCTCCACCGGAGAGGTCAACGCCCTGTCCAACGGCTCGACCCGGCGGACCTGGAGCATCGGTGCCGCGCCCGACGGCAGCCAGGTGGTCACCGCCGGCGAAGACCGGCTCGCCCGTGTTTGGCGGGTCACCAGGGGGTCGGCACGGCTCGCGGAAACCGGGTCGCTGCAGCACGGCGGCCGGGTCTGGCGGTCCTGTTTCAGCCTCTGCGGAAACCACATCGTGACCGCCAGCGACGACGGCGTGGTGCGCGTGTGGAACGCGGGCAACCTGCGGATCGAGGCGGAGCTGACCGGCCACACCGACTGGGTCCTCGAAGCGAGCACCTTGGTACGGGACGGCCGTGAGTACATCCTGAGCGGCAGCAATGACCGGCGCATCGGCGTATGGACCCTCGACGGCGACCATGTGACCTGGCACACCCACCACGAGGCGCGGGTGCTGAGGGTGCGGCGGTGGCGGGACGGCCTCGCGGTGTCCACCAGCAGCGACGAGACCGTGGTGGTGTTCGACCCGCTGGACCCGTCCCGGGAGGTCACCCGGATCAGCTGCCCCGGGCATCGGGCTTGGGGCCTGGACACCCACCCGGACGGCGAGGAATTCGCCACGACCGGCGACGACGGCCGGATCATCGTATGGGGGCGACGGGGCGACACCTTCGCACCCGAGGTGATCGACACCATGCCCGACATGGTGCTCGGCGCGTACTACTGCCAGGGCGGAAGCCTGCTCGTGGTCGGCAGCCTCATCGAGGACGGGATGCGCGCCTACCGCCGGGTCCCCGGCGGCGGATGGCAGCGGGTCACCGACCTGGACGGGGCTGACCGGATCCGTACGTTCTGCTCCATCGCGGACGGCTCGGTGCTGCTCGCGGCGGGTGCCGATGACGAGATCCGGGCATACTCCATCCCTGAGCTGCGCCACCTGGGCACGACGCCTCTGCCGGCCTTCTACGAGGGGTCGTCGTTCGCGGGGGCGCGGCAGCTGACCGCCGGTCAGCGGTCCGCCATCACCACGCTGGGGGCGGTCGGCGCCTCCAACTGACAGGGGAGGCAGCGGGTGCGATCTCACCGGGACTGGCGCATCGTCATACGGGACAGCCGCATCCACGGCCGCGGTGCGTACGCCACTGCGCCGATCGGCCGCGGGGAGATCGTCGCGGTGCGCTCGGGGTCGGTCGTCGGCTATGCCGAGGCCCGGCGGCGCGACGCCGCGTTCGGCGGCTACAGCATGCAGGTGGACGACGGCCTCCACCTGTGCCCGGACAGCGTCGACGAGGTCGACGACATCGCTGTGTACATCAACCACTCCTGCGAACCCAACGTGGGGATCCGGGGGCAGATCACCTTCGTGGCGCTGCGGGACATCGCCACCGGCGAGGAGCTGACCTTCGACTACGCGACGAATGTCGCCACGCCCTACCTCGTCGACTGCCGCTGCGGCAGCGCGTCGTGCCGGTCCACGGTGACGGGGGACGACTGGCGGCTGCCGGAGCTGCAGTCCCGTTACGCGGGCCACTTCGACGCGGTCATCTCCCGCTATCTGGCCGAGCAGGCTGTGCCCTCCGCGCCCGCCACGTCGCCCTCCGCGCCCGCTGTGCCGAGCGCTCCGCCGACGCCGTTCCCCCTCGAAGGCTGTGTCTTCGACCGCGTCGTCGCCGGTCTGGAAGGGGTACCCGCCTTCGACGCCTGGCGCGCCGGGGACATCGACCGGCGGACCTACGTCGATGAACTCCCCGCGATCCTGGAGTTACCGCAGTCGCTGCCGCTGACGGAGAACGAACGGGCGCTCAGCGCCCGGCTCAACTGGCGGGCCGGCGACTTCACCCAGGCCTGCCTGCGCCGACTGGTCGACGCGGGCGCGCTGCCCACCACCGCGTACGACTGGACCGCGCTCCGCCGCCATCTGCGGCTGCTCGCCGCCCACTGGGACCATGAGGGGCGTACAACGTTCATCTTCCCGGAGGAGGCGGCGCTGCTCTACGCGGTGGCGCAGATCCGCGCACCCCGGCGCATCGCCGTCCTCGGGTCCTACTACGGCTACTGGGCGTCGTTCGCCATCGCGGCGACGGCCGGGCGCGGCCATGGCGGCCAAGTCGTGCTCATCGACATCGACCCCGCCGTCTGTGAGCAGGCGGAGCGCAACCTGCGGCGGGTCGGACTGCGGAACAGCGTCGAGATCGTCTGCCAGGACGCGGTCGCCTATATGAAGGCCCACACGGGGGAGATGTTCGACCTGATGGTCCTCGACGCCGAAGGGCCCAAGTCGGGGCCCGATCCGCGGTATCTGGGGAAGGCCGTGTACGCACCGATTGCCGAGGCAGCGGTGAAGTGGCTGGCCCCGTCGGGCTGCCTGGTCGCCCACAACATCCTGCTGGACCGTCGCGTCGGCCACCCGTACTTCGACCGGCTCGTCCGCCACAATGAGGAGGAACTGGCCGAGTTTCTGGCGCTCATGGAGTCGGCCGACACCTCGCGGCTGCACATGGAGACGACCGAGGGCGTCGGAGTCTACTGGCGGTAGCCGTCTGTCGGCGGTGGCTCAAGGCCGCCGGGGGGACCGGCGGGAGCCGCCCGGCCCTCCTGCGGGGGTCGCGGTCATGTCCAGGAACCAGTCGCGGGCCGCCGCGGCCGCCTGGGCCAGCGTCCCCGGCTCCTCGAACAGATGGGTCGCGCCGGGCACCACGTGCACGGAGTGGGGCGCCGCCAGCATGGCCGCCGCCTGCTCATTGAGCCGCAGCACCTCGTGGTCCTCGCCGCCCACCACCAGCAGCACCGGAGCGCGGACCCGGGACAGCACCCCGCCCGCCAGATCGGGACGGCCGCCGCGCGAGACCACCGCCCGCACCCGCTCCGGCCGCTCCGCCGCGGCCACCAGCGCCGCCGCCGCGCCCGTGCTGGCGCCGAACAGCCCGACCGGCAGGGCGGCGGTCGCCGGATGCCCGCCGAGCCAGTCCACCGCCGCCACCAGGCGCCGGCCCAGCAGGGGGATGTCGAAGCGGTGCTCGGCGGTGATCGCGTCCACCCGCTCCTCGTCCATGGTCAGCAGGTCGAACAGCAGCGTTCCCAGGCGCGCCTGCTTCAGCACCTCGGCCACCGAGCGGTTGCGCGGGCTGTGCCGGGAACTGCCGCTGCCGTGGGCGAAGGCCACCACGCCGCGCGCCCCGTCGGGCACCACCAGATCGCCCACCAGCAGCGCGCCGTCCGCGGCGATACGGGCCGTCTCCGAGACCATCGGCCACCTCCTGCGCCGTCCGGGCGGGGCCCGGCGGGGTCAGGCATGGGCCAGCAGGCCCTGCCTCAATTCGCTGTAGAGCCGGGAGAGCCTACGGGATATGTGCATCTGCGAGAAGCCGAGGATCTCGCCGATCTGGCTCTGCGAGAGGCCGACGAAGAACCGCAGATACAGCACGTAGCGGTCCTGTTCCGAAAGGTGGGTGATCAGCGCCCGCAGCGCCTCCCGGTTGACGACCCGTTCGATCGCCGCGTCGTCCGCGCCCACCGTCTCCGCCAGCAGCCGCTCCTCGGCGCCCTGGACCGCGGCGTTGAGCGACAGCGGGGTGCAGGAGGCGCTGGCCTCCAGGCCCGCCTTCACATCTTCCTTGGGCATACCGGTGCGAGTGGAGATCTCGGTGATGGTGGGGGTGCGGCCGCCGAGTTCCTGTTCGAGGGCGTCGCGCGCCGAGCGGGTGCGGGAGCGGACTTCCTGGATGTTACGGGGCACATGTAGCGTCCACAGATAGTCGCGGAAGTGCCGCTTGAGCTCACCGGTGATGACCGGGATCGCATACGAGGGAAAAGCGTGGCCGAGATCGGGATCGTAGCGGTCGACCGCCTTCACCAGGGCGAGCGAGGCGACCTGGGTGAGGTCTTCCATGTTCTCGCCCTTATTGCGGAAACGCAGCGCCAGGCGTTTCGCCACGGGCAGCCACGCACAGATGATCGCCTCACGCAGGGCGTCGCGCTCCGGCCCCGACGGAAGCCGGGAAAGGCGAGCGAAGTCGCCGTCGGTGTCGGGAGTGTCGTCATGGCGCCGGTGGCGAGTCGCGGTTGCTGACATGGTCACTCGTCTCCGTGGTCCGATGTCACATCCTGCCCGCGGCACATAGATGCGCTAATGTCCCGCTGCGCTCGGTCTCCCTCTGGCTCTGGTTGATCGAATTCAGGGTCGCCACCAGATTCGCACGGTCCCGAATACCTCGCAATTCGGCCGAATTGCCCCTGTTCCGTCCCCCGTGCGGGGGAACCCGAACGGGTCGGGCTGCTTCGGCCCGGTCGCCGGGGGTACCCGGACGGGATGGATGTCACCCTTCGCCTCGCCCAGCGGCCCGAGGCCGATGAACTGCTCGGGCGCAGCCCGCTGGCCGCGCTGACCGGCATGCTGCTCGATCAGCAGGTGCCCATGGAGTGGGCCTTCTCCGGCCCGTACACCATCGCGCAGCGCATGGGCGGCGACGACCTGGACGCGCAGGAGATCGCCGCCTGCGACCCGGAGCGGTTCGTCGAGGTGCTGTCTGCCAAGCCCGCGGTGCACCGTTACCCCGGGGCCATGGCCAAGCGGGTGCAGCAGCTGTGCCAGTACCTGGTCGACAACTACGACGGCGACGCCGCCGCTCTGTGGCGGGACGTCGCCACCGGCAAGGAACTGCTCGACCGGCTGAACGCGCTGCCCGGCTTCGGCAAGCAGAAGTCGCAGATCTTCCTGGCGCTGCTCGGCAAGCAGTACGGCGTACGGCCGGAGGGGTGGCGCGAGGCGGCGGGCGCTTACGGCGAGGAGGGCTCGTACCGCTCGGTCGCCGACATCACGGGGCCCGAGTCGCTGGACAAGGTCCGCGCCTTCAAGCAGGAGGCCAAGCGGGCCGCCAAAGTGGCGGCGCCCAAGCGAACCAAGCCCTAGCGGGTAGTCATGGCCGGGCCGGGCGTGCCGTAGGCCGCGCTGGGGCGCGCCTGGCGGGTGAGCGGCCCGGGGGCGGGGGAGGGGTCCGGGACCGGATCGGGGCCCGGCGGCTGGGGCACCGGGTGCGGCGGCGGACCCGGCATCGGACCGGGCGGTGGGCTCGGGGGCGGGCTGGGCGGCGGACTGGGCACGGGATCCGGCGACGGGTCGGGCGGCGGCCCGGGGGTCGGCCCCGGTTCGGGGCCAGGCCCGGGACCCGGCTCCGGCCCGCCCGGGCCGGGCGACGGGGTCGGCGACGGCGGCGCGGGGTCGCGGTCGTGGTCGTCGGCGGAGAGGTGCCGGGGATCGGCCTGCCGGTACACGGTGACCTCCAGAATTTCTACGACGGTCACTCATCCATCGCGACGCGAGTGCCCCGCCGTCCCCCGGCCATGCCTCCTGGGCCCTCCCCACCGAAATGCCGGGAAATTCAGCGGCGGGCGGAGAACGGCCTCACTAGCATCGGCGTGCCATGCGACGCTTCCCTGATCCGGAATCCGGAACGCCAGATCATCGCTCACCCACATCCTATCTGTTATGGCTTGCCCGTAATCTCCGCCATTCCATTTTCCTGGGCGTTTTGTGCGGAATTATCTGTGTGCTGGCCCAGGCACTCGTACCGGCCGTGATCGGCGCCGCCATCGACACCGGGATCATCGACCGGGACCGGCGGACGCTGCTGCTGTGGGGCGGCGCGGTGCTGGGGCTCGGTGTGGTGCAGGCCACCACCGGCATTCTGCGCGACCGCTGCACCCTCACCACCCGGCTCGGCGCCTCGTACCGCACCATGCAGCTCATCACCCGCCAGACCGCCACGCTCGGCGCCACCCTGCCGGGGCGCGTGGCCAAGGGCGAGATCGTCAACGCCGGTGTGGCGGACATCGACCGGATCGGCGAGGCGCTGGCCGGCACCGCCCGTGGCAGCGGCGCGGTCGTGGCCATCGCCGCCATCGCCGCGATCATGCTGGATGCCTCCTGGCGGCTCGGCGTCGTGGTGCTGGCCGGTGTGCCGCTCATGGTCTGGGCGGTCGCGCTGCTGATCCGCCCGCTGCACCGGCGTCAGGAGCGGCTGCGCGAGCACCAGGCCGAACTGACCGGCCGGGCCGTCGACATCGTCAGCGGTCTGCGCGTACTGCGCGGCATCGGCGGCGAGGAGGTCTTCGCCGAGCGCTACCGCGCCGACTCCCAGCGGCTGCGCGGCGCGGGGGTGGCGCTCGCCCGTGTCGATGCCCTGTTCGGCGCCGCCAAGGTGCTGCTCCCGTCCCTGTTGACCTGCGTCGTCGTCTGGCTGGGGGCGCTCTATGTGGCCGACGGCCGGATCGGCGCCGGTCAGCTCATCGCGTTCTACGGCTACGCCGTCTACCTGGGCGATCCGCTGCGCCGGCTCACTGACGCCGCCGGGCAGCTGACCCGGGGCCATGTCGCCGCCCGCCGCGTCACCGACTTTCTCGCGCTCACGCGCGAACTCTCCTCCGGCACCGGTTTGCCACGGCCGCACACCGCTGGGAGGGACCACCTGCCCAGTCGGGGTGGCCCCCTGGCCGACCCCGACTCCGGGCTGGCCGTGGCAGCGGGCCGGTTCACCGCCGTGGCCTGCGCCTCCCCGGCCGACGCCGCCACCCTCGCCGACCGGCTGGGCCGCTACACGGACTCAGCCGTCACCTGGCAGGAGGCGCCGCTCGCCGATCTGCCGCTGGAGGAGGTGCGGCGGCGCATCCTCGTCGCCACCAACGACGACCTGCTCTTCGCCGGTCCGCTGGGCGACGAACTGGACCCGCCCAGGCCCCGCCCCGGCTCCCGCGAGCTGCTGGAACGGGCGCTGGACACCGCCTCGGCGCGCGACATCGTCGAGGCGCTGCCGGACGGTCTGAACACCGTGATCGCCGCGTCCGGGCGCGACCTCTCCGGCGGCCAGCAGCAGCGGCTGCGGCTGGTACGGGCCCTGATGGCCGACCCGGAGGTGCTGGTCCTGGTCGAGCCCACCAGCGCGGTCGACGCCCACACCGAGGCCCGCGTAGCCCGCGGGCTCGGCGCCCACCGCGCGGGCCGCACCACCGTCGTGTTCACCACCAGCCCGATCCTGCTCGACCGGGCGGACCACGTCGTCCACGTCGAGAGCGCGAAGGCCGTCGCGCAGGGCACACACGCCGAACTCCTCGACGACCCCCGCTACCGGGCTGTGGTCGCCCGAGAGGAAGACGCGCTATGAGCACCCCGTTGCCCGTCGCCTCTGCGAAGGAGGTCCGCGGCCATGTCCGCCGGCTGGCCCGGCGTCACCCGCGTGAGCTGGCCGCCGCCCTGACGCTGTACGGCCTGGCCGCCGTCTGCGGCCTGGTGGGCCCCTGGCTGCTGGGCGGTCTGGTCGAGGACGCCGGGCGCGGCGCCGCCGACATCCCCCGTACCGCGCTGCTGATCTGCGCGTTCATCGTGGCCCAGGCGCTGCTGACGCACGCCGCCGGATACGCCTCGGCCAGGCTGGGCGAGCAGGTCCTGGCCGAGCTGCGCGAGCGGTTCGTCGACGATGTGCTGACGCTGCCGCTCGCCACCGTCGAACGGGCGGGCTCGGGCGATCTGGTCACCCGCACCACCCGCGATGTGGACGTGCTGGCGCGCGTGGTGCGCGGCGCCGTGCCCGCCGCCGTCACCGCGCTGGTCACGATCCTCGTCACCCTCGGGGCCATGGCCGTGGTCGGCCCGCTGCTCGCCTTCCCCTGTCTGATCGCCGTTCCCGTCCTGTGGGCCGCCTCCCGGTGGTTCTTCGGCCGCGCCCGCGATGCCTTCCTGGCCCAGAGCGCCACGTACTCCCAGCTCACCGAGGGCCTGACGGAGACCGTCGAGGGGGCACGTACGGTCGAGGCGCTGCGTATCGCCGAGCGCCGCACCGCCCGCACGGACCAGGACATCGCCGGGTCCTACGCCGCCGAGCGGCACACGGTGGGGCTGCTCACGGTCTTCCTGCCGATCATCGACACCGCGTATGCGCTGCCGGTGGCCGCCACGCTGGTCATCGGCGGGTTCTTCGCCATCGACGGCCAGGTCTCGCTGGCGTCGGTCACCGCGGCCACGCTCTACGTCCAGCAGCTGCTGGGGCCGGTCGACACCTTGCTGTACTCGCTGGGCGATCTGCAGACCGGCTCCGCCTCACTGGCGCGGCTGCTGGGGGTCGGCCACGGGGCCGGCGCCACGGGAGCCGCGCCCGGCGGGAGCGGGCGGAGCCGGGCGGCCCGAGGGGATCTCAAGGGGCGCCGGGCGCTTGAGGTCAGCGGGGTGAGTTACGCCTACCGCGACGGCCGGAACGTATTGCGCGGCATCGATCTGAGGATCGAGCGCGGGGAGCGGCTGGCCGTCGTCGGCCCGTCGGGCGCGGGCAAGTCGACCCTCGGCCGGCTGCTCGCCGGGATCCACTCGCCGCGCACCGGCGCGGTCACCGTCGGGGGCGTGGCGCTGACGGATCTCTCACCCGCCGAACTGCGCGGCGAGGTCGCCCTGGTCACCCAGGAGACGTATGTCTTCCGTGGCACGGTGCGCGACAACCTGCTCATCGCCCGGCCCGGGGCGGACGACGCCGAACTGGAGCGGGCGCTGCGGGCGGTCGGCGCCTGGGAGTGGGCCGCGCTGACGGGGCTCGACGCCCGGGTGGGGGCCGGTGGCGCGGCGCTGCCGCCCGACCGCGCGCAGCAACTCTCCCTGGCCCGGCTGATCCTCGCCGATCCGCACACACTCGTGCTGGACGAGGCCACCTCGCTGCTCGATCCGCGCGCGGCCCGGGACACCGAACGGTCGCTCGCCGCGGTCCTCGAAGGGCGCACCGTCGTGGCCATCGCCCACCGGCTGCACACCGCGCATGACGCGGACCGGGTGGCGGTGATGGAGGACGGGCGGATCACCGAACTCGGGCCGCACGAGGAGCTGGTGCGGCGCGGCGGTGCGTACGCCGCGCTCTGGGCGTCCTGGCACGGCCGCACCTGACCAGCCCGGCCGCGCCGGGTGGGGGTAACGTCAGGGAACCCCACCCCGTGCTCGGGGCAGGGGGTCGGTGTGCGTCTGCTTACGGATTCACTGCGGTGGCGGGCACTCCCAGTGTGGTGGCAGCCCAGTTCACGAGAAGACGCCATCGAGAACGGAGTGAAGACCACCACCCGCCGGCGGCTTCACGTACCGGGCCATGCGGGCCCTGCTCATGTCCGCCCGGATCTCCGGGCGCAAGGAGCACAGGGGGGCGATCAAGGGGAAGGCGGTCTGCCCCGCGATCATCTCCGCGGAGAAGAGCGACGCCCTGCGAGCGCTGCTGTCCAGCGCCCTGAGGCATTCGAGGAGGAGTTCGGTGCGCGGGACGCCGTCGCCTTTCATTGCCGGGTGTGCGGACTCTCCCTGTCGACATCCGAGGAACTCCCAGCGGCTGCTATGGACAAGGGCACATCACTGGTGGATCAGGGTGGCTCCCGGGTTCTTACCGATCCCGAGGAAGTAATCCTGCACTTCAACGTAAACGAACCAAGGCGGCCGTTTTTGGGGGAATTGACTTCATCAATCTTCTATCGGCCGAAGAGAACCGCGACGCTCGGAGGCGTGACCTCAATCTGGTCGCACATGTAGTACAGATGCGGCTACCGTCGTCGCATGGACGCATACCTCTCCTTCGAGAGCTTCTATGAGGGCGCCAAGACGGCCGCGCACCGAGCCATGGACGACCATGGGCGGGGCGAGTACGACGAGTTCGCCCTCCACGCCGGAGTTGCGATCGAACGCCTGGCCAAGGCGGTGCTGGTCTCGAAAAACCCGATCTACATCGCCGAGATGCGAGGTAGCGCGGAGATGCTCTTCCACCTTGGCGGGAACCGGACAGCGAGCAAGGTGCGGACCATCGGGGCTGCCGAAGCTATCAGCCGACTACGAACGCTCCAGATCCTCCCACCCGACGGGCAACTGGATCTCCTGATCGACTTGCGAAACGGGGTGGCCCACTCGGCAGGTACCGAACAGGGAAAGTCCCTGCTTGCCGCCCTGGCAAAGGTCGTGCATGCCCTGCATGACGGACTGGGCAAACCTGTCATGCCTTTCTGGGATAGGTGGAACGGTGCAGTTCAAATTGCCGTCGATCATCAGCGTGATCAAACGGAACGCGATGTACAGGTCCGCATTCGTCAGGCACGACATCGATTCGAAGACCGTTTCAAGGGACTCCCGGATGACGTTCTGGAGGGAGTGCAATCTCCTCTGAGGAAGCGTCGCAGCGAATGGTTTCCCGGTGGAATTCACAAGGAAACCGGCAGGCCCGGACCGCCTATGGGTTGGTTTCCTTGCCCCGCCTGCACCAACAAGGCGTTGATCGTGCTGGCGACCCCGAACGGAGATGACCCTAACGACAATGAACTCTTTGGGTGCTTCCTTTGCGGGCTCCGACTCGTAGGATCCGACGAGTTCAAGGCTGCCAAGCTCGTCCTACCGGAGGCTCCCGTCTTCTGATCGATGCGCCCACTGGCCCCGGCGCTCTGCCAGGGCTTGCTCATGTCTGAACGGCGCCGGGTTTCCTGCGCACCCTCCCCGCAAGGAGGTCCTTCACGGTCCCTGATCTGCTGACAGTCCTCGCCGCAGTCCAGGAGGCGAGCAGCAGCCCCGGCATGGGCAAGCTGATCGGTGGCTTCGCGCAATACAACATCGTCGGCTGCACAGCAAAGGACGTCATGGGCTCCGGCGATGTCGCCTCGTGCGAGGCGTGGCAGAAGAAGCGGGTCCTCACTGGCACGGCGGCCACCTGGCTGCCGGGGAAGACGACCTGGGGTGTTCTTCGCGTTCCCAAGAGCTGATCAGCCGTGTCGCTGACGGGATACGCAAGCGCCCCCGGCCTCCCTCGCGGAGGTTGAGGGCGCCTTTCGCGTTCTCTGGTAGGAATCCCCCGTGGATGCAGGAGTGGCAGCCGTCGTGGGTGCGGCCATCGGTGGTGGGCTGGCGGGCCTTACGGCGATCGGAACGAGCCTGTTCGGACTCGGAACGGCTCGACTCCAACTCGCCGCTCAGGAGAAGGAATCAGCTCGCCAACGGCGCTTCGAGAGTCTCCAGGAGCGGCGCGGCCCCCGCTCACAGGCGTACGCCGAGTTCATCGCGGCAGGCCAGGAACTGGTGGACGCGCTCTACGGTCAAAAGCATGACTTCCTGCGGCAGTTCGAGACCCTTCAGAGCAACATCCGCAAACGCCGTTCCACCGTGGCCATCGCAGGACCGGAAGCCGTCGTGATCGCGGCAGGAGAGTTTGCCGATGAGGTCCGGACCTTCAGGAACGAACTCGCGCACGGAGACATGAGAAGCCACCCCTTCAACCAGAGGCGCAGGCTCGAACGTCGGCTGGACGCCTTTGCCAAGGCGGCACGAACTGCGTTGGAGGACGAGGGCCACCCTCCCGAAGGCCCTAGTCCAACGGCAGCTCCGCGAGCATGACGGCATACACCGGAGAGTCTGGGAATGGCTGGCGCTCCCCCACCCTCCGAAACCCCCAGGTCTCGTACAGAGCCTGCACCCGAGCGTGTTCGGTGTCGGCAAGCAGGACCACGAGGTCCTCGTCCCGCTCCTCCATAAGTGCGCGGGTCAGCCGCTCGGCCAGCCCCTTCTTGCGCCACTTCGTACGGACAGCCATCTCGGAGAAAGAGAACGTACGACACTTCTCCGGGGTCGGGTCTAGATGCTCACGCCACCATTCACGACCGGGGTTGGCCGGGGCGCCGTAGGCGAAGCCCACGGCCTCGTCACTATTGAACGCGATCATGCAGGAGAACTCCGGGTGGCCACCCCAGCGGTCCACAAACCAGGGGAAGCGCTGGTTGAACTCGAAGTCCATCGCGTCCGCGTAGGCGTCGGCATGCACGTCGATCAGCGTCTGGCGTATCTCTGGAAGGTCCTCGTGGGTGAAGGAACGGACGTCCAGATCGACGGTGCTCAAGTTCGGCTCCATTCGGTTCGGTAGCGGTCTCCCCACTCTTGGGCGACGCTCGCGTCCGGCGCAAGAGTGATCAAGTCGCGGTAGTAGTCGCCGAGGAGAGAACGCAGCCGGCCGGGGATCGGATGTCCGACCATTAACTCGAAGACCGTGGAGGCGGTGGCGCACGCCTGATCGACATCCCGCTGGTGGAGCTGGGCTAGAGCGAGCCGCGTCGTGGCCAGAGCTAGGTTCCTGCGGAACTGCTTGGGGATGTTGGCCAGGGCCCGGTGAGATGCGGCCTCAGCCTCCGCCGGATCGCCGATCCGGTCCCGGACGATGGCGGTGATGGCGGTCAACTCGGCGGGTCCGTAGAAGGCCACCCAGCTCGGCCGGTGCTCGGCGAAGGACGCCTTGCCCAGCGCCTCATGGGCGTATCCGAGGGACCGTAAGGCGGCCTGACGGTCGCCGAGGTTCGAGTGCCCGATGGCCGTACGGGCATGCGCAAGGGAGGCGAACAACGGGTCGCGGCGCGTAATCGTGGTGTACTGGGCGGCTAGGCCCGAGTCGACGGCCTCGACATGCTCCCCGCGCTGGTGGGCCAGCATCGCGTAGGAGTTCCAGACCCTCAGCTCGGCGATGGGGTCGTTAGCCATCCCGGCGAGGTAGAGCGCCTTGCCCAGGAGAGCTTGGGCCCGATCGGCCTGTCGGGCATCCAGAGCACTCCAGGCGGCCGTTGCGGTGTAGTCGGCGGCAACGCTGAACAGCCGCAGCCGGATGCGCTGGGAAGCCCCCTGCTTCTGTTTCTCCAGGGCCTCGGCGGCACCAGCGAGTGCCGCGCGCTCCAGACCATCGTGGCCTCCCCTGCTGTCATCCAGGGCCATCAGGGCGTCCAAGCCCGAGCGGAGCCGGATCACGTCAGAGGTGCCCACGTGGTGCTGCGCGATGAGAGGGACGGCGACCGCGGCCGTCGTACCAGTGCTGGCGGTCAGGAAATTCCTGCGCCTCACGGGTACCTCCGGTTCTGTGGTGGGGCATCTCTGGACGGGTGGGACGAAGCCTAGTTCTTCGGCACTACATCCGAATACTGCCTCTAACGCTGCCCTCTGCCGAGGGTGCGGCCAGCGAGTTTTCCGGTCAGCCAGTTGCGGACCGTCCGGTCGCTCACTGTGCCTTCGTATCCGTTGCGGATCAGGCGAGTGTTCACCGCGTCGGCCAACTCGGCCTGGGTGAGTCCGCTCTCCCGTATGGCGCTGATTAGGCTCTCGTTTCCCCTCCATGTACCCAGAGCAGTCATTTAGGTCCACTCCGTGAGTGGAGTCGCCGAGAAATTTCCGATTGGGCGGTTTGCGTACCCGAGCGATATTTCCTGCCCAGGCGCGGCGAGCCGTCGTTCACTCGGACAAGGCCGCTCACTTCGCACTCACTGAGGTTCTGATGACTGTGACCGCTACGCCTCGCCCAACAGGGCGCCCCGGATACTCCCAGACCATGCGCCGCGTCCCAGAGAGCGCGGAAGCCGCCCGCAAGCTGGTACGCGCCGCACTGGCCGCCTGGGGCCAGGAGGACTTGATCGACGACGCCGCACTGGTGATCAGCGAGTTGGTCTCCAACGCTGTCAACCACGCTCGCTTGGAGTCGATCCGGGTCGTCGTTACCCGACCGTCCGAGAATTTCATCCGTCTCGGTGTCGTGGACCGGTCCCGCTCCGTACCCCTCATGCGGACGGACTCCAACGGAGACAACACCCGCGGCCGGGGGCTGCTGCTGGTCGAAGCTCTCACGGATTAGTGGGGAACGGACCTGTACCGCTGGGGCAAGCAGGTCTGGGGCGAGATGAAGTGCGAGCCGGCTCAGTGAAAACCTGCAGCCACACCGTCCGGTGGAGAAGGCTGGCGGGAAACGGCGGAGGCACGCAGGCGCCGGCGGCGGAGCGCCCCCGACACCCCGCCCGGATCACTCCGCGTCGACGAGAACGACCTCGACCCCGGCCGCCCGCAGCGCCCGCACCTCGTCCGGGTCGGCCGCGCGGTCCGTCACCAGCGTCCACCCCGGCGGCAGCTGGACCCAGGTGTGGAAGGGGCGGCGGCCGATCTTCGCCGAGTGGGCCAGTACGTAGACGGCGTCGGCCCGGCGGGCCATCAGCTCCTTGAGGCGGGTCTGCCGCAGGTCCGCCTCGCACAGGCCGTCGTGGGCCGTCACGCCGTCGGCGCCGAGGAAGACCCGGTCGAAGGTCATCCGCTCCAACGCGGCCTCGGCGAGCGGCCCGACGAAGCTCTGGCTCAGCGGGCGCAGCGTGCCGCCGAGGCACTCCACCCGTACGCCGTCCACGTCGGACAGCTCCTGCAGCGCGGTGAGCCCGGTGGTCGCCACCGTCAGATCCTGGGCGGCGCGCAGCTCATGGGCCAGGGCGCCGACGGTCGAGCCCGCGTCGAGCAGGACCGTCTCGCCCGTACGGATCCGCTCCGCCGCCCACCGGGCGATGGCCCGCTTGGCCTCGAACGCCTCGCCGGTGCGCTGGCGCAGCGACGCCTCGGGGTGCGCCACCAGGGCCATCGCCCCGCCGTACGTGCGGGCGAGCCGACCGGCGGCGGTCAGCTGGGCGAGGTCGCGGCGGATGGTGGAGGCGGTGACCCCGAAGGTGCGGGACAGCTCCTCCACACTCGCCAGACCCGTGGTGGTGGCGAGGTGGACGATCTGGTCGCGGCGGCCCCGGGCTCCCTGGGCTGGCATCGTCAACTCGTCACTCGTCCTTCTGGTCTTGCGTCACCGGCTGGTCTCGCTTCACCGGGCTGTCTCGCGTCACCGGGCGGTCTCGCTTCACCGGGCGGGGGCCGAGGACATCTCGGCCGCCTGCCGCAGGGCCTCGATCATGCTACCGGCGTCCGCCTTTCCGGTACCGGCGATGTCGAAAGCGGTGCCGTGGTCGACGGAGGTGCGGATGACGGGCAGCCCGACGGTCAGGTTGACCCCGGCCTCCAGGCCGAGCACCTTGACCGGGCCGTGGCCCTGGTCGTGGTACATCGCCACGATCAGGTCGTAGTCGCCGCGGCCGGCCAGGAAGAAGGCGGTGTCGGCGGGGAGCGGGCCGCGGGCGTCGATGCCGTCGGCGCGCAGCACCTCCAGCGCGGGGACGATCTTCTCCTCTTCCTCGCCGTACCCGAACAGCCCGTTCTCGCCCGCGTGCGGGTTGATACCGCAGACGCCGATGACGGGGTTCGGGGTGCCGGCGCGGACCATCGCCTCGTGGCCGCGGCGTACGGTGCGCTCGACGAGGCCGGGTTCGATCCGGTTGACCGCGTCGATCAGGCCGATGTGCGTGGTGACATGGATGACCTTCACGGTCGGGGTGGCCAGCATCATGGACACCTCGTCGACTCCGGTGAGATGGGCGAGGAGTTCGGTGTGGCCGGGGAAGACATGGCCGCCGGCGTGCAGGGCTTCCTTGTTCAGCGGTGCGGTGCAGATGCCCTGCACCGCACCGCTCATGGCCAGTTCGGCGGCCACCGCTATGTACTGGTAGGCGGCGTCCCCGGCCACCGCGGACAGCTGCCCCCAGGGCAGGTCGGCGGGGAGCAGGTCCAGGTCGATCACATTGATCCGTCCCGGGGTGAACTCGGCCTCCCCGGGCCCGGAGACGGGGGCGATCTCGCAGTCGAGGCCCCGCAGCCGGGCGGCCTGGCGCAGCCGCGCCGCGTCCCCGATGGCCACAGGGCGGCAGCGCCGCAGCGTGTCCTGGTCGAGCAGGGCGGGGACGACCACCTCCGGCCCGATGCCCGCGCCGTCGCCCATGGTGACCGCGATGAGGGGGAGCGGGCCGTAGGCGGGGGAGGCGGGGTTGGGGGATGGGTTCATGGACGGAACCTTCCGTTGAGTCGGGTGGGGGCGCAGCGCGTGGACGATCTGCCGCAGGGAGTCGGCGTCGCCGAAGCTGCCCGGGCGGGTCACGACGGATCGCCCGTCGGGGGTACGCAGGTGTACGGCGCCGTGGTGCACCTGGCCGACGGGGTGGAGCTCGGTGACGCCGAGCGCGTCCAGCACCCGCCGGGCGGTCTCCCCGCCGGTCAGGACGAGGTCGACGGGCCCGTCGTGGCGGGCGAGCGCGGCGGCGACGGTGCGGGCGAGGCCGTGCACCAGGCGCCGGGGCGAGAGGTCCGCCGGGGCCGGGCCGGGCGCGGGGGTGATGACGGTGACCGCGTCGTCGTGGAGCGGCGGTGGGGCTGTCGGCGCGGCCGAGTCGTCCGCGCACAGGGCTTCGAGGGGGAGGCGCAGGACGGTGGCGCCGTCGCCGGCCAGCCGCCGGATCTGCTCGGCGGCCGAGGGTTCGGCGGTGCCGACCACGACCAGCAGTGGCCGGGGCTCGGCCGCCTCGCGCTCCTGTTCCGCGCGAGCCTGCGGGACGGTGGCTTCCCGGGCCTCCGAGACCGTCGCCGCGGGCCCGGCGAGTGCGTGTTGGACCGTGCCGGGCAGGGCTTCGATACGGACCGGCCGCCCCGGGCCGGCCGCCGCGCGCGGGCCCGTCGCGACCGACGTGGCCGGGGGCGGCGCGGCGGGCTCGGCGTCGGTCTCGGGCTCGCCGTCGGGCTCCCCGCCCGCCAGATGGCGGCCGAGGGCGGCAGCCAGGCCGCCGGAGCCGACCAGCCGGGTGCCCGGCCCGCCCGTCCCGCCGGACCCGTCGGCCAGCACGGCCTCGACGATCGCGTCCAGGTCGGCGTCGGTCTCCGCGTCGCAGATGGCCACCCGCCCCTCGGCCAGGGCGGCCCGCAGCGCGGTCAGCAGGGTGCGCCGGGAGCCCCGTACGGCCGCGAGCGGGACGAGCGCGGTGCGGGCCGGGCCGAGGGCGGCGGCCACCGAGCTCGGCGGGGCCACCGGCTCGGCGCGCCAGGCGTCGCTGTGGTGCAGCGGGGTGGTGCCGAGGTGGACGACGCCCGCGCGCACCGCACGCCCGGCGGCGGGCAGTGCGGGTGCGACGACCACGCTCGCGCCGTCCGCGGCGAGGGCGGCCACCTCGGCGGCCACATTGCCGCGCAGCAGCGAGTCGATCTTCTTCAGTACGAGGGTGTCGCCCGGGGGCGGCAGGGCCAGCGCGGCGCGGACCGCCTCGGCCGCCGCGGCGGCGGGCAGATGGCGCGAGTCGAGGTCCAGCACGGTCGCCTCGCCCGGGTGGCGCGGGGCGGCCGAGCCCCCAACGAGCACCACCCGACTGCGCGTTGTGCGCGATTCAAGCCCGGCGGCCGTCTCGGCCGCGCCGGACAGGTCGTCCGCGACGGCGAGCAGCCGCCTGCTGGGCGTCGGTTCCACCGGTACCTCCTCGAACGACCAGGGACAGCGAGGGACAGCGCAGAAGAACGGCGCGGAACCGCGGGGACGGCGCAAGGCGGCGGCACGCGCCGCCCCGACGGTCTCGATGATGACACACCCTGCGCGAAGTGTGCGAGGGGTATTGCGTGAAACGCGCATCCGTGCCACGGTGACGCCGCGACACTAAGACCGTCCGGCAGGAGAGGCCCGCGACGCCGCGGGTCCCACCGCCGGACGGTCTACGATCCGCCCGGCGGCGATCCGGGCGGATCGAGCGAGCCGGTCGCTCCCCTGAAATGCCGAGAGGTCGACGATGACCCGTATCTCATCCGGTCCGCACCCCAGCCGGCGGACCGTGCTGCGCCTGGGCGCGAGTGCCACAGCCGGCCTCGCCCTCGGCCCCCTGGCCGGGTGCGCGGGGCCCACCGGTGCCCCCGGCCCCGGCACCATCAGCCTGGGGCTGAACCGCTCCCTGGTCAGCCTCGACAACAAGCTCAACCAGTTCGACGCGGCGGTCACGGTGCAGCGCGCCGTCCGCCAGGGTCTCACCCGGATCGGCAAGGGCCTGAACACCGAGCTGGTGCTCGCCGACCGCTTCGAGATGACCGAGCCCACCCGCTGGACGGTCCGGCTGCGCGCCGGAGTGCGGTACTCCGACGGCACCCCGGTCACGGTCAAGGACGTGGCCACCGCCCTGAAGATGTACGCGGGCGTCAACGGGTCCTTTCTGATCGGCCTGTTCCCCGAGCTGCCCACCGTCGAGCCGGTGGACGAGCGCACCTTCTATCTGCGCACCGAGCACCCGGTGCCGATCCTCGACCAGCTGATGGCCAACATCCTGATCAGCCCGGCCGCCAAGAACCGCCCCGAGGAGCTGTCCGGCGGGGTGGGCTCGGGCCCGTACGTCGTCACCTCGGCGAACTCCGGCACCGGCGAATACTCCCTGGCCGCCAACCGCAACTACTGGGGACGGCGCCCCGCCACCGAGAAGGTGCGGGTGCGCTTCGTCCCCGAGGAGTCCAGCCGCGTCGTCGCGGTGCGCAGCGGTGAGCTTGACGTGATCGACACCATCACCCCCGACTCCGCGGAGCAGCTGCGCGGTCTGCCCGGCGTGCGGCTCGACCGCACCTCGGGCACCCGGGTCAACCAGCTGTTCTTCAACTTCCGCAAACCCCGGGGGCACCCGCTGGCCGACCCCCGGGTGCGCGAGGCGCTCAGCTACGCCATCGACGGCGAGGCCCTGGTGCGCGATGTGCTCACCGGCTCCGCCCAGCAGGCCGAGGGCGTGGTCCCGCTGGCCCTGCGGGGCGCGGTGCGCACCGGGTCGTACGTCTACGACCCCGGCAAGGCCCGCAGGCGGCTGGCCGCACTGGGCGCCGGCGACCTCAAGGTGAAGATCATCTGGGAGTCGGGCGAGTTCCCCGCGGACACCTCGGTGATGGAGGCCGTACTGGAGATGTTGCGTGCCGTCGGCGTCCGCGCCTCCCTCCAGCAGTTCCAGCCCGGTGGCGACATCCTGCAGTGGCGGCAGGGCCGCCGCGGCGACTGGGACGTCCTCGGCAACGGCTACTCCGTCCCCACCGGCTACGCCAGCACCAGCCTCCAGGGCATGTACGGAGGCACCCCGGCGAAGGAGAAGACCCGGGACACCTACCAGGGCTATGTCTTCCCCGAGATCGCGGCCCGGCTGGCCGACGCCTCCTCCGAGAGCGACGAGAAGACCCGGAACAAGAAGCTCGCCGACGTCCAGAAGACGATCTGGGACACCCGACCCTGCCTGTGGGCCTTCATCCCCAATGTGGTGCTGGCCCGCCGCACCCGCGTACACGACGTGCGGCTCCTGCAGGTCAACTCCTACGACCTCGCCGCCGTGCGCCTGGAGGGCTGAGCCGTGATCCGCTATCTGCTCCGCCGCCTCGGCCAGAGCGTCCTGACCATCTTCCTCACCCTCTCCACCGTCTTCGTGCTGGTGCGCATGGCCCCCGGCGACCCCGCCGCGGCCCTGGCCGGCCCCAACCCGACCAGCGCGGACCTGGCGCGGATCCGCGAACAGTTCGGCCTCGACGACAGCCTGCTGACGCAGTACTGGGTCTTCCTGCGCGATCTGTTCACCGGCGACCTGGGGACCAGCTACTCCTTCCACGCCCCCGCCTTCGACGTGGTGCTCGACCGCGTCCCGTACACCATCACCCTCTCCGCCGCCGCGATCGCGCTCACCACGCTCGTCGCCGTACCGCTCGGCGTATGGATGGCCCGCCGCGCCGACACCAAGCGCGAACTGGGCGCCAACGTCCTCACCATCGCCGGACAGTCCATGCCGGACTTCTGGATCGGCGTGATGCTGCTGACCGTCTTCGCCGTGCTGGTGCCGGTGCTCCCCGCCTCCGGGTTCACCACCTGGGGCGGTCTGGTCCTGCCGACCGTCACCGTGGCGATCCTCCAGATGGCGCTGATCTCCCGGCTGGTCCGCCGTGAGATGGTGGCCGCCCTCGCCTCTTCGTACATCACCGTCGCCCGCTCCCGCGGTGTCTCGGAGCGCGCGCTGACCTGGCGTTACGCCCTGGGCAACTCCGCCATCCCGGTGCTGACCGCGCTCGGCACCCGGTTCGCCGCGATGCTCAACGGCGTGGTGGTGGTCGAGGTGGTCTTCGGCTGGCCCGGTGTCGGCTCCCTGGTCGTCCGCGCCCTGGAGACCCGCGACTACCCGCTCATCCAGGCCACCGTCCTGGTCACCGCCGCCCTGGCGGTCTTCGTCCAACTCCTCATCGACCTGGCCTACCCGCTGCTCGACCCGCGGGTACGCCTGGGAAAGGCGGCCTGAGAGATGAAAGGCGCCCTCGAACCCCCGGCCCCGGCCGAGACGGCCGCAGCGGCCCGCCCGAGCGCGGTCACCGCGAAGGACCTGGCCCGCGCCACCGCCACCCGGCGCAGCCGCAGCGCGAGCCTGAAACTGTGGGCCGGCGCCATGTGCACCCTGCTGGTGGTGGTCCCCGTGGCCCTCGCCCAGCTGCTGCCGCTGGCCGGAGCCGACGACCAGGACCTCTCCGCGCGCCGACTGCCGCCGCTGACCGACGGCCACCTCTTCGGCACCGACCAGCTCGGCCGCGACCTGCTCTCCCGGGTGCTGCACGGCGGCCAGGTGTCGCTGGCCATCGGCGTACTGGCGGTCGTCGTCTCCGGCCTCATCGGCATCGTCGCCGGCGCCGCGGCCGGATACTTCGGCCGCTGGGTCGACACGGTCGTCTCCCGGCTGCTGGAAGCCCAGATGTCGCTGCCGCTGCTGATGATGCTGCTGCTGGTCGTCGCCCTCTTCGGCCCCTCCGTCACCGTCATCACCTGCGTGATCGCCGTCGCCCAGTGGCCCGAAGTCGCCCGGCTCACCCGATCGCTGGTCCTGGTCGAACGGGAGAAGCCGTACGTGGCCGCCGCCCGGGTACTCGGACTGCGCCAGGTCGCCATCCTGGCCCGCCACATCATCCCCAACATCGTCCGCCAGGCGTCCCTGGTCGTCCTCCTGCTGCTCGCCCAGGCGGTGCTGCTGGAGAGCGCGCTGAGCTACCTCGGCGCCGGACCCCAGCGGCCGTTCGCCACCTGGGGGCGGATCATCTCCGACGGGCAGGACTACATCACCACCTCCTGGTGGCTGGTGACCCTGCCGGGCCTGGTCATCGTGCTCCTGGTGGTCGGGGTCAACCTGCTGGGCGACGGTCTGCGCGACCGTACCCGCCGACGCGCCACGGAGGCCTCCTCATGAGCGAGACCAGCGAGACGGCCCCCCTGCTGGAGGTCGAGGACCTGCAGATCGAACTGATCACCGACCGCGGCGTGGTCCGCGCCGTCGACGGCGTCGGCTTCACCATCGCCCCGGGCGAGACGGTCACGCTCATCGGCGAGTCCGGCTCCGGCAAGTCCACCACCGCCATGGGCCTGCTGCGGCTGCTGCCCGACGGGCTGGCCGTACTGTCCGGCACCGCCCGAGTGCTCGGCTGCGACATCATCGCCGACCCCAAGGCCATCCGGCGGATCCGCGGCCGCGGCGTCTCCCTCATCCCGCAGGACCCGATGACCGCGCTCAGCCCCGTGCACACCATCGGCCACCAGCTGGGCGAGGCGCTGCGGCTGCGCCACCCCGAACTGTCCAAGGCCGAGGCGCGCACCCGAGGCATCGAACTCCTCGGCCGGGTGCGCATTCCGCACCCCGAGACCCGCTGGGGCGCCTATCCGCACCAGTTCTCCGGCGGCATGCTGCAGCGTGTCCTCATCGCCATCGCCCTGGCCGCCGAGCCGAAGCTGCTGGTCGCCGACGAACCGACCTCCGCCCTGGACGTCACCGTCCAGGCCGGCGTGCTGGACCTGCTCATGGAGTTGCAGGAGCGCACCGGCATCGGCATCCTGATGATCACCCACGACCTGGGCGTGGCCCGGCTGGTGTCCGACCGTATCCACGTCATGCGCGACGGCCGGTTCGTGGAGTCCGGCCCCGTCGAGCGGATCGTCGACCACCCCGCCGAGCCGTACACCCGCGGCCTGCTCGCCGCCGTCCCCACCCTGGGCCCCTGGGACGAGAACACCCCCCAGGCCCCCGCCGCCGCACACCGGGAGGCGCTGTGACCACACCCCTGCTGGCCGTCGAGGACCTTGTCGTCGAATACCCCGTCCACGGGGGGAAGTTCCGCGCCGTGGACGGGGTCGGCTTCACCGTCGAACGCGGCGGATCGCTCGCCATCGTCGGCGAATCCGGCTGCGGCAAGTCCACCATCGCCCGCTCCCTCGTCCGGCTGCTGCGCCCCACCGAGGGCCGCATCCTGCTCGACGGCACCGATATCGCCACCCTCCCGGAGCGGCGGCTGCGCCCGCTGCGCCGCCGGGTGCAGATGGTCTTCCAGGACCCGTACGGCTCCCTGGACCCCCATCTGACCGCCGAGGAGACCGTGGCCGAGCCGCTGCGGCTGGCCGGTGTCACCTCCAAGGCCGAGCGCGCCCGCCGGGCCGCGGAGCTGATCGATCAGGTCGGTCTGCCCTCCAGCGCGCTCCACCGGCGACCTGGCGAATTCTCCGGAGGGCAGCGGCAGCGCATCGGCATCGCACGCGCCCTGGCCAGCGACCCCGAACTGCTGGTCTGCGACGAGGCCACCTCCGCGCTCGACGTCTCCGTCCAGGCGCAGGTGCTCAGGCTGCTGCGCGATCTGCAGGCCGAGCGGCAGCTCGCCTACATCGTCATCTCGCACAACCTCGGGGTGGTCCGCGAGATCAGCTCCGAGGTCATGGTGATGCGCGGTGGACGGGTCGTGGAGTCCGGCTCCACTCAGACGGTCCTCGCCGCGCCCGCCGAGCCGTACACCAGGGCGCTGCGCCGTGCCGCCCTCGACCCGACGACGATGCGGGGGCGCAAACCGCGCGCCCTGGTCTCCGCGATCGTCACCGCAGCGGAGACGGTCACCGCGTCGGGGACCACCACTCCGTCCTGACCCACCGTCCCGTTACGCCCGTTACGTGCGTTACGCCCGTCACACCCCGGCGCGCCAGGTCAGGCGCGCCGGGGCGCAGGCCGAAGGAGCCACCCCCTGATGACCCACCCCGACACCCCCTCCCGGACCTCGCCCGGCGCGGTCGAGCTGCCCGGCGTACCGGTGCCGCTCTCGCGCCTGGTGCTGGGCACCATGACCTTCGGCGACACGGTCGACCGGGCCGGTGCCGCCGCGATGCTGGACGCGGCGCTCGACGCCGGGGTGACCGGTGTGGACACCGCCAACGCGTATGCCGGCGGGGTCACCGAGACGATCCTGGCCGAGCTGCTGCCCGGCCGCCGGGACCGGATCGTACTGGCCACCAAGGCCGGAATGCCGCACCCCGACCACGGCGACCACTCCCCGCTGTCCGCGCGCGGGCTGCGGGCGGCCCTCGAAGGCAGCCTCCGGCGCCTGAACACCGACCACGTCGACCTCTTCTATCTGCACCAGCCCGACCGGTCGGCCCCGCTCGAGGAGACGCTGGGCACCGTCGCCGAATTCGTCGCCGAGGGCAAGGTCCTGGCGCTGGGCGTGTCCAACTACGCGGCCTGGCAGATCGCGGAGGTCGGCCACACCGCGGAACGGGTGGGCGCGCCGCGGCCGGTGGTCGCCCAGCAGCTGTACAACCTGCTGGCCCGGCGGGTGGAGGAGGAGTACCTGGAGTACGCGGCCACCAGCGGGGTGCGCACCATGGTCTACAACCCGCTCGGTGGCGGGCTGCTGACGGGGCGCCATGTCTTCGAGGAGACGCCCGAGTCGGGGCGGTTCGGCGACTCCCGGCTGGCCGAGATGTACCGGCAGCGCTACTGGGACCCCCGCCTCTTCGAGGCCGTCCAGGACCTGGCCCGGATCGCCGAGGGCGCGGACCTCGGGCTCGTCGAGCTGTCGCTGCGGTGGCTGCTCGGCCGGGACGGGGTGGACGCGCTGCTGCTCGGCGGCTCGCGCGTCGAGCATCTGCGGGCCAATGTGGCGGCGGCCGAGGCGGGTCCGCTGCCGGCCGATGTGGTCGCGGCCTGCGACGAGGTCGGGGCCCGGCTGCGGGGGCCGATGCCGGCGTACAACCGTTGACTTCTCCCTCCGGCATCACCGTCACCTGACACCCACACCGCACCATCGAAGGAGCCCGCGGCATGACCGCCGACCACGACACCACCCCAGCGCAGGCCGCCGAGGAGCTGCGGACCGACGGGCGGGTGCGCGAGCACCCGGACGACCCGGCGCGCGTCGAGGCGTTCCTGCCGGCCCCCGCCGTGCAGAACCACGCCGCCAACCTGGCCGTCCTGCCCGGGGGCGACCTCGGGTGCGTGTGGTTCGGCGGTACGCAGGAGGGCGTCGCCGACATCTGCGTATGGTTCTCCCGGCTCGCCCCGGGCGCGGACACCTGGACCGACCCGGTGCGGCTCTCCGACGACCTGACGCGCTCGGAGCAGAACCCCGTGCTCTTCTCCGCGCCGACCGGCGAGCTGTGGCTGCTGCACACCGCCCAGCAGGCGGGCAACCAGGACACCGCCGAGGTGCGGCTGCGCACGTCGGCGGACGGGGGCGCCACCTGGGGGCCGACGCGCACGCTGTTCCCGGCCACCGCGACGGGCGGTGTCTTCGTACGTCAGCCCCCGGTCGTCCTGGACGACGGCCGGTGGCTGCTGCCGGTGTTCCACTGCGTGGCCACCCCGGGCGTCCCGTGGGTGGGGGACCACGACACCAGCGCGGTGATGATCAGCGACGACCAGGGGCGGACCTGGCGGGAGCGGCCGGTGCCCGGGTCCACCGGATGTGTGCACATGAACATCCACCCGCTGCCCGACGGCACCCTGCTCGCCCTCTTCCGCAGCCGGTGGGCGGACGCCATTTACCGTTCGCACTCCCGCGACGGCGGCGAGACCTGGATCGAGCCGGTGGCGACGGAGCTGCCCAACAACAACTCCTCCATCCAGTACGTCCCGCTCGCCGACGGACGGCTCGCGTTGGTCTACAACCACAGCAGCGCCGCGGACGCCACCGCGCGCCGGGTCTCGCTCTACGACGAGATCGACGACGACGGCCAGGCGGGCGAGTCCCCGGCCGCCACCGCCACCGCCACCGCCGTCGCCGCCGCGCCCGAGCCGGCCGAGGGCGGCAAGACCGCCTTCTGGGGCGCCCCGCGGGCCCCGATGACGCTCGCCCTGTCGTCCGACGGCGGCCACACCTGGCCGCACCGCAGGGACCTCGACACCGGTGACGGACACTGTCTGACCAACAATTCGCGGGACCGCCTCAACCGAGAGCTGTCCTATCCCTCCGTGACACAGACACCGGACGGCGCGGTGCACATCGCGTACACCTACCACCGCCGGGCCATCAAGTACGTACGGGTGGCGCCGGATTGGGCGGCCGATGTCTGAGCCACGCCACGCGGTGGTCACCGGTGCCAGCTCCGGAATCGGCGCCGCCATCGCGGCCCGGTTGCTGGACGAGGGGTGGCGGATCACCGGAATCAGCCGTACGGAGCCGGTGTCCGCCGAGCGGATGCGCTGGCTGCCGGTCGATCTGGGGCGTCCGGAGGCGGTGCGGGACGCGCTCGCCCCGGTGGCCGGGGTGGACGCGATCGTGCACGCGGCGGGTGTTCAGCGCTCCGCCCGGCTCGGTGGGCTTTCGGCGGCCGACGGCGAGCTGATGTGGCGGGTCCATGTGCAGGCGGCCGAGGTCCTGGTCGACGCCTTGGCGGACCGGATCGCGGACGGGGGACGGGTGGTGCTCGTGGGCAGCCGCACCATGACCGGTGTGCCGGGCAAGAGCCAGTACGCGGCCACCAAGGCGGCGCTGGCGGCCATGGCCCGGTCCTGGGCCGCGGAGTTGGCGCCGCGCGCGATCACCGTGAACGTGGTGGCCCCCGGCCCCACGGACACCCCGATGCTGCGGGACCCCGGCCGCAGCGCGACCCCTCCGGTCGTGCCGCCGCTGGGCAGGCTCGTACGGCCCGAGGAGGTGGCCGGGCTGACGTCGTTTCTGCTCGGCCCGGAGGGCGGCTCGACCACCGGTCAGACGCTGGTGATGTGCGGGGGCGCGTCGCTGTAACCCCTCGGGGGAGCGCTCCTTGTGCACGGCGTTAGTCATGACCCTGTCACGAAACCTCTCCCTGCCGTTCACCTTTGGGAGATCGGCTCTCTGACACGCTTTCGGCGATCGAACGTGAATCGGGGAGAGGACCGCCTGTGCACATCACCCGTGTGACCCGCTGGAAACCCCTGGCCCTGCTGGTCTGCGCGGTGGCCGTGACCGCCACCGTGCAGACGCCCGCCACCGCCAGCACCACCTTCGCCGACTCGACGCGGGCCGTTGGCTACGACGACACGTACTACAAGGACGCGATCGGCAAGACGGGGCAACCCCTCAAAGACGCCCTGCACAAGATCATCAGCACCAACAGCAAGATTTCGTACAGCCAGGTCTGGGACGCCCTCAAGAACACCGACGAGGACCCCCGCAACTCCGCCAACGTCATCCTGCTCTACACCGGCCGCTCGCAGAGCAAGAGTTCCAACGGCGGCAACGCCAACGACTGGAACCGGGAACACGTCTGGGCCAAGTCACACGGCGACTTCGGCACCGCCACCGGTCCGGGCACCGATCTGCACCATCTGCGCCCCGAGGACGTGTCGGTCAACAGCACCCGCGGCAACAAGGACTTCGACGAGGGCGGTTCCCAGGTGTCCGAGGCACCCGGCAACTACACCGACTCCGACTCCTTCGAGCCCCGCGACGCCGTCAAGGGCGATGTGGCCCGCATGATCTTCTACATGGCCGTGCGCTACGAGGGCGGCGACGGCTTCGCCGACCTCGAGGTCAACGACAAGGCGGGCAACGGCAGTCAGCCGTATCTGGGGCGGCTGTCCGTGCTGCGCAAGTGGAGCGCCGAGGACCCGCCGGACGCCTTTGAGCAGCGGCGCAACCAGGTGATATACGACGACTACCAGCACAACCGCAACCCGTTCATCGACCACCCCGAGTGGGTCGACGAGATCTGGTAGCCACGCGCCTTCAGATCCGCTCTCAGACCCGCCCTCAAGCCTGTCGGCAGCCCCGTTCTCAGCCCTGCCGGGCCATCGGGAACAGCTCCGCGGCGATGGGGCGGGTCTGGAGCGAGGGCAGCAGCAGCGCCCATAGATCGGCCAGATGGTCCTCGATGGACCGGCGCCGGTCCAGGGCCTCGGAGACGGTGTGCACGCCGAAGAAGGCGCAGACGACGGTCCGGGCGGCGCGCTCGGGGTCGATATGCGGGGCGAGGTCGCCCTCGGCGTGCGCCCGCTCCAGCATCTCGGTCACGGCGTCGATCCAGCCGACGAAGGGCGGCGGGAGCGGCGCCGCGATCAGGGTGCGCTCGGTCCACAGCCGCGCCCCCGCCCGTACGACGATGTCGTCGCGGAAGGCGCGGGCCACCGCGAAGCTCAGCCGCACCAGCCGCTCCAGGGCCGGGGTGCCGGTGGCGGCGTCGGTGGCGGTGTTGGCGTACTGCTCGATCAGCGGCGGCCAGGTGGCGAAGTGTCCCTCGACGACGGCGAGCGCGAGTTTCTCCTTGCTCGCGTAGTGGAAGTAGATGGCGCCGCTGGTGTGGCCGGACCGAGCGGCGATATCGCTGATGCTGGTGCCGGCGTAGCCCCGTTCGTCGAAGAGGGAAGCCGCCGCTTCCAGGAGGGTTCGGCGTGTCTGCTCGGCCCGCTCTTGCACGTGGTGTCCGTCCTCGTTCCGTCGCGTGCGGTGCGTTGTCGGGGTGAACTTAGCGGACTTGTCGCATGTCATGGAGGTGAAGACCCACAGGTCCACCATTACTAGTATTTTATGGCGATCATTGGTGAGGCGTGTGGCGTCCCGGAGCCGTGGGAGCTCGTGGCGCGGCGGCTGAGCTGGTCCCGCACCGTGGCGCGCGAGGCGGTGCACCGTGCCTCGGTGGCCGAAGTGCTGCTCACCGACGTCCGCGCGCTGGGCGGCGACCGGTTCGTGGCCGCGGTGCAGTGGCCACGCTCCCATCCCACGTTTCCGCATGGCCCGGACGGCCGCCACCACCCCCTGATGGTCGCCGAAACCCTGCGCCAGCTGGGCATCTATCTGCCGTCCCGCCACTTCGCCACCCCCGCGGGGGCGCACTTCGTGATCCGGGACCTGTCCTTCACGCTCGACCCTGCCGCCGAGCCGCGGGTCGAACACGGGGCCACGGATGTGGTCTGCCGCGCCGCGGTGACCGATGTGCGCACCACGCCCTGCGGCCGGTTCGTCACCGGGCTGCGGCTCGACATCGGGCTTCTCGTGGACGGGACGGCCTTCGCGCGGGCCGGCGGCGCCGCGCGCTTCCTGGACCCACAGACGTATGAGACGGCCCGTCGCGCGGCGTCGGAGGCGACCGCGCCGCCGCGGGCCGGTGTTCCCGCCCGGCCCTCGCCGCGGTCAGTGGCGGTGCCGGCGGCGCGTGATGTCCTGGTGGTGCGGGAGGCGGGCATGCTGCGCCTGGACCCGGCGGACCTGCGCCACCCCTTCTTCTTCGACCACTGGAGCGACCATGTGCCGGGCCTGGTGCTGCTGGAAGCCGCCCGCCAGGCCGCGGCGTTGGCGACGGAGGGTGTTCACACCCGCCCCATCGGCTGCCGGCTCCGCGCCCTGCGGTTCACCGAATTCGCCCCGCCCGCCCGGGTGGAGTGCGTCCCGCACGGCAGGACCTGTGTCTTCCGGCTGAGGCAGGCGGGGGAGTGGACCGTGGTCGGCGTACTTCAGTACCCCTGAGTGACGAACGAGGCGACAAGCAAAACGCTGTCGAGCACAACGCGGTCGAGCGCAACGCCGTCGAGCAAAGCATCGACGAGCACAAGCACGACGAACAAAACGCCGACGCATAGTAATTTCTTGCTTACTGCGGGTCATCAAACTACCGTAGTGATCGTTATCTTTCGGGCAGGCGACTCTCCGCCTGTACGGCTTCCCGCGTCGCGCACGCGATCAGGCGCTCGCGCGTCGGCGGCAGCGGTTGGCGCATCCGCGCCTGAGCCGCCAGGAACCCCACGCCTGAGCCGCCAGGAACCCCACTGCGCTGCTCTTCAGCAGGTACAGGCACGCCCTGCGCCGATCGTCCACCCCCATGGAACGGCAGGCAGATGACAGCCAACACGCTTCTCGCTTGGACCCCCGCCGCCATCGTCTTCGACTGCGACGGCACCCTCATGGACTCCGAACGCCACTGGGAAAAGGCGCGCGAAGTGGTGCTCGGCCACCACGGCAGCGCTCCCGACCCGGAGTTCGCGCAGGCCACCAAGGGGCTCCACTACACCGAGTGCGGCCGCATGCTGGCCGAGTACGCGGGCGCCCCCGCGCTCGCGGAGCAGATGACCGAACAACTCCTCGCGAGTTTCCGCCAGCTGGTGGCCGACGACCCGGTCACCATGCCGGGCGCCACCGAACTCGTCCGCAAGGCAGCCGCGTTCGCCCCGCTGGCCGTCGCCAGCAACTGCCCGCGCGATGTGGTCGAGGCCGGGCTGTCGCGCGCGGGGCTGCTGCGGTACTTCGGCCATGTGCTGGTCCCGGAGGGGGAGGTGCGCCCCAAGCCGTATCCGGACGTCTATCTGGAGGCCGCCCGGCTGTGCGGTGCGGCCCCCGGCGACGCGCTGGCGGTCGAGGACTCCCACTGCGGTTTCGTGTCCGCGTCCCGGGCCGGGCTCAGGGTCCTCGCGGTGGGCCCGCGTAAACCCCTGGATGACGCTGCCGGCGAAATCCCACCGGTGGATCTGTGGGTCGCGAGCCTCGCGGATCCCGACCTGGTCAAGTGGGCGGACACCCGCAGACCCTGACCCCGGGTCAGTCGTGTTGCGCGTGGGTGGCGTGGCCCTTCCCGGGCTCCATGTCCATGCCGTCGTGCTCCGTTCCCTTGTCCTCCGTGCCGCCGTGTTCCATGCCTCCGTGGAACGTACCGGTCTCGATGGTGCCGCCGAGCTTGACGCGCAGCGGCTTCAGGGAGTCCTCCGACGGGGCCGTCACCGACCAGCGGTAGCCCACCAGATAGGTGCCGCCGTAGTCCTTGGACTCCGACAGCCAGGCGCGCTTGCCCTTGTCGGTGGCGAAGGTGACCAGGGTGTACTGGGCCTTGCCGGCCTTGCACGCCGCCTGGTGCAGCTCCTCGGCGTCCGTGACGACGTTCGCCTTGCAGCCGATGGCATCGGCGATCTTTGTCAGCGACGCGGGTCCGGCGGAGTCCGCGCCGGATTTCGCACCGGATTTCTCGGCTGACGGGGAGGTTTTCTTCTGTGCGTGGCCGGTGTGGCTCTGCGCCTCGCTCCCGGCGCAGCCGCTCACCAGCAGCACCGCGCAGAGCGCGGTGGCACGCAGTACGTGTGACACGTCAACCTCCCGGTGTTGGTCCGGCGGGGTGGCCCGGTGCCCTCATGGCCTCGGGCCCCTCGCTCGGTGGACCGCTTGCTTCGTACGGACCGCTTGTCTGTGTATCACTCCGAGGCGGCCACGCCGGCCTTCTTGGCCTTGTCGGTGACCGCGAACCACAGCCCCTGCTTGCCCTGTCCGTTGGTGTCGCCGGGCTTGGTGTCCCCGGTGAACGTGTACAGCAGCCAGCAGTCGAAGGCCAGCTGCTTGGATCCGTCGGGCCGGGTGAACGTGGTGAGCTTCTTGGGGTCGATCCCGGCGACCTTGCTGGTGTCGACCGGCTTGACGGGCTTCCAGGTCTCCAGGCAGGCGTTCAGGCAGCCGGTCTTCATCGGCCACGCGCTGTCCTTGTCGAACCGGTAGACGGTCATGCCCTGGCCGTCCACGACGATCTTGCCGAGCTTGGCGTTGCTGGTGACCGCGAGCTGGAGGCTGTTGTCCTGGGCGGCCTTCTTCCCGGCCGGCTTGCCGTCGGGCGCCAGCGCGTTCCAGGTGCCGCCCACGCCATGGCCCTTGGTGTCCCCGGCCTTGGTGTCCCCGGCGAAGCGGTACACCGGCCAGCCGCCCAGCGTGAGCTGCTTGGTGCCGTCGGCGCGGGTGACCGACCCGAGCTCCTTCTCGGCGATCCCGGTGCTGACGGTGGCGTCGCTCGCGGGCACCGGCGGCCACTTGGTGGCGCAGGCGTCGTTGCAGTTGGACTTGGGGGAGGCGCCGGAGGTGTCCTCGTCGAACCGGTACAGGGTCCAGCCCTTGCTGTCGGTCACGACGGAGCCCAGCTTGGGGACGTCCCGTACGGACAGCTGCTTGGCCGGGCCGGTCAGCGCGTCCTTGCCGGAGGTGGCGTCGCCGCTGTCGCCCCCGGCCTCGTTCCCGGCGCCCGTGCCGGCGCTGGTGCCGTAGCCCGACGCCCCCGACGTGGCGCCGACGCCCACGGTCTGGGTGCCGCCGATGGGCTGGACGTTGGCGCTGCCCGCGGACTTGTTCTCACTGGCGCCGCACGCCGCGGTCATCAGGACCATCGCGACGGAGGCCCCCGCGAACGCGATCTGCCGCTTCTTCATGCCCACTCCTTCAAGCTTGCGGTCCGGCGGCTGTTTTGCGCCGACGTCACTTGCATACGGAGGGCGCCTCGGCGGGCGTTCATGGCCTTCGGAATTTGTCATCAGACGCAAAAGTTCCGGCATTCGTTGAGCCCAAACGAATCGACGGCCGTTCCATGACGGCCGTCGAGATGAGGAAGATGAGGGAGGGTGAGGGATGCGAGCCGGGCTACGCCTCCATGCGCAGCGCGAGCGCGGGGCAGCGCCGTACCGCGCGGACGGCCTGCCCGCGCAGCTGGCGCGGCACACCGTACTTGGCCCGGTTCGGGTAGCCGTCGATGCCGAGCTCGATCACCTCGGGGAGGATGTCCGCGCACAGCCCATGGCCCTGGCACAGCGTCCAGTCCACGAGCAGCTGCTCCGACTCGTCCCGCTCGTCCCGCCGGGCGGCGGAGGGGCCCGGCGGCAGGGCCAGCGGCCCGGAGGGGGCGCCGTCGGTCAGCGGCAGCACACCGAGCGTGGGACGGCCGCAACCGGGGCCCAGCGCGTGTTCCCGGAACTCGTCCGGAAACGCCTCCAGCGCGGTAGTCACAAAGCCGGCCGTGCCATCGGGGTGGCTGCAGGCGCCACGGCGCTTCACCGACTCGATGTACGCGCTCACGGTGTCCAACGCCTCCTGGCCACCGCCCCGTTCGACCTGGCCGATGGCGTCCGCGAGCGCGGGCAGTCCGATGAAGCAGGGCCCGCACTGGTTGGCGGTCTCGCCCGCCAGCCAGCGCGCCACCCGGGCGGTCTCACCGACCGGGCAGGTGTTCTCCGGGATCGGCAGCACCGCTCCGGCCCCGAGCCGCGCGTTGTACTTCTCCATGGACTCCCGGGAGATGTTCACCGACGCCAGGCTGTCGGGCAGCAGCCACTTGCCGTGGTAGCCGCCCACCAGGACCCCCTGGCCCGGGGTGAGGCCGCACAGCTCCAGGACGTAGCTGAGCGGCACCCCGAACGGGGTCTCCATGACGAACTTCCCGCCCACCGTCAGCAGGGTGGTGCCGGGCTCGGTGGGCAGCCCCACCGAGCGGAACGGCAGGGCGCCCATCCGGGCGGCCACCGCGAGCTGGGCGAATGTCTCGGTGTTGGACAGCAGGGTCGGCAGCCCGGCCAGGCCGCTGTCGCTGGTGCGGATCTTGCGGCCGTTGGGGATGGCCGGGGCGCCGCTGATGCCGTTGATGACCGCGCCACCCTCGCCGGCCACGAAGCGGTCGTCCGTCACGCTCACCTGCACCCGCGGCCCGCTCGGGCCGCGCTCGGCGATGGCGGCGCTCAGCGACTCCTCGACATCCGGCCGGTGGACCGCGATGGCCACATCGTCGGCACCCATCGCGGTGGCGGCCAGCACGGCCCCGTCGATGACCAGATGCGGGGTGTGCAGTAGCAGCGCGGTGTCCTTGAGGCAACTGGGCTCGCCCTCACTGCCGTTGACGACCACCGCGCAGCGGCCGTCCCGGCGGCCGGCCGACTCGATGACGGCCGTCACCTTCTTGGCGAACGGAAAACCCGCGCCGCCTCGCCCGCGCAGGTCGATGTTCTCCGCGAGGGCCACCAGCTCGTCCGCGCGCAGCGCGGGCATCGAGCCATGGACGGTCAGATGACCGACGCGGTCGAGCCGGTATGTCTCGTCCAGACCGGCCAGCAGCCGGGGCGGATCGATACAGGCCAGTCTGGGTTTGGTCGAGATCACGCGCCCCACCCGCGTGAGGCGCCGAGGGGTTCGCCGTCACGGGAGGAGGCCCCGCCGGCCGTCGGGGGCCTGCCCGGCCCGCCGCCCCGGGCGCTGGGGACCACGGGGATCTGGCCGGTGACGATGGCGTCGCGCTCGCTGCGCTCGGCCCGGCGGCTGGCGAGCCGGATCCACAGGGTGATGGCCACGGCGGCCAGCGCCATGACATATCCGGCGGTCGCCCAGTCCTTCGCGGCACGGCCGCTCTTGAGACCGTGGATCAGCGCGGCGCACCACGCGGGGTACGCGGCCACATGCAGCGCCCGCCACCAGCGGTACCGCCAGCGGGACTTGCCGGCGGAGGCGAAGGAGCTGCGTACCGCTCCCGTCACCGCCGCCGTGATGAACAGGTATCCGGCCAAGGTGCCAAGTCCGATCAGCACAGGTTTATTTGCGTCAGCGAACGGTACCACGATGGCCGCAGCGCTCGTGTGACTCTCTGCCACCTTCACCCACACATGGAGCGCGAGAAAGAGCAGGCCGGCCACCGCGGCGGCGCGGTGGACACCCTGGGCGAGCAGCCGGTGCTTCGAGTGGAGGATCAGCCGGTCGGTGGCCGCCAGCCCCCACAGCACGGCGCTGCTCAGCGAGACCAGTGCGAGGACACCGGCCCCGAAGTCCAGGAAGGCCCAAGTTTTCGTGAACGCACCGGCGTTGCCGGCCACGATCAGTGAGAGTATGACCGCCGCGACAGCGGCGTACAGCGCGGAGTGGCGCGGCCAGCCGATGCCGGCCCGGACCGGGCGGGCGCGGCGGTCGGCTCGTCGCCCGCCGGGTCCTCCGGGTCCTTGTGGCATGGTTGATCCGCCGTGGCGAGCCCTGCGGCGCGGCCCCGGAATCGGGGGAGTCGGCGGCTGGGGCATGGGCATCGAAAGCCTCCCGATCGCGCCTGATCGCGCGAGTGACGAGTACGTCAAGTCGTCTTTGGGTACGGCAGCATCTCCGAACTACACGTGATCTCCATAAGATTTGTCGTAATGTGACAACTTCTTGTGGACGACCACTGCCCACACCGTCTTGGGCTGCTCCACTGTCATTTCGATGGCAAAGACCCGGCAAAGCGCCGGGACCGGTAGGGGAGGGGTTCCTCCAAGATTCATCGGAGGACCCTCGACTCCCTTTTCCGGAGTGGACGACCGGCGACGGAGGCAACCTCCACGGGCCTGACCGACCCCCCAACGGCCAGGCCTCCCCCCGGCAAGAACGAGGTAATGATGGGCGAACTCGCGAACCGCATCTGGTCCCCCCGTCCCACCCGTGGCGAGCGGACCCGCGTCCTGCGCAATGAACTCCCGTCCCTGGCCGAAGAGGTGATTGAGACCCTTCGGCGCAGAATTCCGGGATTCGCCAACCTCTTGGAGGACACTGAGCGTGACAAGGTGCGATGGACGGTCGAACAGGCTCTGCTGACCGCACTCGGCTACCGGACCCCAGGTGACGAGGCCACCGAGCATGTGGCGGCCGATGGCGCCCGGGGCCGTGGCCCCCTGACCGAGGTGCCGCCCGAGCGGGCCAGGCGCGATCTCTTCGACGCCCTGGTCGGCGAGGTACCCGTATCCGAGCGTGGCTTGGCCGAGCTGTCCCGGGCCGCCCGCTGGCCGCTGCCTGAAACGATCCAGGCCATCGCACTGCCCACCCCGGGCGAAGCGCCGCAGCTGGCCGCGGTGTTCGGCGACACCCTGATCGGCGCCGTCGGCGACGAGCTCTGCCTGCTGATCCCTGACCCGGACACAGGCACCGACACCGGCACAGCCGTCGGCACCGCCACCGGCGCCGGCCCGGACACTCCCCTGACCGAGGGAGCGCCCGCCGAGCCGGACCCCGACCGGGACACCGGCACCGAGCCCGGCTCCGCGCGTGGCGCGCTGGAAACCGCGCTGCGGGGCCGTACCGCCGCCGTCGGCCATGTCGTTCCGCTGAACGACGCGGCCTCCTCGGTGCGGTGGGCCCGCCGGCTGCTGACCATGACCCATGCGCGCAGCGGCCCCGAGGCCCGGATACTCTTCGTGGACGACCACCTCTCCACGCTGCTGCTGCTCCAGGACGAGTCGCTGGTACGGGCCTTGGCCTCGCGCTGGCTCAAGCCGCTGGCCGGGCTGACCCCCCGGCAGAGCGAGCGGCTGCAGATGACCCTGCTCGCCTGGCTCGAGGGCGGTGGCGCGCCCGAGGCGGCCAAGGCGCTCAAAGTGCACCCGCAGACCGTGCGTTACCGGCTGCGGCAGATCGAGAAGCTCTTCGGGCCGGGCCTGCGGGACCCGCGGATACGTTTTGAGCTGGAGATGGCCCTGCGCGGCCGACGCCTGATGGCGCAGATGGACCGGATCCGGCGCCACTACTCCCGGGCGGTCACCCGCAGGGGCCGTGGAGCGCCGACCGGCCTGCGGCCCGTGGGCGGCATCGCGAGGGAGGCGCGCGTCAACGGACTGTGAGCCAGGGGCCGCATGAGCCCCACCACATGGAACTGCCGGCCGCGATCCGCGGCCGGCAGTTCCATGTGTGCGCTTGCCGTCCGGGCGCTCAGCCCCGGCACCCCGAAGCCCCGGAGGCCCCCGAAGTCTCTGCGGCCTCCGTAGCCTCCGCGGACTCCGTAGGCGGTGTGGAACCCGTGGCGCGGGTGGCGTCGGGCATGGCCGCGTTGAGGGCCAGCAACTCGGTGTACGCGTGCGCGCAGAAGCGACACTCGGCCAGATGGCGAGCGAGGGCGCGGCCACGTACGGCGCCACGCCGCACCGAAGCGCCGATCATGGAGCCGAAGTGGCGGCAGCGGTCGTCGTCCGCCGCCGTGGATCGCATATGAGCGCGCAGATACGCCTCGCGCAGCCCCTCGCGGGCCCGGAAGGCCAATGAGGTGAGACCGCTGGGGGACAGGCCCATCAGCGCGGCCACGCGCTGCGGGGAGGCGTCCTCCACCAGCGTGTGCCACAGCACGGTCCGCCACCGCGCGGGGAGGGCCTGGAAACTGCGGATCAGAAGTGTGCGGTCCTCGTCCGCCAGCAGACGCTGCTGGGGGTCCGCCTCGGTCGACCGCTGCTGCCACGACTCGAAGTCCGCGGTGAGCACCACCTGACGCGCACCGGCGCTCCACTCGATCGCGGTGTGGCGGATGACGGTCAGCAGATACGGGCGCCAGGGGCCACGCGGGCCCCCGCCCGACCGGACGGCCTGGAACGTACGGATGAACGCCTCGGACACCAGGTCTTCGGCGTCGTGGAGGGCCCGGCAACAGGTGCGGGCGTAGGCGAGGGCCGCGTCGCGGTGGCGGCGGTAGAGGATTTCCCCGGCCGTCGGGCTCGCGGTGCCCAGGCGGTACGCCTCCTGGAGCCGCCGGGTGAGCTCCTGGTCCGAGGGTGTCGGCTCGCGGCCCCGGGGATTTTGTCCCGTCCGTGCGGGTGACCGCGTGGGCGGCTGCTCGGGCAACGGGGCGGGTTCGGGCCCGTCGGGTAAGTGCTCGGGATCGGATTCGCCCGGCTGGTCCGGACGGTTCGGCTGGTCCGGGCGGTCCGGGTGCCCGGCCGCAGGATCACCGGCGGCCGTGGCGGCCTCGTGCTGCGCGGTCTCGTGCTGCCCCGGAACGCGGCGTGCGCCGACCGGAGACCC
>NZ_JBHWES010000010.1:25728-218586 GCF_042734105.1 Streptomyces sp. NPDC059679 | reverse complement strand
GGGCCGGGGGGGTCGGGGCCCGTGGGGCGGCCCCCCGGTAGCCCCCCCGGGGTGGGCCCCCCGGCCGCACCCCGCTCGTCGCACGCAGGGGGCACCTCCCAGCGGTAGCTGGGGGAGCCGCGGAGCTCTCCTCACGGGGCACACCCATGCTTGCCCCTCGACCCGCTCCTTCACCTGCGCTCCCTACTGCCGGACGGTCTTATCGGGCCTCAGAACAGCCGCAGCTTGTCGTCCTCGATGCCGCGCAGCGCGTCGTAGTCCAGGACGACACAGCCGATGCCGCGGTCCGTGGCGAGCACCCGCGCCTGGGGCTTGATCTCCTGCGCCGCGAAGATCCCCTTCACCGGGGCCAGATGCGGATCGCGGTTGAGCAGTTCGAGATAGCGGGTCAGCTGCTCCACCCCGTCGATCTCTCCGCGCCGTTTGAGCTCCACCGCGACGGTGCCGCCGTCGGCGTCCCGGCAGAGAATGTCCACGGGGCCAATGGCAGTGGGGTATTCACGCCGAATAAGCGTCCAGCCATCGCCAAGTGTCTCGATACGGTCGGCCAGCAACTCCTGCAGATGGGCTTCCACGCCATCCTTGATCAGACCGGGGTCCACCCCGAGTTCATGCGAGGAGTCGTGCAGCACTTCCTCCATGGTGATGATGAGCTTCTCGCCCGCCTTGTTCACCACCGTCCACACGTCGCCGTCCCCCTCCTTGAGGGTGCACGGCGGAGACATCCAGTTGAGGGGTTTGTAGGCCCTGTCGTCCGCGTGGATGGAGACACTGCCGTCGGCCTTGATGAGGATCAGACGGGGTGCCGAGGGCAGGTGGGCGGTGAGCCGGCCGGCGTAGTCCACGGAGCAACGGGCGATGACGAGACGCATGGTCGGCAACGCTACTCGACGGCGGGTGGCCTACGCGATTCGTCCGACGCCGGGCCCCTGCGGAGGTGGCTGGTTGTGCACGCATTCTCCTGGTGCGCCCACAGTGGCCGAATTACCGTTGAAGCGGGCGGTCGTCATGCGGGTACGCTCCGTCGCCGTCCGCTCATCCGTCCCTGAGACCCCCGTCACGGGGGTCGCGAGAGGAGAATCCATGTCGCTCGACGTCTCACCGGCCCTCCTTGCCCAGGCCGAGCGAGGCGAGGTCGACGAAGCCGAATTCGTCGACTGCGTCCGGAACTCCCTGCCTTACGCATGGGAGATGATCAGCTCTCTGGTGGCCCAGTTGAAGATCGACGGCGGGGAATTCGCCGACAATCAGACACCGCCGCCGGACGAGCAGGCCCGCGGTCAGCTGCTGCGGGCACTCGCGAGCGACGCGATACGAGGCGCGCTGCAGCGCCACTTCGGGGTGCGGTTGGCCTTCCAGAACTGCCACCGGGTGGCGGTGTTCCCGTTGGACGGGTCGTCCGACGAGAGACTGGCGCGCTTCACCTCGCCGCGCGGTCAGCTGCTGAACCAGTCACCCGAGCTGCGCGACTGCTGACCGGATTGTCCGCTGCCGCTCCACGAGGGGGAGGTGTTCAGCGCCGCATCAGCCAAGGTTTGCCCCGCTCGCCGCCCTGGCACGGCCGCCCCCAGGCTTCGCCCGGGAGGTGCCCCCGGCTGCGTTGCCGAATCGGCCGAGTAGGCCCGCCCCCAGCCTTCGGCCGGGCGGTGCCCCCGGAGGCCGATCCGGCGCCTTGCATCTGACCGCACCAGGACGCCTCGCTACCGGGCAAACCTTGACTGACGCGGCACTGGCGCGCGCAGGACTTTTCCACACGAGGTCTTCAGCGCAGGAGCGGCAGCACCTCGGCGCCCAGCCGGCGCACATTCTCCTCTGTGGCCGCCAGCTCTCCCGAGCCCTCGACCAGCAGCGCGAAGCGGCGGATCCCGGTGCGCTCCGCCGTCGCCGCCAGCCGGTCCGCGCACAGCCGCGGCGGCCCGACCGGGTGCAGCCCGCACAGCAGCTCGGCATAGGCGAGCGGATCGCGCATCCGGCGCGGTCGGCCGTCCACCGTCACATGCGCGTCAAGGCCCTGGCGCAGCCAGCCGGGCATGGCCTTGACAAGGGTCTCCGCCGCGACGGGGCGGGCGTCCGCGATCTGCACCACCCCCGCCGAGACATGCTCTTCGGCCACCGCCGCGACCTCCTCCGGGGAGCGGCCCGCGGCCAGCGCGGATTCTCGCCACAGCCCGACCGCCTCGGCCTTCTCGTCGTCCCCGCAGTGCATCCCCAGCATCATGGGCAATCCGCGCTCGGCGGCCAGCCGCACGGTGCCCGGTGACGTACAGGCCACGATCACCGGGGGCCCGCCGACCATCCCCTCGTCCGTCAGCGCCTCGGTGGGCCGTGGGACGACCGGCACCTCGCGGAAGGTGAACCGCTCCCCGTCCGCGCCGACCCGTGGCTCGCGCAGCCAGCGCAGCAGCAGGTCGAGCGACTCGGGGAAGTCCCGTTCGTACGCCCGCAGACCGGTGCCGAACACCTCCAGGTCCACCCAGGGCCCGCCCCGGCCGACGCCCAGGGTGAAGCGCCCCCCGGAGACGAGGTGGAGCAGCGCGGCCTGCTCACCCAGCGCGACGGGGTGCGCGGTCGGCAGCACGCTCACGGCGGTGCCGACGCCTATCCTGCGCGTACGGCCGAGCAGCAGCGCGGCGAGCGTGACGGCGGACGGACAGACGCCGTACGGGACGAAGTGGTGCTCGGCGAGCCACACCGCGTCCAGCCCCGCCTCTTCGGAGAGTTGTGCGGACCGTACCGCCCGGTGCAGCGCCTCCCCCTGACCCTGGCCCGGGAATTGAGCGGCGAGGATGAAAGCCCCCACACGCATTGCCATCTGCCTCCTCTTGCGGTCGTCGCCGCCGCCACGGGCACCCTCCCCCCGCATAGGCATTAACGCCTGACACGTGCCAAGGGCACGGCCTGGCAAGAATTTTTCATGATGATCGGAGGACGGTTGTGGACACGGCTTTTCGGGACCGTGACGGTAACGCGTACGCTGGTCACAGCCAGTAGCTCCCAGCGTCCTTCGAGGTGCCCCGTGTCCCCACGCCGAAACCGCTCGCGAGGCGGCGAGAAGCCGAACGGCCGCCAAGACGAAGATCGCGCCGACCGCTATGGGCTGGAGTCGACGCAGAGCTGGCGGGGCGAGGAGTGGGTGGTGCGCCAGATCGGCGGCGGCGGCGCCACCAAGCACTACCGCTGCCCCGGCTGTGACCAGGAGATCCCGCCCGGTGTGCCGCATATCGTGGCCTGGCAGCAGCACAGCGGCGTGGACGACCGCCGCCACTGGCACAGATCCTGCTGGAACGCGAGAGACCGCCGGAGCGCGAAGCTCCAGCGGTCCCGTAACGCGCCGAGGCATTAGCCGGCGGTTCAGCAGGTGCGGTTCGGCAGGTATGGGCCTGCCGCCCGCGCCGGTCAGACGTCGCGCTTCTCCAGCAGCGCGTACGCCGCGATGAACGCCGCGGCCGTGACCCCGGCCAGCAGCCCCAGCTGGGACCAGCCGGTGCCGAGTTCGTCGTCGATCTGGAAGAGCGCGGCCAGCGAGTTGGGGGAGGAATACTTCTGCATCTTCTCGCCCAGGGTCTGCAGGCTGCTCGACATCATCAGGAAGGCGGGGAGGATCGCGGGGAGCAGCACCACACCGAGCATCGCGGTGATCGCGCCGGCCGAGTGGCGCAGCATGCTGCCGACCGCGAGCGAGAGCAGCCCGAGCAGCGAGACATACAGCCCGGCCCCCACGGTCGCCCCGAGCAGCTGCTTACCGGTCGGCTCCGCGACGTCCGGCCCGCTGTGCGCCCCCGTGCTCACGAAGGCCACGAACGCGAGCGCGGCGGTCGTGGTCAGGAAGGAGACCAGGAAGAAGACGAGCGCCTTCGCGGTCAGCACGCGTGAGCGCTGCGGCGAGGCGGTGAAGGTGGTGCGGATCATCCCGGTGCCGTACTCGGAGGAGACGACCAGCACACCCAGCGTCACGATGCACAGCTGGCCGAGCAGCGTGCCGAACAGGCCGGGGATGGTGGTGGGGGTGGTGGAGTAGTCGCTGTCCTTGGTGCCCGTCGCCACGAGCAGCCCGATGCCGATGACCAGCGCGGCCATGACGCTCAGCGTCCAGATCGTCGAACGCACCGACTTGATCTTGGTCCACTCGGAGGCGATCGCATGCCCCAGGTGCGTACGCCGGATCGGGATCGGCGAGGTGTACCCGGCGGGGGCGGCGGCGTAGGACTGCTGCGGTGCGCCCTGCATACCCGGCGCGCCACCCGGCATGCCCGGCTGCGGGGTCTGCACGCCCGGCTGCTGGGGCTGCATGGCCTGCTGGTGGGGTGCCTGCTGCGGGGCGGCCGGCATGCCCGGCGCACCGGGTACGCCCTGCGGCTGGGGTGCCTGCTGGGGCGGCTGCGGCGGGGCGGACGGCTGGGCAGCCTGGGCCTGCTGCTGGTACGGAGGGGTCGTCATCGGGCGTCCTCGCTGTCGCGCTTGTTCATGTCGGCGGGGGCGGGCGCGGCGGCCGGAGCGGGGGGAGCGGCCGGCGGCTGCGCGGGGGCGGCGGGCTGCTGCGGCGCGCCTTGCCCGACGAGCGGCTGCTGCGGCTGCCAGGGGGCCTGGCCCGGAGCGGGCTGTCCCGGGGCGGGCTGGCCGGGCGCGGGCTGGCCCTGGGGCGCGGGCGGCGGGTTGTAGCCCGGCATGGAGCCCATGGGCGGATAGCCTGCGGGCGCGCCGCCCGCGGTCGGCGGGGCGTAGCCGTACGGCCCGGCCTGCGGGGCCATGCCCGGTACGGGCTCCTGGAGCCCCGCCCGCTGGTCGGCGGTCGAGCGGTAGTCCACGGCGCCCTGCGTCATCCGCATGTACGCCTCTTCCAGCGACGCCTGGTGCGGGGAGAGTTCCCACAGCCGGACGTCCGCGTCATGTGCCAGATCGCTGATCCGCGGCAGCGGCAGCCCGGTCACCCGCAGCGCGCCGTCCTGCTCCGGCAGCACCTGGCCGCCCGCCTCGCTCAGCGCGGCGGTCAGCTTCTCGCGCTGCTCCGTCTCCCCGTCGGGTGTGCGCACCCGCGCGAAGTCCGCGGAGTTGTAGGAGATGAAGTCCTTGACGCTCATGTCCGCGAGCAGCTGCCCGCGCCCGATCACGATCAGGCGGTCGGCGGTCAGCGCCATCTCGCTCATCAGGTGGCTGGAGACGAAGACGGTACGGCCCTCGGACGCCAGCTGCTTCATCAGGTTACGGACCCAGAGGATGCCCTCCGGGTCCAGGCCGTTGACCGGCTCGTCGAAGAGCAGCACCTGAGGGTCGCCCAGCAGCGCGGCCGCGATGCCCAGGCGTTGCCCCATGCCCAGCGAGAACCCCTTGGAGCGCTTCCTCGCGACGCTCTGCAGCCCGACCACGCCCAGCACCTCGTCGACCCGGCGGGCGGGAATGCCGGACAGCTGGGCCAGGCACAGCAGGTGCTGGCGGGCGCTGCGGCCGCCGTGCACGGCCTTCGCGTCGAGGAGAGCACCCACCTGACGCGGGGCGTTGGGCAGCTTGCGGAAGGGGTAGCCGCCCACCGTGACATGGCCCGAGGTGGGCTCGTCGAGCCCCAGGATCATGCGCATCGTCGTCGATTTGCCGGATCCGTTGGGCCCCAGGAAGCCGGTGACAGTGCCAGGGCGCACCTGGAACGAAAGGTTGTACACGGCCGTCTTGGCGCCGTAGCGCTTCGTCAGGCCGACTGCCTCGATCATGCTCCGCCCCTCGTGCGATGCGTCCGGGGCGCGTGCCCCCGTGCGGGTAAGGAGGATAACCGCGCGAGGCTGGTTCCCGTTAAGCGAGAGTCGAGAGCGGATCGTGACCGTGCAGCACCCAGCCCTCCTCCGCGAACACCGAGGAGGCCGTCTCGCGCAGCGCGCGGTCCGCCGCCGCGCGCCGGATCCAGGTCCCCGGGTCGGGCCCCAACAGGCCCCGCAGCCGCGCCGAGGACGCCAGCAGCCCGGTCAGCAGGGCGCTCTGGTCGCCGCCGCCCGGCCGGGGTCTGCCGGAGGGGCGGTCCGGGGCGCCGTCGGGGCCCGCGAGCACTCCCCGCGCGCCGACGTAGAGATACGCGCCGCCCAGCCGCTCCCCGGACGGCAGCACCATCGGGAAGTCCGCGCCGGGCAGCAGGATCCGCCGGTAGTTGGGGAATTCGGTGGCGTCCACCGAAGCCAGCTGGGCGGCGTCGAGCCAGCTGACCACCAGCGGGGTCTCGGCCGTCGGATCCGCGTACGGCGCGGTGGCGACGTACCCGTACCGCCCGATGTGCGCCGAGCAGCCGACCCCTATGCCGCGCACCCGCACCGGCACCATCGGCACGGCGGCCGGGTGTCCGAGCGCCGTCAGCTTGTGGTGCAGCTGCGCGGGGGAGGCGTTGGAGCCGACCGCGATGACGGGATGGCGCTGCTCCAGGGGCACTTGGCCGAGCCGGGCCAGTACGGCGTCGAGCGGTTCGCGCGGCGAGCGTTGACCTGTCCGGGCCGCCCCGAGCACCGGCCAGCCGCCCGGCGCGCCCGGCGAGGGCGTCAACTCCCACAGCTCGGACCCCGCGAGAAGCACGGGTGCGGTGACGGGTCGGCCCGGATAGGTCAACGGCCGCAACGCGGGCACATCGACGAACCCCAGGGCGGCGAGGCTGCGGTCGGTCACAGGGGGAGGTTACGCACCGGGCGGCCCGCCCGTAAGAGGCCGTACACGAGGAGGACACCCAGGACCCGTAACGCCCAGGACCCGTAATGCCCGCGCCCGATGCGCCGTCACGCGCGTGCCCCGCGCCGCAGGGAGCGGGCGCGGGGCACGAGAAGCGCGGGCGTGATCCGACGTCAGCGGTGCTGGACGTCAGCGGTGCTGGACGTCAGCGGCTCTGCTGGGCCGGGACACCACGCGAGATCGGCTCGTCCTCGGTGGGGGAGCCGGCCGCGGCCACCGCGGCACCGGTCAGCGTGGCCAGCATCTCGCGGACGTTGGTCAGCTGGGCGTTGATGCTGTCGCGGCGGTTGGTGAGCGCCGCCAGCTCGCGCTCGGATTCGCTGCGGATGCGGTCGGCCTTGGCGTTGGCGTCGGCCACGATGTCCTCGGCCTGGCGCTGCGCGGTCTCCACCGTCTGGCGGGCGCGGCGCTCGGCGTCCGTACGCAGCTTCTCGGCCTCCAGGCGCAGCTGCTCCGCCCGGTGCTCGATCTCCGCCAGCCGCTTCTCGGCCTTGGCCTGACGGGAGGCCAGGTCGCGCTCGGACTGCTCGCGGCGCTTGGCGAGGTTCGTCTCGAAGTCCGCGGCGGCCTGGGCGGCCTTGGCGCGGGTCTCCTCGAAGAGGGAGTCGGCCTCCTCGCGCTTCTGCTGCGCGTCCTTCTGGGCCTCCTGGCGCAGCGTCGCCGCGTCGCCCTTGGCCTTCTCGACGATACGAGCGCCCTCGTCCTCCGCCTTGGCCTTGCGCTCGGCGGCGAACGACTCGGCGTCGTTGCGCACCTGCTGGGCCGCCGACTCGGCGAGTTCCCGGTGCTGTTCGGCGGCCCGGCGGGCCTCCTCGCGCAGGTCCTTGGCCTCCTCCTCGGCGAGACGGAGGATCTTCTCGACGCGCGCGCCGAGCCCCGCGTAGGACGGCTCCGCGTCGTTGATCTGGGCCTGAGCGTTCTGCGTCTCGAGGTGCAGCTCCTCGATGCGCTTTTCCAGAGAGGTGATACGGGCCAGTGCACTGTCACGGTCGGCGACGAGCTTGGTAATGCGGTCGTCCACCTGACCGCGGTCGTATCCACGCCGCACGAGCTCGAAGCCGAAGGGGGAGGAAGTGTCGCTCATGGGGTTCCTGTCGAAAGAGACCGGTGAGGTGATAGAGGGAATCCTAGGGGGCCAAACGGCGTGTCAACGAGTCAACGTCCGTTTGATCTGGAGAATGTCCAGCCTTTTGAGTGGCAGACAGCCAGACGGCTTGTCACTCGTCGGGATGATACGGACACGACACAGGGTGTGTCTCTAGCGCTTCCGCCCACGAACACTACGATTCGGCAGCGCCCGCCCCAGGAGTCTCAGCCGTCCGAACGCTTGCCGCTCGCCCGGGTGCCCGCGCCGGCCGCCGTCTTGACCCCACCGTTCTCGTTCCTTCCCGAGTTCCCGCCCGAACTGCTCCCCGATGCGGGGGCCTCAAAAGACTCCAACGCCGCCAGCACGTCCTGGACACGGGAGATCTCCGCGTTGATGTCCTCCTGGCGCCGTTTGAGCAGCTCCAGCTCGCGCTTTCCTTCGTCGACGATCCGCTTGGCCTCGGCCTCCGCGTCGGCGCGCCTGCGCGTCGCGTCCCGCTCGGCGTCGGCCTTCTTCTGCTCGGCCTCCTTGAGCAGCGACTCGGCCTTCTTCACCGCGGCGATACGGACCCGGCTGGCCTCGCTGTTGGCGTCGGAGACCAGCGTCTTGGCCTTCTCCTCGGCCTTCATCAGCTGCGCGGTCGCCGCCGCGACCAGCTTGTCGACGCGCTCGCCGGTCGACTTCATCTGCTCCGCCGACTCCCGGCGGGCCCGCTCGTGCAGCTCCTCGACGTCCGCCTCGGCCCGGGTCCGCAGCTCCTCGGCCCGCTCCCGGATGGCGGTCGCATCGCCCCGGGCCTCGCCGAGCATCGTGTCGGAGTCCGTACGGGCCTTCTCCACCAGGCTGTTCGCCTGCGCGGTCGCCTCGCCGACGAGCCGGTCGGCTTCCTTGCGGGCGACGCCGATCATCGTGTCGGCCTGCTCCTCGGCGGCGGTCGCGGTCCGCAGCGCGGCCTCCCGCGCCTCCTTCGTCAGCCGGTCCGCCTCCGCCGTGGACTCGGTGATCAGCCGGTCGACCTGGATCGCCGCGTCCGAACGCCGCTTGTTGGCGTCCTCGCGCGCGCTGTCGACCGTACGCTCGGCCTCGGCCTGCGCCTTGGCGCGGATCCGCTCCGCCTCCGCGGCGGCCTCGGTGGCCACCCGCTCCGCTTCCGCGCGGGTGCGCGCCGCGTGCTGCTGCGCCGAACCCACCGTCTCCGACGCCTCGGTGCGCAGCCGCTCGGCCTCCGCGCTCGCGTCCGTCAGCAGCCGCTCGGCTTCCTTCGTCGCCTCGCCGACCAGCCGGTCGGCCTGCCCGGCCGCCTCCGAGCGGATGTTGTTGGCGTCCCCACGGGCCTGGGCCCGGGTGCGCGCCGCGTCCTGCTCGGCCGCCGCCCGTGCGTCGGATGCCTCCGTACGCAGCTGCTGGGCCCGCGCGTTGGCCTCCGAGACCAGCCGCTGGGCCTCCTCGGTCGCGCCGCCGACCAGCGTGTCGGCCTGCTCGGCCGCCTCGTTGCGGGTCTTGTTGGCGCTGCGGCGCGCGTCGTCCAGCACCTGCTGGGCCTCGGTGCGCAGCCGCTCGGCCTCGTTCGTGGCCTCGGTGATCAGCCGGTCCGCCTGCTCGGCGGCGTCCGAGCGGCGCCGGTTGGCCTCCTCGCGGGCCTGGGCGGACAGCTGGTCCGCCTCCTCGATCGCCTCCGCGACCGTGCGCTCCGCGAGCGCCTTGGCCGCCTCCGTCTCCTCATGGGCCTCGCGCCGCAGCCGCGCCGCGTCCTCGGCCGCCCGCTCCCGCTCGGCGTGCGCGTCCGCGCGGACCCGGTCCGCCTCCGCCTGCGCCTCGTGGCGGGTGCGGTCCGCGGCGTGCTCGGCCGCCGTACGCAGCCCCGTGATCTCCGTCTCGGCCTGCTCGTGCAGCCCCGCGACCGAGTCCCGCACCGCTTGCGCGTGCTGCTCCGCCGCGCCCACCAGCTCCGCCGCGTGCCGCTCGGCCTCCTCGGCCAGCCGCTGCGCCTCGTCCTGCGCCTCGGCGACCCGGTTGCGGGCGGCGGCCAGCAGCTCCTCGCTCTGCTCGTGAGCCAGGCTCCGCTCCCGCTGCGCCTCCTCGCGGGCGTCGCTCAGCGTCTCCTCGGCCTCGCGGCGGCGGCGGACCGCCTCCTCCTGCGCGGCCGCCAGGGCCTCGGCGGCCTCGGCCCCGATGCGCTCGGCCGCGGCGTTCGCCTCCGCGCGCACCCGGTCGGCCGTGTCCTGCGCCTCGGCGCGCAGCCGCTCGGCCTCCGCGGCGGCCTCGCCGCGCAGCCGTACCGCGACCGACTCGCCCTCGGCGCGCATGTTCGACGCGTCCGCGACGGCCTCGTCGCGCAGCCGGTCCGCCTCCGTCTCGGCCTGCTGACGCAGCGCGGCCAGCCGCTCGGCGGTCTCGCCGCGCAGCCGCTCGGTGTCCTCGGCGGCCTCCCGGCGCAGCCGCTCGGCCTCCTCGCGGGCGTCCCGCAGCGCCTGATCGGCCGAGGAGAGCCGCTGCTCGGCCTCCCCGTGCAGCCGGGCCAGTTCGGCCTCGGCCTCCTCGCGGCGGGCCGCGGCGGCCGCCTCGGCCTCCTCGCGGATCCGCCGGGCGGCCTCCGCCGCCTCCGACCTGACCTGCTCGGCCTGGGTGTCGGCCGAGGTCACCAGCTCCTCGGCCTCGCCACGGGCCCGGTCGAGCGCCTCGTCGGCCTGGCGGCGCAGCGACGCGGCCCGCTCGATCGCCTCGGTCCGTACCCGCTCGCTCTCGGCGGTGGCGGCCGCGCGGGTCTCCTCGGCGCCGGTCTTCGCCTTGGACAGCAGATCCTCGGCGGTGCCGGCCGCCTCCTCGATCTGCTGGACCGCCTCCCGGCGGGCCTCGGCGCGGATCCGCTCGCCCTCGGCCACCGCCTCCGCGCGCAGCTGCTCGGCCTCGCCGCGCAGCCGGCGGGCCTCCTCCTGCAGCTCGACGGTCTTGGCGCGGTACTCCTTGGTGTCGTCCTTCGCCGCGCCCTTCAACTGCGCGGCGGTGTCATGCGCCTCGGCCCGCAGCCGGTCCGCCTCGGCCTCCGCCTTGGCCCGGATCCGCTCCGCCTCGTCGGCCGCCGCCTTGGTGGTGGCCTGCGCGTTCTCCGAGGCCTTGGTCAGCACCTCCTCGGCGCTGCGGGCCGCCTTGGCCAGCTGGGCGGCCGAGTCCTCGGCGGTCTTGGCGCGCGCGGTCTCCTCGGCCTCGGCGATCAGCCGCTCGGCCTCGGCGCGGGCGTCGTCCCGTACCTGCTCGGCCTCGGCGCGCAGCGCCTCGGACTCCTTGGTGGCCTCGCCGACCAGCCGGGCGATCTCCGCCTTGGCGGTCCGGGTGCGCTGCTCGTTGTCCGTCTCGGCGGCCGACAGCCGTTTCTCGGCCGCCTCCTTGGCCTCCGTGAGCACCTTCTCGGCCTCGAGACGCGCCTCGCGCAGCGATGTCTCGGCCTCCTGCATGCGCAGCTCGGCGGCCCGGGTCAGCTCGGTGGCCTGCCGGCGCGCCTGGTCGGACTCGGAGGCGGTGGAGGTGCGCAGCTGCTCCGCGTGGTGGGTGGCCTCCTGCGCCTGGGCGCCGGCCGTGTTCACCAGCCGCTCGGCCTCGGTACGGGCGCGGCGCAGGATCGCCTCGGCCTCGGAGCGGGCCGACTCCGCCTCCGAGCCGAGCCGGTCGCGGGTCTGGTCGGCCAGCCGCTGGGCCTCGGCACGGGCGGCGGCCAGCGCCTGCTCGGCCTCGGCGCGCGACTCGTCCATGAGCCGGCGGGCCTGTGCCTCGGTACGGGCGCGCAGTTGCTCGGCCCAGGCGACGTTCTCGTTGACGTGCGACTCGACGGTGGCGCGGCGCTCGGCGAGCTCTTGGTCGAGCCGCTGACGGCGCGCCACGGCCTCGGCGTGCAGCTCGGCTTCGAGCCGTGCCTGCCGCTCGGCCTGTTCCTGCAGCAGCCGCTGGGTCTGGGCCCGGGTCTCGCGCACCTCGCGCTCGGCGTCGGCGCGCAGCTGTTCCGCCTGCACCTGCGCGTTCCGCAGCAACTGCTCGGCCTGGTAGCCGAGGTTGGCGCTGTCGTAGGCAGGGCGGCTCGCGAGATTGCGGCGCGCCTCGTGCAGCTTGGCGCGCAGCACCTCGACTTGGTAGCCGAGGTCGTCGGCGTGCTGGACGGCCTTTTCCCGCTCGGTCTTCAGCCGCTCCATCTCGGCCTCGAACTTCGAGAGGTGGTCGTCAGGCTCGTAGCGGTCGTAGCCCCGCACTGCGCGGTCCCATCCGTCCCCTGGTCGCGTTGGCGGCCGGCTCCGTACCTGGGGGTGCCACGTGGCACCTCGCGGTCCCGACCTGGCGCCCGGCCGTGGCGGCCGGACCGGAGCTAGCCCTTCCGAAGAAATGGTGTCAGATCATCGGCAAAGCCTGGGCCGGACCCTGATCCCTTTCTGATCCCGTTCCCGTACCCCGGCCGAGGTTGCACTCTACCGGCCGGGGAAGCGGAAGGTCAGTGGTCCGCTTGAGTGATGGACTTCATCAGTCCCGCTCGTTGTCGGGGCCGTGGTCGGGGTTGTGTTCCTTGGCGGTGTGGTCCGCCGCCGCGGTGACGAGCTCGGTGAGCACGCCGTGGCAGTCCTTGGGGTGCAAAAAGGTGATCCGGGAGTCCATGGAGCCGCGGCGGGGCTCCTCGTACAGCACCCGGACGCCCTTGCCGCGGATGGCCTCGGAGTCGGTGTCCACGTCCGCCGTGCCGAAGGCGATGTGGTGCACCCCCTCGCCGTTCTTGGCCATCCACTTTCCGACGGCCGAGTCCTCCCGGATGGGCTCCAGGAGCTGCAGATACGAGGCTCCGCCGTCCGAGGTCTCGTTGATCTTGAGCATGGCCTCGCGGACCCCCTGCTCATCGTTGGTCTCGGTGTGGAACACCTCGAAGCCGTACGTGGCACGGTAGAACTCGACGGTCTTGTCGAGGTCGAAGCAGGCGATCCCGATGTGGTCGATTCTGGTCAGCATGGTTCCAGTGCACCGCTCACACGGGTGGTTACGCAACGTGCGCGCGATCACACTGATGGCCCGGTGACCCGGCGGGTACTCGTCAGTACATTGACGATAACCCTCGTTAACTTCCTTCTCCTCTGGAGGACGCACCATGACTCGGACATCTGTGATCGTGGCGGGCGCGCGCACGCCGATGGGACGGCTGATGGGCAGCCTGCGCTCCTTCTCCGGAGCGGACCTCGGCGGGGTCGCGATCAAGGCGGCGCTGGAGCGGGCCGGGATCGGCGGCGACCAGGTGGAGTACGTGATCATGGGGCAGGTGCTCCAGGCGGGCGCCGGGCAGATCCCCGCCCGGCAGGCCGCGGTGAAGGCCGGTATCCCCATGTCGGTGCCCGCGCTCACCGTGAACAAGGTCTGCCTGTCCGGGCTCGACGCCATCGCGCTGGCCGATCAGCTGATCCGGGCCGGTGAGTTCGACGTCGTGGTCGCGGGCGGCCAGGAGTCCATGACCAACGCCCCCCACCTGCTGCCCAAGTCCCGCCAGGGCTTCAAGTACGGCGCCGTCGAAATGCTCGACGCGATGGCGTACGACGGGCTGACCGACTCGTTCGAGGGCATCGCCATGGGCGAGTCGACCGAGAAGCACAACACCCGGCTGGGCATCCTGCGGCCCGAGCAGGACGAGATCGCCGCGCTCTCCCACCAGCGGGCCGCCGCGGCCCAGAAGAACGGCGCCTTCGACGCCGAGATCACCCCGGTGGAGATCCCGCAGCGCAAGGGTGAGCCGGTGATCTTCGACAAGGACGAGGGCATCCGCCCGGAGACCACCGTGGAGTCGCTGGCCAGGCTGCGGCCCGCCTTCACCAAGGACGGGACGATCACGGCCGGGACGTCGTCGCAGATCTCGGACGGGGCGGCGGCCGTGGTCGTGATGAGCAAGGCCAAGGCGGAGGCGCTGGGCCTGGAGTGGATCGCGGAGATCGGGGCGCACGGGAATGTGGCGGGACCCGACAACTCCCTCCAGTCGCAGCCGTCCAACGCGATCGCGCACGCACTGCGGAAGGAAGGGATCGGGGTCCGGGATCTTGATCTGATCGAGATCAACGAGGCGTTCGCGGCGGTCGCGGTCCAGTCAATGAACGATCTTGGCGTTTCCTCCGAAAAGGTGAATGTGAATGGCGGCGCGATCGCGCTCGGTCACCCGATCGGGATGTCGGGCGCGCGCATCGTGCTGTCCCTGGCCCTGGAGCTGCGGCGGCGGGGCGGCGGCGTGGGCGCGGCGGCGCTGTGCGGTGGGGGTGGGCAGGGGGATGCGCTGATCGTCCGGGTGCCGCGCGCGGTGTAGTTCTTTACGCGGCTCTGCGCGCGGTTCGCGGTTCTGCGTGCGGCCGGTGGGGCCGCGCGCCGGTGGTTCCTGTCGTCGGGAGCGGAAGGGAGCGGCAGCGATGGCCGATGTGCCCACGCTGGTGGAGCAGGCGCGGCAGGGTCGGCCGCGTGCCGTGGCCCGGCTGATCTCGTTGATCGAGGGCGACTCACCGCAGCTGCGCGAGGTCATGGCCGCGCTCGCCCCGCTGGCGGGCGGCGCGTATGTGGTCGGGGTGACCGGTTCGCCGGGGGTCGGCAAGTCGACGTCGACCTCGGCGCTGGTCACCGCGTACCGCAAGGCCGGGAAGCGGGTGGGGGTGCTCGCGGTGGACCCCTCCTCGCCCTTCTCGGGCGGGGCGCTCCTCGGGGACCGGGTGCGGATGTCGGAGCACGCCTCCGACCCCGGCGTCTACATCCGCTCCATGGCCACCCGCGGCCACCTGGGCGGGCTGGCCTGGGCCGCCCCGCAGGCCATCCGGGTGCTCGACGCCGCCGGATGCGACGTGGTGCTGGTGGAGACCGTCGGCGTCGGGCAGTCGGAGGTCGAGATCGCCGCGCAGGCCGATACGAGCGTGGTGATGCTCGCGCCCGGGATGGGCGACGGGATCCAGGCGGCCAAGGCCGGGATCCTGGAGATCGGCGATGTGTACGTGGTCAACAAGGCCGACCGGGAGGGCGCCGACGCGACGGTCCGCGAGCTGGGGCACATGCTGGGCCTCGGCGAGGCCCGTGCGCCAGGGGACTGGCGGCCGCCGATCGTGAAGACGGTGGCGGCGCGGGGCGAGGGCGTCGACGAGGTGGTGGAGGCCCTGGAGAAGCACCGGGCGTGGATGGAGGAGCGCGGTGTGCTGGCGGAGCGGCGGCTGCGGCGGGCGGCGGGCGAGGTCGAGACCATCGCCGTAACGGCGCTCCGCGCCCGGATCGGCGACCTGCACGGCGACCGCCGGCTGGGGACGCTGGCCGAGCGGGTGGCGGCGGGGGAGCTGGACCCGTACGCGGCGGCGGATGAGCTGGTGGCCGGGGTGACCTCCTCGGCCTGAGGCGCGTGGGTGTGCGCCTGCTGTGCGTGGTCCGGCGGGGTCGGGGCCTCCGGGGCTGTCACCCTGGACCGCATATTTACGGCGCCGGTGACCCGAAGCGTGGCGTTGCTCGGAACTTGGCGCCACAAATATGCGTAAGCGTCCAGGGCGCCACCCCTGCACCCCCGCCCCCTCCCGTCTCGTCGGCGGCTACAGCCGCTCCGTGGCTTCCAGCCGTACGCGGCCGCCCACGTCGATCAGGCCGTCCGGCCGCGGTGCCGTCAGGATCTGGGAGCCGCGGCCCTGCGCGATGTTCAGGGCGCGTCCGAGCTGGGCCGTCAGCAGCAGCGCCGCCGCGCCCGTCGCCTCGTCCTCGTCGATGCCGTCGCCGCGCCCGGGGAAGGCGCGGGCCCTGATCCGGCCGGCCGCCTCTTCCTCCCACGCCCAGGCGTAGATCCACTCGCCAGGCGGCGGTACGGGGAGGCTGTCCACCTCGGCCGCCGAGTCGTAGCGACGCAGCGTGCGTGGCGGTGCCCATTCGGGGCGCGCCTCGATCCAGTTGAACTCGCCTTCGAGCCGGGCGCCCACCAGGCCCGCGGGTGTGACCAGTTCGGGCACGTCGAGCAGCCAGGCCGTGCCCACGCACGGGTGCCCGGCGAACGGCAGCCGCAGCGTCGGTGTGTAGATGTCGATGACGCCGCGCTCGGGGTCGTCGACGAACACGGTCTCGCTGAAGCCCAGCTTCCGCGCGAGGGCCTGGCGTTCGGCCTCGGTGGGGACGGCGGCGCCGCGGCGGATGACGCCGAGCGTGTTGCCGTGGCGGCCGTCGGGCCCGCAGAAGACGCGCAGCACGTCGTAATCGGTCACCTGTGCAGTACATCACGCCGCCGTGGCCGCTCATGCGGCCACGGCGGACCCGCTAGACGCGGCCGCGCTGGGCGCGCAGATGCTCGGCGATCGGGGTCAGGGAGGTGCGGAGGGCGTCTAGGGCTTCGGGGCTGAGCAGGTCGATGAAGTGCTTGCGCACCGATTCGACGTGGTGCGGTGCGACCTTGCGCATGGTCTCCCAGCCGTCTTCGGTGAGCACCGCGAAGAGCCCGCGCCGGTCGGACTCGCAGTGCTCGCGGCGGACGAGGCCCGCGTTCTCCATCCGGGTGATCTGGTGGGAGAGACGGCTCTTGGACTGCAGGGTGGCGGCGGCCAGGTCGCTCATGCGCATCCGGTGGCCCTCCGACTCCGAGAGGTTGACCAGGATCTCGTAGTCGTTCATGGTCAGGCCGAACGGCTGCAGGTCTCGTTCGAGCTGATACGTCAGCAGCCTGCTGACGTCCAAGTGGATGCGCCAGGCGCCCTGTTCCTCGTCGCTCAGCCAGCGCGTGCCGTTCTCGGTCTCCATGGGAAGCATTCTACCTGTAGAAGTTGAATTTCGAACCAATGGATATGAGGTCACCTGTTCGAGGTTACACTCCGCATGCTCACGCTCACGAACCGGTGCCCCCCGTGGTCCCTATGGGCACCTCGGCCATGACCTCTTCCGTCGACTGGAGCAGTACGGTCCCCGCGCCGACGAACTCGAACTGGTGCTCCTCGCCCGAGGTCCCCCCGAGGCCGGTGTGCGCCCGGATTCCGCCGAGGACGCCGCGCAAGTACTCGTGATCGTAGTGGTGGTTGGGCGTTGGGCAGTCCGCCCAGCCGACGAGCGCCTGCGGGTCGACACGGATCGGCGGCTCCATGAAGACCACCGGGCCGTTGGAGGCCGCGACGAACTTGCCGGTGCCGATCAGGGTGAGGAAGCCCGGGACGATCGACTGCTTGAGGGAGAGCGAGGGCTGGAAGGCCAGCAGATTGCCGGACCGGATGGTGAGATTGCCGTCGTCGAGGTCGTAGGAGTTGACGTCGAAGGCCCGGTCCGCGAGCACCATCTTGCCCTGCCCCTCGGCCACCACCCAGTCCGCGGCGTGCAGCGGGGAGTGGAAGCTGTGCGCGATGAGGCGGTCGAGCCGGCCCAGGCCCACGCCCTGGAAGTCGATCCGCCCGTAATAGGCGATCATCTTCCCCTTCTGCAGGAACCACTGGCCGTTGAGTTCGACGCTGAAGGCGTACGGATTGATGTTGTCGTCGACCGGGAGGGTGTACGCGTCGTGGATGACGGGGCCGTTCACCTGGAGCCTCCGAGGATGCCCCGGCCTTCAGGCCGGGGAGGAATCGGACTCCTGCGGAGCAGGGCGGTGAGCGGGGTTTCGCCCGCAGGGCGAAAGACGGTCCACCCCGTGACGGGGTGAGGGAGCCCGCATTGATCAAGAACTCTCAACTGTCAGTCCTCCCAGATAGGTTGGTGTGCATGACGACAGGAGCGATCACGGAGGATGCCGGGCATGCCCGGCACACCTTCCGTGTGCGTCTGTCGTCCACGGCCCGGCGCGCCCTCGAAGCCGAGTGGGACCGGTGCCGGTGGGTCTGGAACGAGTGCGTGGCCAAGTCCAAGGCGGTGCACCTGCACAACAAGGCTCACCCGGAGGACGAGCGGACGTGCGGTCCGGCGCAGCTCGACAGAATGCTGACCGAAGCCCGCAAGAAGACACCGTGGCTGCGTGAGGGCTCGTCCGTGCCGCAGCAGCAGCTCGTACGCGATTTCGGCAAGTCCCGCGCGAAGGCGCACAAGGACATCAAGGACCGGTTGCCGGTCAAACGGCGGGCCGGGATGCCCAAGTACAAGAAGAAGCGCGAGGCCGACCCGAGCCTGAACTACACCCGGCGTGGCTTCCGCCTCAAAGACGGTCGCCTGCACCTGGCCGGGAATATCGCGGTAACGGTGGTGTGGTCGAGAGATCTGCCCGCCGAGCCGTCCTCGGCGCGTGTGTACCGCGACAGCGTCGGGCACTGGTACGCCTCGTTCGTCGTCCCCGCTGAAGTCCAGTCGCTTCCCTCCACCGGTCGTGTGCTCGGGATCGACTGGGGTGTGAAGGAGATCGCCACCACTACATCCGACGACCACGACCTTCCTCACCCGGAACACGGCAGGAAGACCCAGGCGAAGCTGTCGCGGTACGACCGGATGATGGCCCGCCGCAAGCCCGCCAAGGGGCAGGCAGCCTCGAAGGGCTACCGCGAAGCGGAGCACCTGCGCGCCAAGGCGCACAAGAAGGTCGCCCGGCAGCGGCAGGACACCGGACGCAAGTGGGCCAAACGCGTCGTGCACGACCACGACGCCATCGCCGTGGAGGACTTCCGGCCGAAGTTCCTCGCCAAAACGTCGATGGCGCGTAAAGCGGCCGACGCCGCGATCAGCGCCACCAAACGCGCTCTGACCGAGATGGGCCGCAAGCACGGGCGGGACGTCCGCCTTGTGCATCCCGCGCACACCACGATGGACTGCGCGCAGTGCGGAGCGAGAACCAAGCACGCACTACCTCTTTCCGAACGAACCTATGCCTGCACCGCGTGCGGAGCCGTATCCCGCAGGGATAAGAACTCCGCCCGTGTGATGCTGGTCCGGGCTGGTCTCAACCCGGCTGGTGCTGAGGGCGTAAGACTTGCGGGAACGCTGCTCCCGCAGGCAGCCTGAGCCAGGAATCTCCTCCTTTCAGGGAGGGGAGGATTCAAAGCTTCTCCTCCGATGCCTGGACATACACCGTGCCGGTGCCCGAGAGCTCCAGCTGGAAGCCCTCTCCCGAGCCGCGGCCGACCATCTCGCGCCAGCCGAGCGCGGTCGAGAGCTTGTTACGGACGTCCCCGCGGTGGGCGACGTACGCCTGCGGGTCGACGTGGACCGGGCGGCCGGGGGCGATCGGCAGCTGGATCACGCCGCCGTGCGCCATGACCGCCGCCGAGCCGTGCCCCTCCAGGGTGGTGGTGAACAGCCCCTGGCCGGTGACCTGGCCGCGCACGATACCCATCACCCCGCCCTGCGAGCCCATGAACATCGTGCCCTGGCGCAGCGACCCGTCGAAGGCGAGCAGCCGGTCCGACTCGACGTAGAGCTTGTCGCCGGCCAGGTGGATCACCTCGACATGGTGGCCGCCGTGGCCGAACATCACCGTGCCGCTGCCCTCGACGGTCATCAGCGGGGTCGCCTCGCCCGCGACCCGGCGGCCGATCATGCCCATCACCCCGCGCTGCCCGCCGGTGATGCTCGGGGTGAACCGCACCTCGCCCCGGTAGGCCAGCATCGCGCCGCGCTGGCTGAAGACCGTCTGGCCGGGCTGCACCTGTGCCTCGACCATGCGTGAGTTGAGGATGTTGAACGGCATCAGACGTCCCCGCCGATCGTGTTGCGCTCGCTCGGCTGTACGTACACCAGTCCCTCGCCCTCGAAGCGGATCTGGAACGCCTCGCCCGAGCTCTCCCCTATGAGCGTGCGGAAGTTCACCCCGGCCTGGAAGTGCTGCTTGAGCTTGCCCGTATGGGCGATATACGCGCCCGGGTCGACCTGGAGCGGTAGCTGCGGGGTGACGCGCAGCACTACCGCCGTGCCGTCGGAGAGGATGGCCGCCTGCCCGGTGCCCTCGACGGTCGTGGTGAACAGGCCGTTGCCCTGTGCGGAGCCGCGCAGTCCGGTGAAGGAGGTGCCGGTGCGCAGCGCGGCGTCCGTGCACAGCAGATTGCTGGCCTCCACGTGCAGCGTCTCGCCGTGCAGCGAGACCAGGTTGATCTCGCTCGCCCGGTCGGCGAAGTAACACGTGCCGTGTCCTTTGACCTCCATGACCGCCATCTGCTCGCCGGTGAGCCGCCGGGTCACCATCCCGCGCAGCCCCTCCCCGCCGCCGGTTTTCTTCTTGAAGGTCATCTCCCCCTCGTACGCGACCATCGAGCCGTTCTTGGCCTTCACCGAATCGCCGGTCATGTCGACGGCGAGCACCTTGCTCCCCTGGAGCCGAAACTGAGCCACGGATCCGACGTTATCGGGACCGAACGGCGCGGAACAGGGACAGCCGGACCCCGGCGCGGTGATCGGTTACGAGGCTGCGACAATGCGAGGGGAGCTTGTGCATGACTTCACAAGCTCTGCTCCGTGTTCTCTCGTCGTCCTCTCCCTAAAGGTGCTGCTCCCGTGGACTTCAAGACCGCCACCGCACTGCGGCGGCTCCGCCTGGTCTCCGCGCCCGAGGCCGTCTCCTTCCTCCTGCTGCTCGTCTGCTCGGTGCTCAAGCGCACGACCGACTTCAACGCGGTCCCGGTGATGGGCATGGTGCACGGCATCCTGTTCATCCTGTATCTGGTCTTCTGGCTGGACGCCTGGAAGCGTGCCCAGTGGGACCGCAAGACCGCCGCGCTCTACTTCGTCCTCTCCATCCTCCCGACCGGCGGTTTCTTCGCCGAGCGCAAGCTCAAGCGGGAGGCCGAGGCCAGCGTGATCGCCGACCGGGCGCGCCGTGAGGGCGTGGTCAACGCATGATCGTCGCCTTCTCCGTGACGCCGCTGGGCGTCGGCGAGGACGTGGGGGAGTACGTCGCGGACGCGGTGCGGGTGGTGCGCGAATCGGGCCTGCCGAGCCGTACGGACGCGATGTTCACGTCCATCGAGGGCGAGTGGGACGAGGTCATGGACGTCGTCAAGCGGGCGGTCGCGGCCGTCGAGGCGCGGGCGCCGCGGGTGTCCGTGGTCCTCAAGGCCGACATCCGCCCGGGTGTCACCGACGGGCTGACCTCGAAGGTTGAGACGGTCGAGCGGCATCTGTCCGCGTAAGGGGCATCAGCCGGCGTTCCCGCCCAGCAGGGCGATGCCCAGCGGTGTGCGCTCGTACAGCACCCGGTGGCCGTCGCGGCGCGAGGTCAGCAGACCGGCCGCGCGCAACACCCCGAGGTGCGCCGAGACCGACGACGGCGCCAGGCCGAGCCGCTGGGCCAGCGCCGTCGTGGCGGCGGGGTCCTCCAGGGCGCCGAGGATGGCCGCGCGGTTGGCACCGAGGAGCCGTACGAGCGCGTCAGCCGCGCCCTCCGTCCGCTCCTGCCAGAGCCCGCCCACCCCGCGCGCCGGATAGATCACCGTCGGCTGCCAGGGCGGCACGAAACCGCTCACCACGTCCGGCCAGACGAAGACGCTCGGCATCAGCAGCAGGCCCCGGCCGTCGAGCTCCTGCACCTCCGGGCCCCCGGCGCGGGTGCGGACCGTGAGCCGCCCGTCGGCCCAGGACAGCGCTGGGCGCAGATCGGCGAAGAGCCGCTCGAGGCCGCCGTCTGCCAGCTGCCGGGCCCGATAGGCCACATCGGCCTCCAACAGGTCGCGAACCCGGGGCCAGTCCGGTTCGAGCACCGCGTGCCAGACCTGCTCGGTCAGATCCGCGAGCCGCCGCACCGCCCGCGCGGGGTCCGCCAGCACCGAGCGCCCGGCCGCGGACTCTGTGGCCCCCGGCGTGCTGGCCAGGGAAAGGGCCATCTCCCGACGGGCCGCCTCCGGCTCGGTCGCCCGCAGCCGCGCCAGCTCCTCCTCGAACGAGGGATACGGCACCGCCGGCGGCGGACCCAGAAAGTCCGGCGTGTAGCCGCGGATGGGGATGAACAGGGCGAGCGGGGAGAGGTCGAGCCCGGCCACGGCCGAGCGGACCCGGCGCAGCCACGGCAGGTGGTAGCCGTGCCGCTCGGAGCGCAGCAGGGTCCGCACCGCCTCGTGTGTCTGGCACAGCGGTGAGATCGCGAACCGGCAACGTAGTAAGTCGTCGCGACCGAAGCTCATGTGTAGTGGCATGCGTCCCCCGGTGAAGATTCGGCTCGGGGCGAAACACTAGAGGCCCCGGGCCGCACCAGGCACGCTGCCGCCATGCCAACCCCTTCCGGGTCCGGGACGACGGACCCCATCCCGACGCGCCCTGACGCAGGCGCGGTCGGTCCTGTCCCCCCGGAACCCCGCCCGGGCGGTGCCGGCTACTCGGCCGTCTTCGCGGTGCGCGAGTTCCGGGCCGTGTTCCTCGCGCATCTGCTCTCCATGCTCGGCGAGGTCATCTGCGGTATCGCGCTGTCCGTCCTGGTCTACCGGGTCACCGGCTCGCCGCTGCTCAGCGCCCTGGCCTTCGCTTTCGCCCTGTTTCCGTACGTCATCGGTGGCACCCTGCTGTCCGCCGTGGCCGACCGCTACCCCGCCCGCCGGGTGCTGGTCGTATGCGATCTGATCAGCGCCGGCTGCGTCGCCGTGATGGTGGTGCCGGGCATGCCGGTCGGGTTGCTGCTGGTGCTGCGCTGCATCCCCGCCGCGGTCTCCCCGGTGTTCAGCGGGACGCGCGCGGCGACGCTCGGCGACATCCTGGGGGAGGGCGATCTGTTCGTACTGGGCCGCTCCGTGATCCGGCTGACCGCACAGGGCGCGCAGCTCGTCGGGTTCGCCGCGGGCGGGCTGCTGCTGGCCGCGGTCTCTCCGCGGGCCGTGCTCGCGATCACGGCGGCGTCGTTCGTGGCGTCGGCGCTGGTGCTGCGCCTGGGCACCCGGCGCCGCCCGGCCCGTACGGGCGGCCGGCGGGGTGCGCTGCTCGGCGATTCGCTGCATGGCATGAAGCAGCTGTTCGCCGTCGCGCGGATCCGGGCCCTGTTCCTGCTGTACTGCGTGCCGCCGACGTTCGTGGTGATGTCGGAGGCGCTGATGACCCCGTACTCGGACGGGCTCGGCCTCGGCTCGACCGGGCTCGGGCTGCTGATGTGCGGGATGCCGATCGGCGCGATCGTCAGCGAGACCCTGGCGGGCACGCTGCTCGGCCCGGCGGGGCGGGCGCGGCTGACGCTCGTGGTGGCGGTGGTGTGCATGCTGCCCTCGCTGGGGTACGTCTTCGAGCCCTCGTTCGGCTGGGCGCTGGCGCTCCAGGTGGCGACGGGCTGCGGTATGGCGTACAGCCTCGGCCTCGACCAGTGGTTCATGGCGGCCGTACCGGAGGAGCTGCGGGGGCGGGCGATGACGCTGCTGACGGCGGTGCTGATGACCGCGCAGGGCCTGGGCATGGCGGTGGCGGGCGCGGTCGCCGAGGCCGCGCCGGTGTACCTGGTGGTGACCGGGGCGGGGGTGTGCGGCACGGTGTGCTCACTGCTCGCGGTGGCGCTGGTGCGGCGCGGTACCGCACGGCCGGGGGCCGCCGGCAACACGGGGTGAGGGGCGGCTCCGGGCTCGTCCGCCCGAAGGGTGAGACTGAGCTGACCACGATATGACTGGCCGGTAGGGTCGGTAGCGTGTCCAAGCCGCTCAGCCTTTCCTTCGACCCCATCGCCCGCGCAGACGAACTGTGGAAGCGACGGTGGGGGTCCGTGCCGTCGATGGCCGCGATCACCTCGATCATGCGGGCTCAGCAGATTCTGCTGGGCCAGGTCGACGCGGTGGTCAAGCCGTACGGACTGACCTTCGCCCGCTATGAGGCGCTGGTTCTGCTCACCTTCTCCCAGGCCGGTGAGCTGCCCATGTCCAAGATCGGCGAGCGGCTGATGGTCCACCCGACCTCGGTGACCAACACGGTGGACCGGCTGGTCAAGTCCGGTCTGGTGGACAAGCGGCCGAACCCGAACGACGGCCGCGGGACGCTCGCCTCGATCACCGACCGGGGCCGCGAGGTGGTCGAGGCGGCCACCCGCGATCTGATGGCGATGGACTTCGGCCTCGGGACGTACGACGCCGCGGACTGCTCGAACATCTTCGAGATGCTGCGGCCCCTGCGGGTCTCGGCGGGCGACTTCGACGAGGAGTAGGACCGGCGGGGGGTGGCGAAGATCGCCCCGGAACGGACGGTTACGCTCGACGTCATGAAGCGAAGCGTATTGACGCGCTACCGGACCATGGCCTATGTCACGGGCGTCCTGCTGATCCTGCTCACGATCGGTGTGATCGCCAAGTATCTGCTGGACGTGGACGGCGCGTCCGGCTTCGTCAGCGTCGTCGGTATCGCACACGGCTGGTTGTACGTCCTCTACCTGGTCTTCGCCTTCGACCTGGGCTCCAAGGCGAAGTGGCCGTTCGGCAAGCTGGCCTGGGTGCTGCTCGCGGGCACCGTCCCCACGGCGGTGTTCTTCGTCGAGCGCAAGGTCGTGGCGGAGATCGAGCCGCTGGTCAGCGGCGCCGAGCCGGAGCCCGCCAAGGCCTGATCGCAGCTGACCGGGCCCCGCCTGCTGTCCCTCGAACGGACCGGTGGGGCCCGTTTCGCGTCGACATTTACTAGGATGTCCAAGTAAATTTGACGTCATGGACGCGGAAGGCATTGAGGCGGGCCGCCGACGCTGGCAGGCCCGGTACGACGCGGCCCGCAAGCGCGAGGCCATCGGGGGTTCGGGGGCGCAGCCCCCGAGGGATTGGACGCGTACGACGCTGTCCGGGGACCCCGTCGACCCGGTCTACGGGCCCGCCCCCGGCGACCGCGTCGCGGGATTCGACCGCATCGGCTGGCCCGGCGAGTTCCCCTTCACCCGCGGTCTGTACTCCACCGGCTACCGGGGCCGCGCCTGGACCATCCGCCAGTTCGCCGGCTTCGGGAACGCCGGGCAGACCAACGAGCGCTACAAGATGATCCTCGAGGCGGGCGGCGGCGGCCTGTCGGTCGCCTTCGACATGCCGACGCTGATGGGCCGCGACTCCGACGACCCGCGCTCGCTGGGCGAGGTCGGCCACTGCGGGGTCGCCATCGACTCCGCCGCCGATATGGAGGTCCTGTTCAAGGGCATCCCGCTCGGCGATGTCACCACCTCGATGACGATCAGCGGCCCCGCCGTCCCCGTCTTCTGTATGTACCTGGTCGCCGCCGAGCGTCAGGGCGTCGACCCCTCCGTACTGAACGGCACGCTCCAGACGGACATCTTCAAGGAGTACATCGCGCAGAAGGAGTGGCTGTTCCAGCCCGAGCCGCAGCTGCGGCTGATCGGCGACCTGATGGAGCACTGTGTGTGCTCCATCCCCGCGTACAAGCCGCTGTCGGTCTCCGGCTACCACATCCGCGAGGCCGGGGCCACGGCCGCGCAGGAGCTCGCGTACACCCTCGCCGACGGCTTCGGGTACGTCGAGCTGGGGCTCTCCCGCGGGCTCGACATCGACACCTTCGCAGGCGGCCTGTCCTTCTTCTTCGACGCGCATATCGAGTTCTTCGAGGAGATCGCCAAGTTCCGCGCGGCCCGCCGGATCTGGGCCCGCTGGATGCGCGACGTGTACGGGGCGAAGACCGAGAAGGCGCAGTGGCTGCGCTTCCACACCCAGACGGCCGGGGTCTCGCTGACCGCGCAGCAGCCGTACAACAACGTCGTGCGCACGGCGGTGGAGGCGCTGTCCGCGGTGCTCGGCGGCACCAACTCGCTGCACACCAACGCCCTGGACGAGACGCTCGCGCTGCCCAGCGAGCAGGCCGCCGAGATCGCGCTGCGCACCCAGCAGGTGCTGATGGAGGAGACCGGCCTCCTCAATGTCGCCGACCCGCTGGGCGGTTCCTGGTACATCGAGGCGCTGACCGACCGTATCGAGGCCGACGCCGAGAAGATCTTCGAGCGGATCAAGGAGCGCGGCCGCCGGGCGGTGCCGGACGGACGGCACCCCATCGGGCTGATGACCTCGGGCATTCTGCGGGGCATCGAGGACGGCTGGTTCACCGGCGAGATCGCCGAATCGGCCTTCCAGTACCAGCGGGCGCTGGAGAAGGGCGACAAGAAGGTCGTCGGCGTCAACTGCCATGAGGGTTCGGTCACGGGCGATCTGGAGATCCTGCGGGTCGGCCATGAGGTCGAGCGCGAGCAGGTGCGGGTGCTCGCGGCCCGTAAGGAGGCCCGCGACGACGCACGGGTGGCCGCCGCCCTGAAGGAGCTGCTGGTCGCCGCCCGCGACGGCTCGAACATGATCGAGCCGATGCTGGAGGCGGTCCGGGCGGAGGCGACCCTCGGCGAGATCTGCGGCGCGCTGCGCGAGGAGTGGGGCAGCTATACGGAGCCGGCGGGCTTCTGAGCGGTGGCCGGCCTTTGAGCCGGCCCCGCCTCGTCCCCTCCCGTCACCGCCGGGAAGCCGCAGAGCAGCACCTCCGCGAAGTCGCGTGCCCAGGGCGCGTCGACGGGGTCGGCGCTCACCAGCGTCCGGTGCATCACCGCTCCCGCGATCACATCGAAGATCATGTCCGCGGTGCGGGCCGCCGCGGCGGGGTCGGTCTCCCGCGGCAGTTCGCCGCGGGCCTGGGCGCGCTCGCGGCCGAGCAGCACCAGCCGCTTCTGCCGGTTGACGATCGTGGTGCGGATCCGCTCCCGTAGCGCCTCGTCGCGGGTGGCCTCGGCGACCACGGCCATCAGCGAGGTCCCGGCCTCCGGGCGGGTCAGCAGTGCGGCGAACCGGAGCACCGTCTCTTCCACATCGGCGCGCAGCGACCCCAGATCAGGCAGTTCCAGCTGTTCGTCGAGGAGGGCCGCGACCGCGTCCACGACCAGCTCGCTCTTGTTCGTCCAGCGGCGGTAGAGCGTGGTCTTGGCCACGCCCGCCCGGGCCGCCACATCGCCCATCGTCAGCTTGGACCAGCCGAGCTCGACCAAGGCGGCCCGCGTCGCGCCGAGAATCGCGCGGTCGGCCTCGGCGCTGCGGGGGCGGCCGGTGCGCCGTGCTGGCGGGCTCATGTCCGTGACCTTACCCGTACGTCCACTTTGACCCCCTGGATCTCCGAGGGCGCTTCCAGTTACGCTACGAGTCGTAGCGTAAGGGTGCGCTTTTCCATTCACCGCGGGAAGAGGGGAGGATAGGACCATGCAGCCACGGAACATGTCCATGAGTGGAGTGGTCGACCTCGCCGCGGTGAAGGCGGCCGGAGAAGCGAAGCAGAAGGCGGAGAAGGCGCGGGCCGAGGCGGCCCGCACGGGCGGCGGCGCCGCCCCCACCCGTCTGGTCTTCGACGTCGACGAGGCGGGTTTCCAGCAGGATGTCCTGCAGCGCTCCACCGAAGTACCGGTCGTCATCGACTTCTGGGCCGAGTGGTGCGAGCCGTGCAAGCAGCTCAGCCCGATCCTCGAGCGGCTGACGAGGGAGTACGCGGGCCGCTTCGTCCTGGCGAAGATCGACGTGGACGCCAACCAGATGCTCTTCCAGCAGTTCGGGGTGCAGGGCATCCCCGCCGTGTTCGCGGTGGTCGCCGGTCAGCCGGTGCCGCTCTTCCAGGGCGCCGCGCCCGAGGCGCAGATCCGGCAGGTGCTCGACCAGCTGATCCAGGCGGCGGAGCAGCAGTTCGGCATTGTGGGCGTCCCGGTGCAGGACGAGGGTGACGACGGCGCCGAGGCGGTCGCGCAGCAGCCCGCGACCCCGTACGACGGTGCGCTCGCGGCGGCTCACGAGGCGCTGGACGCCGGCGATCTGGGCGGCGCGGTGCAGGCGTACAAGAACGTGCTGGCGGACGACCCGGGCAACACCGAGGCGAAGCTGGGCCTGGCGCAGGCCGAGTTGCTGAGCCGGGTGGAGGGGACGGACGCGCAGCAGGTGCGCAAGGCGGCGGCCGACAATCCCGCGGACCCGGCGGCGCAGATCGCGGCGGCGGACCTGGACCTGGTGGGGGGTCATGTGGAGGACGCCTTCGGGCGGTTGGTGGAGACCGTGCGGCGCACGGTGGGGGAGGACCGGGAGGCGGCAAGGCTCCATCTGCTGGGGCTCTTCGAGGTGATCGGCGCGGACGATCCCCGGGTCGTCTCGGCGCGGGGCGCGTTGGCGCGCGTGCTGTTCTGACCGTTGTCACCTCAAACAAATAAGCGGCCGCGCTTTACCAAAACTTGGTAAACGCGGTCGCTGTAACTGACGGTAAGTGTGCGTCAGGTTTTTGTCCGGGCATGGTGTGAATCTCCCCCTCTTTTCGGGCATGTGACGGCGACCGAGAGTGCTCGGCCTCTACCAGTCTGCCGCAGCACGGTTATCCGCCCGTTACTCGCTAGTAACGAACCCCTTGTGCACCTGCCCGTAAATGCACCACGATCGGCCAAGCTCGGTCCCGTTTCCCGCAGCCCGGCATCCGGTCGGTGCGGTCGGTGCGATGGGTCCCCACCGGGTAGGCCGGCGGCAGTGGCGTCGGCCGTGGACAGGGGGGTCTCTGCTGACCGGCAGGGCCTGTCCAGGAGGTTGCGCGAAGGCGTGGCCAGTGGTTGTCGCTCGGGGGTGATCGCCGGTGTTTCGGGTGCGGTTCGCGCCTGTGAGACGTGGGCGCTCTCCTTCCCGAGGACGTAGCACTTCTCCCATCCCAGGCTCGGGCCTCGGCCCCAGCCGGAGATGTACGTCCGAGAAGGAGGAAAGTCATGGAGTCCCAGGCTCGTGGCGGGACCAGATGGAAGCGGTTCGCCGTTGTCATGGTGCCGAGCGTCGCTGCCACGGCGGCGATCGGTGTGGCCGTCGCGCAGGGTGCGCTCGCGGCCTCGTTCAGCGTGTCCGGCCAGCAGTTCAAGGTGAAGGTGAAGGAGCTCGACGGCAGGGGCTTTGTTCAGTACGGCACGCTTGACACCCAGCACGGGGGCAAGAAGATTCCCGTCGCCGTGTCGGCGTTCAAGAACGCCAAGATCGAAAGCCTGTGCCAGTCCGTGGTGGTCCCGGTCCCGCTCTTCGGCGATGTCACGCTGAGGCTGGAGGCCGGCGGCGACGGCAAGAAGGTGGAGGCGAAGAACCTCTTCATCGACCTCGACCAGCTCAAGGCTGACGCGGTGTTCGGCAACATCAACATCGGCGTGGCGGCCGGCGACACGTCCAAGGGCCCGACGAACGACTCGAACAAGAAGGACCCCGGTTCCTTCGGTCAGGAAGCCGACACGGCGAAGCTGACCGATGTCGAGCAGACCGCATGGGCGACCAACGCGGGCACGTTCAAGCTCCCCGGCCTTTCCATGAAGATCTACAAGGGCAGCGGCAAGGGCAAGGAGTGCTTCTGACCCGTTGAGCGGGTGGGGGGCCGTGTCAGCCGCCCCTCACCCGGCATCGCTCAGCGGTGTCGGAGCATCAGCACCGCGTCCATCAGTACCGCATCAGAACACTTGCGATCGTCCAGATCGCCGGCCCCAGGGAGCTGTTTTCATTGAGTGCCGAGTCGCCGGGGGCGCGTGACCGTATCAGCCGTCTGCGCCTGGCTTTCAGGCATTGGCGCTGGCAGCGCCCGTTCTGGGCAGGGCTCTTGACCATGCTGGCCGGGCTGCCGATCGGGTACCTGCCGTATGCCAACATCACCTTGGGTCAGATGACCGTCCGGATGTCGACCACCACGGGGTCCGGCGCGCTGATCATCGGAGTCCTGCTGATAGTGCTGGGCCTGACCATGTGGTTCCAGCCCGTCGTGCGGGTCTTCGCGGGAGTCGCCACCATCCTGCTCGGTCTGGTCTCGATCCCTGTGGCCAACTTCGGGGGCCTCGTGGTGGGCTTCCTGCTCGCCCTGTTCGGCGGCGGGATGAGCGTCGCCTGGGCGCCGGGTGAGACGCCCACCGAGCAGCCCGCGCAGGACGCGGGGCCCGCGCCCATGGACGGCGCGGACGGTGTGGACGACGCGGACGCTGGGGACGGCGCGGGCGGCGGCGAGCCGGAGCCGGCCGTCGCGGGGGCCGCGCGGGACCAGGAATCCAGGGATGGGAGGCACCGTGCGGGGTGAACAAGAGCAGTCGGAGGGTGCGAGCGTCACGAATCCACGCCGGGCGAGAACGGGGCCGCGGCATGCGGCCCCCAAGAAGTCGATGCTCACCCGCCTTCAGGTGCCCGCCGGCAAGGCGATAGCGCTCGCCGCCATGCCGACGGCCGTACTGATGGGCATGGGGCTGACCCCGCAGCTCGCCCAGGCGACCTCCAGGGCCGAGGACCGCTACAAGCCCGGACCGTGCGTCACCCAGCCCGACGAGGCGGACAAGGACGACGCCAAGGACCACAAGAGCACCGACGCGGCGGGCGAGTCGAAGGACTCCAAGGACTCCAAGGACTCCGACGACAAGAGCGGGGCCAAGGGCTCGAAGAGCCAGGACAAGAGCTCCGAGGACAAGAGCGCGGACGAGGGCTCCAAGCCCTCCGCCACGCCGACGCCCTCGGCCACGTCCTCCGCCGACTCCGGCTCCTCCGGCAGCAAGACGGACGACTCGACGCCGGAGGAGTCCCCTTCGCCGAGCCCGTCCGAGTCCAAGAGCAAGAACCCACTGGACCCGCTGGGCCTCGGGGACGCGCTCAAGGACATCTTCACCGGGGGCGACAAGGACGAGACGGCCGAGCCGAGCGCCACGCCGACCCCGTCGTCCTCCGCGACCGGCTCGCCGGACAAGACGACCGACCCTGCCAAGGACGCGGCCGACAAGGCCGGGGACACGGCCAAGGACACGGTCGACAAGGCCGGGGACACGGTCGACAAGGCCACGGACGCGGCCAAGGACAAGGACGCCGAGGACAAGGCCGACAAGACTCCGTCGCCCGGCCCCTCCTCCTCGTCCTCCTCCAAGGCCGGGGACCGTGACAAGGACGGCAAGGAGCCGTTCCCCTGCCCCACGTACGACGCCGAGGCGTACGAGAACGCCGAGACCGAGCCGACCTCCAGCCTGCTGCCCGACAAGCCCTGGACGCTCAAGAGCACCCTGCTGACCCTGCACGGTCTCGACTACAAGGGCATCGTCGAGGTCAAGACGTACAGCGGGCAGGTCAAGAAGGTCCTCAAGTTCACCGCCTCCGGCGTGGACATCAAGGATCTGCACCAGCTGACGGTCGGGGCCGGCGGTACGACCACCCACGTGGCCGCGCGCGAGGGCTCCACCTCGACCTTCAGCAACGGCCCGATCACCATGTACACCGAGGAGCTGTCGGGCAACCTGCTGGGGATCGTCCCGATCACCTTCAGCCCCAAGACCCCGCCGCCGATCAACCTCCCCGAGGTGTTCTTCACCGATGTGACGGTCACCCAGGCCGGGCAGTTCGGCGGCGACCTGGCCATCCCCGGCATGCATATCTACAAGACGGGGGATTAACCCCGGAACGCAGACCCGTTCGGGAGCCGCAAGGCCCTCCCTTGGGAGGGCGAACGTCGGTGGGCACCACCCCAGCCCGGGGTGGTGCCCACCGGCGCGTCAGCCGTCCGCTCAGGGGCTCGTTCGCCCGCTCGGCGGCGGGGCTACTTGCTCTCGCCGCCCAGGTGGTGCACGCGGACCATGTTGGTGGTGCCGGGGACGCCGGGGGGCGAACCGGCGGTCATGATCATGGTGTCGCCCTCGTTGTAGCGGCCCAGCTTCGACAGCTCGGCGTCGACGAGGTCCACCATCGCGTCGGTGTGCTCCACGTACGGCACCACGAACGACTCCACGCCCCAGCTGAGCGTCAGCTGGTTGCGGGTGGCCACATCGGTGGTGAAGGCCAGGATCGGCTGCTGGGCGCGGTAGCGGGACAGCCGGCGGGCGGTGTCGCCGGACTGGGTGAAGGCCACCAGCGACTGGGCGCCCAGGAAGTCGGCGATCTCACAGGCCGCGCGGGCGACCGAGCCGCCCTGCGTACGCGGCTTCTTGCCGGGGACCAGCGGCTGCAGACCGCGCGAGAGCAGTTCCTGCTCGGCGGCCTGGACGATGCGGGACATCGTCTTGACCGTCTCCAGCGGATACGCGCCGACGGAGGACTCCGCGGAGAGCATGACCGCGTCGGCGCCGTCCAGGATCGCGTTGGCGACGTCGGACGCCTCGGCGCGGGTCGGCCGCGAGTTGGTGATCATCGACTCCATCATCTGGGTCGCGACGATCACCGGCTTGGCGTTCCGCCGGCACAGCTCGATCAGGCGCTTCTGCACCATCGGGACCTTCTCGAGCGGATACTCGACGGCCAGGTCGCCGCGGGCCACCATGACGCCGTCGAAGGCCGCGACGACCTCCTCCATGTTGGCGACCGCCTGCGGCTTCTCGACCTTGGCGATCACCGGCACCCGGTGCCCCACCTCGTCCATGACGCGGTGCACATCGCGGACGTCGCCGGCGTCCCGGACGAAGGACAGCGCGACCATGTCGCACCCCATCGCCAGGGCGAACTTCAGGTCCACGATGTCCTTCTCGGACAGCGCGGGCACATTGACCGCCGCGCCCGGCAGGTTGATCCCCTTGTGGTCGGAGATCACACCGCCCTCGATGACGATCGTCTTGACCCGCGGGCCGTCGACCGCGGTGACCCGCAGCTCGACATTGCCGTCGTTGATCAGGACCTGGTCGCCCTTGGAGACGTCGCCCGGCAGGCCCTTGTACGTGGTGCCGCAGATCGTCCGGTCGCCCGGTACGTCCTCGGTGGTGATGGTGAACTCGTCACCGCGAACCAGCTCCACCGGGCCGTCGGCGAAGGTCTCCAGCCGGATCTTGGGGCCCTGGAGGTCGGCGAGCACGCCGACCGCGCGCCCGGTCTCCTCGGAGGCCTTGCGGACGCGGTGGTACCGCTCCTCGTGCTCCGTGTGGCTCCCGTGGCTCATATTGAATCGGGCCACGTTCATCCCGGCCTCGATCAGCGACTTCAGCTGGTCGTAGGAGTCGACGGCGGGGCCCAGAGTGCAGACGATTTTGGAACGGCGCATGAGACGGATCCTATCCGTTTGTTTCGGAGCGGAATATTTACGCTATGGACAGCGGCGCAATGCCGGGGCAAGAGCCGCCGAACGGCCGGAGATCAGTCGGAAACCAAGCAGCGACCAGGTGGCGACCCAGCAGCGGCTAAGCAGCGACCAGCTCGAAGGTCTGGCTGGCGATCTCCAGCTCCTCGTCGGTGGGCACGACGGCCACCGCGACCCGGCTGGCCTCCGTGGAGATCAGCCGCGCCGAGGCGCCGCGCACCGCGTTGCGCACCGCGTCCACCTCGATGCCGAACGCGGGAAGGCCGCGCATCGCCGCCTCCCGCACCGCCGCGGAGTTCTCCCCGACGCCCGCGGTGAAGGCGATGGCGTCCACCCGCCCCAGCACCGCGGTGTACGCGCCCACATACTTCCGCAGCCGGTGGACGTAGACGTCGAAGGCGAGCTGAGCCGCCGGGTCGCCCTCGCCCATCCGGCGGCCGATCTCACGCATGTCGTTGTCCCCGCACAGGCCGAGCAGACCGCTGCGCTTGTTCAGCAGGGTGTCGATCTCGTCGACCGACATCCCGCCGACCCGGGCCAGATGGAAGATCGCCGCCGGGTCCAGATCGCCCGAACGGGTACCCATGACCAGGCCCTCCAACGGGGTCAGCCCCATCGAGGTGTCCACGCACACCCCGCCGCGCACCGCGGAGGCGCTGGCGCCGTTGCCCAGGTGCAGCACGATCGTGTTGACCTCGGAGAGGTCCCGGCCAAGCAGCGCGGCGGTGGCCCGGGAGACATACGCGTGGGAGGTGCCGTGGAAGCCGTAGCGCCGCACCCCGTACCGGTCGGCGGTCTCCTGCTCGATGGCGTAGCGTGCGGCCTCCTCCGGCATCGTGGCGTGGAACGCGGTGTCGAAGACCGCGACCTGCGGCAGATCCGGGCGCAGTGCGCGGGCCACCTTGATCCCGGTGACGTTGGCCGGGTTGTGCAGCGGGGCCAGCGGCACCAGCTTCTCGATCTCCTCGACCACCTCGTCGGTGATCAGGGTCGGCTCGGTGAACCGGGTACCGCCGTGCACCACCCGGTGGCCGACCGCCGCCAGTTGGGGCGAGTCCAGGCCCAGGCCCTGCGCGGCCAGTTCTTCGGCGACCTGCTTGAGGGCGGCCGAGTGGTCGGCGACGGGGCCCTCCCCGATCCGCTCCACGATGCCGGAGGCGAGCCGGGAGCCGTCGGCCATGTCGAGCAGCTGGTATTTGACCGACGAGGAGCCGGAGTTGAGGACGAGGACTCGGGAGCCGTTCACGCGGTGGGTGCTTTCTGTACGGGGGAGACGGGGGTAGGCGTCTGGGCCTGGACGGCGGTGATCGAGACGGTGTTGACGATGTCCTGGACCAGCGCCCCGCGGGACAGGTCGTTCACCGGCTTGCGCAGCCCCTGGAGCACCGGGCCGACCGCGACCGCGCCCGCCGAGCGCTGCACCGCCTTGTAGGTGTTGTTGCCGGTGTTCAGGTCCGGGAAGATCAGGACCGTGGCCTTGCCCGCCACCTCGGAGTCCGGCAGCTTGGTCGCCGCGACCGCGGCGTCCACCGCGGCGTCGTACTGGATCGGGCCCTCGACCAGCAGGTCCGGGCGGCGCTCACGGACCAGCTCGGTCGCCTTGCGCACCTTGTCGACATCCGCGCCGGAGCCGGAGGTGCCGGTGGAGTACGAGAGCATCGCGATCCGCGGCTCCACGCCGAACTGGGCGGCCGTCGTCGCCGACTGGATGGCGATGTCCGCCAGCTGCTCGGCGTTCGGATCCGGGTTGACCGCGCAGTCGCCGTACACCAGCACCCGGTCCGCCAGGCACATGAAGAAGACCGAGGAGACGATCTGGGCGTCCGGCGCGGTCTTGATGATCTCGAAGGCGGGCCGGATGGTGGCGGCGGTGGAGTGCACCGCCCCGGAGACCATGCCGTCGGCCAGGCCCTCCTGCACCATCAGCGTGCCGAAGTACGAGACGTCGGCGACCACGTCGTAGGCCAGCTCGTACGAGACGCCCTTATGGGCGCGCAGCCGCGCGTACAGCTCGGCGAAGCGATCGCGCAGCGGCGAGGTCTGCGGATCGATGATCTGCGCGTCCGCGAGCTGGATGCCCAGCTCGGCGGCGCGCTTGCGGACCGCGTCCTCCTCGCCCAGCAGTGTGAGGTCGCACACATCGCGGCGCAGCAGCACATCGGCGGCGCGCAGCACCCGCTCCTCGGTGCCCTCGGGGAGCACGACCCGGCGGCGGCCCGCGCGGGAGCGCTCGATCAGCTCGTGCTCGAACATCATCGGGGTGACCCGGCCGGAGCGGGCGACCGAGATCCGGTTGGTCAGCTCGGCGGTGTCCACATGCCGCTCGAAGAGGCCGAGCGCGGTCTCGGCCTTACGCGGCGCGCCCGCGGTCAGTTTCCCCTCCAGTGCGAACAGCTCGGCCGCGGTCGGGAAGCTGCCGCCCGCCACGGCCGCCACCGGGGTGCCCGGGGCCAGCCGGGAGGCCAGCGCCAGGATGTCCTCCCCCGGCCGCTCGTCCAGGGTGAGCAGCACCCCGGCGATCGGCGGGGCGCCCGCGCTGTGCGCGGCCAGCGCCCCGATGATCAGGTCGGCGCGGTCGCCGGGGGTCACCACCAGACAGCCCTCGGTCAGCGCGGGCAGAAAGCTGGGCAGCATGGCGCCGCCGAAGACGAAGCCCCGTACGTCCCGGGACAGCCCCGCGTGGTCGCCGAGCAGCACCTCGGCGCCCAGGGTGCGCACCACCTGGGAGACGGTCGGCGCGGACAGCGAGGAGTCCTCGGGCAGCGCGTAGCAGGGGACGGGGAGCTTGTCCCGCAGCCGCTCGGCCACGGCGTCCCGGTCGCCGGGCGCCACCCGGTTCACCACGACGGCGACGACATCGCAGCCCTGCGCCTCATAGGCGCGGTACGCGTTGTGCGCCTCGGCGCCCTGCGACTCGACGCTCTGATCCTTGCCGCTGACCACGGTGATCACCGAGGCGCCGAACTCATTGGCCAGCCGCGCGTTGAGACCCAGCTCGTCGGGGAGGCTGGTCGCGGCGTAGTCGCTGCCCAGCACCAGCACGTACTCGTACTCGCGGGCCACCTCGTGGAACCGGCCGACCAAATGCGCCACCAGCTCGTCGGTGCCCCGCTCGGCCTGGAGCGCGGACGCCTCGTCGTAGGTGATCCCGGAGACGGACTCGGGCGACTGGCTCAGCCGGTAGCGGGCCCGCAGCAGATCGAAGAGGCGGTCGGGGTTGTCGTGCACCAGGGGGCGGAAGACGCCGACCCGGTCGACATGGCGGGTCAGGAGCTCCATGACCCCGAGCTCGACGACCTGGCGGCCGTCGCCGCGCTCGATCCCGGTCACGTACACGCTGCGCGTCACGCCTGGCACTCCGATCTGATGGTCGACACTCCGGCCTGAAGTGCGGTCGAAACTTCCGTCGAAACTTCCCTAAAAACGGCCGTATCGGCGGCCCCGTCCCCTTGACAATACCTGCGGGCATCGATAAGGCGCTCCTCAGGTACGGGTACAGAGACGGACACAGCACCACCGGGCCCATGAAACAATCGGACTGGCTCACACCTACCCGAAGGCAGCAGGAGACACAGCACGATGCGCATCGGAGTTCTCACCGCAGGCGGCGACTGCCCCGGCCTGAACGCTGTGATCCGTTCGGTCGTCCACCGTGCCGTGGCCGGCCATGGCGACGAGGTCATCGGCTTCGAAGACGGCTTCAAGGGGCTGCTCGACGGCCGCCACCGCAAGCTCGACCTGGACGCCGTGGCGGGCATCCTCGCCCGCGGCGGCACCATCCTCGGCTCCTCCCGCCTGGAGCGGGCCCGGCTGCGCGAGGCGTGTGAGACCTCCAAGGACCACGCCCGCGACTACGGCATCGACGTGCTGATCCCGATCGGCGGCGAGGGCACCCTCACCGCCGCCCGGATGCTCTCCGACGCCGGGCTGCCCATCGTCGGCGTGCCCAAGACCATCGACAACGACATCTCCGCCACCGACCGCACCTTCGGTTTCGACACCGCCGTCGGCGTGGCCACCGAGGCCATGGACCGGCTCAAGACCACCGCCGAGTCCCATCAGCGGGTCATGGTCGTCGAGGTCATGGGGCGCCACGCGGGCTGGATCGCGCTGGAGTCCGGTATGGCGGGCGGCGCGCACGGCATCTGCCTGCCGGAGCGGCCGTTCGAGATCGACGCGCTGGTGAAGATGGTCGAGGAGCGCTTCTCCCGCGGCAAGAAGTTCGCGGTGATCTGCGTCGCCGAGGGCGCGCACCCCGCCGAGGGCACGATGGAGTACCAGAAGGGCGAGATCGACCAGTACGGCCACGAGCGGTTCACCGGCATCGGCAACCGCCTCGCCGCTGAACTGGAGCGACGCCTGGGCAAGGAGGCCCGCCCGGTCATCCTCGGCCACGTCCAGCGCGGCGGCACCCCGACCGCGTACGACCGGGTGCTGGCCACCCGCTTCGGCTGGCACGCCGTCGAGGCCGCCCACCGCGGCGACTTCGGCATGATGACCGCGCTGCGCGGCACGGACATCGAGATGGTGCCGATCGCCGAGGCGGTCACCGAGCTCAAGACGGTTCCGGTGGCCCGTATGGACGAAGCCGAGTCGGTCTTCTGACACCTGCTCCGCACGACACCTCCCCCGTACGACCCCTGCATCGCGTGACGCGGGCTCTGGTACTGTCCCGGCTTGATCAACGGGGTTATCTGATCACCTGATCAAGGGGGACGAAGGAGCGGGGGCGGGATGCGTCGGTTGTGGGCCCGCGTGTGGCTGCGCCACACGGCCCTGGTGGTACTCGTCATAGCGCTGGTCGCGGTCTTCGTCGTCGTGAACCGCGACAGCGACGGCGGCCATCTCACGGCCAACCGCGCCCAGCTGAGAAAGGCGTGCGACGGCACCCTCCCGTACGCGGATCTGAAGCGGCTCGTCCGCGACGGCCGGGCGGGCGAGCTCAGCCAGCACGGCACGATGCTCGAACCCGGCCGGACAAGCCGCTCGCTGCTCCACTGCGCGCTGTCGTGGGGCGACGGATACGGCGTCACCGTCCACGCCGAAGCGCTGGTCTCCGACGTCCCCGAGGGTATGGAGACCGAAGATCTCCTGGGTACGGCCAACACCGACGGCACGTATGTGGCCCCCGGCACCACCGGTCAGTACGGCAGGCGCGGCGCCTGGCTGGTGACCGAGTGCGTGGACGGCCTGCGCGGCCGGGTCCGGCCCACGACCGATCTGTATGTGTCGGCACTTGTCACCGACGGCGACCACGAGGCCGACAGCGCCGCCGAGCGCGAGGAGCGGACCAGGGCCGAACGGGCCGACGCCCTCACCGGCTTCCGCACCGCCGTCCACGTCGCGAACGCCATCACCGAGGCGCAGGGCTGCGGGAGCGCCCCGCTCAAGGCGCCGACCGAGGTGCTGGACACCTACGAGTCGCATGACGACAGCGGCGACTGGCGGTCCGAGCGCATCGAGGAGCCCGGCCGCGATCTGCGTAAATGCGGCTGGATCAACTCCCGTTCGCTGCCCGGCGTGATGCCCGGAGCCTGGACCACGCTCGGCGACCTCCAGGAGTCCCGGGTGGTGAACGCCTGCCAGGGCACCTGGGACTCGGAGGCCGAGAAGAACGACGGCAGCCGCCCGGCGGACTGGCAGGTCACCGGCGTCGAGGCGGCCAGCTGGGCGGGCATCCTCGGCCGGACCGCGTACGACTCGTACGAGCGCGAGGGCCATGTGCCGGGGTGGGGAGTGTCCCAGAACCAGGGAAAGCCGGCCGGTGACGGCAAGGGCGACGACGGCAAGGCCGGTGGGACCGACGGCGCCCAGGGCGAGGACCGGATCTCCTCCTACGTCGAGGACCCCCAACTCGCCCTGTGGGCACGCTCGGTGTGCGGCGGCCGGGACACCTACCACCGCGTCTCGGTGATCCCCTCGATCCTGATCGAGGACGGCGCGACCGCCACCCTGGGCGCCAAGGACCGCGCCAAGCTCTCCCGTACGGCGCGCACGGCGCTTGACCGCTATCTGAGCGCACCGGACGGCTGGCCGAAGTCGGCGGGGTGCCGCGATACGAAGGTGCTGGGGGAGGTCGAGGAATGGCACTGAGCAGACTGCGACGCGGCGAGCGGCCCGGCGAACCGGAGGGCGGCCAGGAGGGCGAGCGGGACGGCGAGAGCCCTTCGGGGTGGCTCGGTGGCAGGCTCACCCGCCGTCGCGCGTGGGGCCTCGGGGCCGCCGTGGTGGCGCTGGCCGCGCTGGCGGGCACGATCGTCTGGATGGCCGGCAGCGACGACCGCGCGCTCGACGCGGCCTGCGACGGAGTGCTGGCCAAGGACGAGGTCCGCGCGGTGCTCGGCGACGGCGAGATCAGCGTGAACAACCGCACCACGGGCACATTCGACGCCAAGGCCAAGGCCAAGGGCGATGAGGACCAGGCCAACACCCTCGCCGTACGGTGCGAGGTGACGGCCGATGACAAGGGCAGCGTCAAGGTGAGCATCGAGGCCGGCCCGCGGCCCCGCACCACGTACGGCATCGCCGGGACGTACACCCCCGTACCCGGGCGGGACACCCTCGCGGTCCCCCTCGGCCACGGCTGGTCCGGGGTCTTCGGCACCGACAATGTGCGGCAGGACGACAACGAGGACGGCGAGGGGACCGCCGCCGTACTGCTCGAATGCGCAAAGGGCGGCACCAGCCTGCTGATCACCGTGGAGACCAAGCTCGGCGGAGTCACGCTGGACGACCCCGCCGTCCGCCCCGACTTCGTCCGCACCGCGACCGCCACCGCCAAGGCGGCCAACGACCACTGGGGCTGCGGCGCCGGCCTGGGCAAACCGGTCCGCACGGTGGGCCTGCCGGTCAACGAGGACGAGTACGAGCCGCTGCTCGGCGCCGACGGCACCTGCGCCGGCGTCCCGACGGCCGCCCGCTCCGCGGTGTCCACGGCCCGGGAGACCGCCCGCGACCGGGCGCCGCGCGAGTCCTGCGCCCTCGGCGCGCGGGACGGCTCGCCGCGCTACCGCCTCGACGCGTACTACGGCCCGTACGCGGAGGAGGTCCGCGCCGAGTACACCGGCAGCCCGGGCCAGGACGGCCCGTCCCCCGGCGACGCACCCTCGGGCCGGCTGGGCCAGAGCGCCTACTGGGCCAGCGCCTCCTGCCCGGACGGCGCCGAGGACGCGCTGTTCCTGGTCCGCGCGGACGGCACCGAGGACGACACCCGCCGCAAGCCGGACCTGACGTACGAGCGCACCGCGCTCAAGGCGTTCGCGGAGCGCTCGGCCCGACACCACGGATGTGAGGCACCGGCCACGCCCGCCAGGTGACCACGCCCGGTTGCCTGGGGCGCCCGCCGGCTGAGTTCAGACCACCTCGCCGCCCACCCCGGAACGTCCCGCGGGCACGCCGACGATGCCCACGGACACCTGCTTGCGGACGGACTCGCCGAAGACCTCGACGACGGCATCGGTGATCGACGCGATCAGCCGCGCGGGGGCGTTCTCGAACTCCGGGTGGTTCAGCGCCCCTTCGCGCATGCTCAGCGTGATGGCGGGGGCGTTCTCCTCGGTCGGCACGCCGCCGATGCCATGGCGCCCGCGCGGCACGCCGAACAGATCGACGACCGCGACGGAGCGCAACCGCTCGCCGTACACCACGCCCACCGCGTCGGTGAGCGCCCGGATGAGCTTCGGCTCGGTCTTTCCGTCGAGTTCTTCCTCGCGGATCTGCACGGTGAAGTGGGGCATGACGAATCTCCGTTCGGTCGGGCAGCTTGCACGCAGACGTGTTTGCTTTGAAAGCAAAGCATCTTTGAATGCAAAGCTATTGCCGTGGTTGATCAGTGTCAACCTCGGTCAGCCCTTGACGGCGCCTCCCAGCGCGAAGCCGCCGCCCATCCGGCGGGCGATCAGCACGTACAGCAGGATCACGGGGGTCGAGTAGAGGATCGAGAAGGCGGCGAGCTGGCCGTAGGCGACCTGGCCGTAGTTGCCGAAGAAGGTGAAGATGGACACCGACGCCGGGAGTTGGTCCGGGGTGAGCAGCAGCATGAAGGGGACGAAGAAGTTGCCCCACATCATGATGAAGCTGTAGATCATCACGACCGTGATGCCCGGTCCCATCAGGGGGAGGATGACGCGCACCAGGCTCTGCAGCCAGGACGCGCCGTCCGTCCACGCGGCCTCTTCGAGGATGACCGGGACGCCGTCCATGAAGTTCTTCATCAGCCAGATGGCGAACGGGAGTTGCGAGGCGGCCAGGAACAGCGCCGTTCCGTACATCGTGTCGATCAGGTCGACCTGTACGAAGAGGCCGTAGACCGGGACCATGATCGCGGTGATCGGCAGACAGGTGCTGAACAGGATCGTCAGCAGATACGGACGTACGAGACGGGAGCGGAACCGGGACAGCGGATAGGCGGCCAGGGCCGCGCACGCCACGGTCAGGATGGTGGCCCCGCCGCACAGCAGCAGGCTGTTGAGCATCGGTGTGAAGGTGATCTCGTCCGTCCACACCGCCTGGAAGTTGTCCAGCGTGGGGGAGCCGGGGGCGGAGACGCGTAAGGTCGCCTCGCCGTCGACGGAGGCCAGGATCAGCCAGGCCAGCGGGAGTACGAAGGCCGCGGCGACGACGAACAGGGCGGCGTCGGCGGCCAGTCGGCGGCGGGTGCGGGGGGACCAGGCGGCGCGGGGACCGGCGGTGCGGCGCTTGGTGGTGCGGGATCTGGTGATACGGGATCTGAGCGGGGCGGACTTGGCCGGATGGGACAAGGTGCGGCCGGACAGTGCGGACAACCTCGGACCTCCTCGCGCCTGCTGAGCGCAGTCGATCAGCGTTCCGTACATGAAACCGCCCGTCCGGCCGGGAGGGGAAGACTGCGGTCAGCGGCTTCAGTTCGGGTGGGCCGCGAGCGCGGTGGCGTGGCGTAGGGCCGCGTCGCCTTGGTGGGCGGCGGTGCGCATGGCGATATAGCCGTCCGGGCGGATGAGGACGAGTCCGTCTTCGCGCATGTCGTAGATGCGGTGGGCCTGGCCGTCGGTGTCGATGACCGTGTCGGGACCGGTCGCCGTCGGGTCGTCGGTCACCCGATAGGCGCGCAGCGGGACGGGCGCGTCCCATGCGGTGGCCGTGTTGTGGCCGCGGCCGAAGGACAGCAGCGTCCAGTGCGGGCCGCGCAGCAGGTCGAAGAGGCGGTGTTCGCGGCCGGTCGCGGCGTCGCGGCAGGGCGCGTCGGGCGCCCGGTCGCCGGCCTGGGGGCCGCTCGGTCGGGTCGTCAGTGGGCTGGTGGGGTACGCGATGGTGAGCCCGGTGGTGAAGTCGTCGGTGAGACCGCGCAGCGCGGTCGAACCGTCGCTGTCGCCGAAGGCGCGCAGCATCGCGTGCATGCGGGAGGTGCTGTCGTCGAGGACGGCCTGGGCGACGGGGCGGCGTTCTCGTTCGTAGGTGTCCAGCAGGGCGGCGTCGGCGCCGCCGAGGACGGCGGCGAGTTTCCAGCCCAGGTTGTAGGCGTCCTGGATACCGGTGTTCATGCCCTGCCCGCCGGCGGGCGAGTGGATATGCGCCGCGTCCCCGGCGACGAAGGCCCGGCCGACGCGATACCGGTCGACCAGGCATACGTTGACCTGGTACAGCGAACGCCAGCCCGCGTCCTGGAGGTCCACGCCCGGCAGGCCCGCGCGTTCGGCGAAGATGCGGCGGAACAGCTCCAGTGTGGGCGTGCCGGGCTCCCGCTCGTCGGCGGGGACGGACGCCTGGAACTGCCAGATGTCGGTGCTGGGCAGCGGGAACAGGGACAGGATTCCGTGCTCGGGGCCGGCCCAGAGGTGCTGGCAGTGCCGGTCGAGGCCGTTGATGCGTACGTCGCCGAGGTACCAGCGGTGGTCCGCGTACGAGGTGCCCCGCAGGACGGCCCCCATCCGCTGCCGGACGATGCTGCGGCCCCCGTCGCAGCCGACGGCATAGCGCGCCCGAATCCCGCGCTGCCCGGCCGCCGTCCGTACGGTCGCGGTGACGGAGTCGGCGTCCTGGCTGAGGTCGCTCACGGCCGAGCCCCATTCCACCTGGCCGCCGAGTTCCGTCAGGCGGTCGCGCAGGACGGACTCCAGTTGGGGCTGTGACAGCCAGACCGGCGGGTACGGAACGCCGGGGGCCGCCGTGCCCACGGCCAGTTCCACGGCTTCGGTGACCACGCGCTCCCGGTCGTAGCGCCGGGTCGGGACGTTGATGGCCCCCAACTGCAGGACGCGGTCGATGACGCCGAGGTCGTCGGCGATCTCCAGTGCGCGCGGCTGGATGGTCTTGGCGCGGGAGGCGGTGCTGGGCCCCTCGGCGGCCTCGACGATGCGGCAGTTGACACCGCGCCGGGCGAGATCGCAGGCCAGGGTCAGCCCGGTGGGTCCGGCGCCGACGATCAGTACGTCGCTCATGGTCATGACGTCCATTACCTAACTTAGGTATCTTTATTGAAGGCGAACGTCCCCAGGGGGCGTTGCCTGGCTGAGATGAATATATACCTAACGTAGGTAACTATCGAAAGGAGCGCCCGCGTGCCGCACGACAACGAGGGGCTGAGGGGACTGCTGCCCGTCATGAACCGGCTCAGCGGCACGCTGAGCCGTGGGCAGCTCTTCGAACGGGCCACCGCGGCCGCCGGGGTGACCCTGGAGCGGCCCGCCGTGACGATCCTGGTCATCCTCGACGCGGCGGACCGGCCCCTGCGGGTCGGGGAGATCGCCCAGCGCATGCAGGTCGCCGGTCCGCACGCCACCCGCCAGATCCACGGGCTGGAACAGCGCGGCCTGGTGGAACGGGTGGCCGACCCCGACGACCAGCGGGCCCGTCTGATCACCCTCACCGCGGCCGGCGAAAAGCTCGCCGACCGCTATCTGCGGGTCATCAACGGCTGGTTCGCCGATGCGCTGTCCGGATGGTCCGATGCGGATCGGCGGCACCTCGTCCTTCTCCTCGGCCGCATGGTCGACGACCTGTCGGCCCATCTGGAGACGGTCACCAGGGATGCCGGGGGCGCCGGGGGTGCCGGGGATGCCAGGGGTGCCGGGGACGCAGGGGGCGACCACCCCGCCGAGTGACTTCAGTCCACGAAGAAGCTGTCGTGGCGGATGCGGAACTCCTCGAGCTCCTTGCCGCCACGCCGGGTCATCTCCGCGACCTGCTCGAAATACTCCTCGCGCGGTGCGCCCGGGGCGAAGAGCAGCAGCAGGGACGCCGGGTCGTCGGAGTCGTTCTTGAACGCGTGCAACCCGCCCACCGGTACGTACAGGAAGTCACCCGGCCGCGCTGTGATCCAGCGATCTCCGTCGTAGAGCCGCACGGCCCCCGACAGGATGAAGAAGGACTCCGAGATCGAGCGGTGGAAGTGGGTGCTGGGCCCCGGCGACCTGGGTCCCATGTCAACCCGGTAGAGCCCGAATTCACCCCCGGTGGTGGCATGGGTGGCCAGATAGTGGGTCCGGTTGCCCGTGGGGGAGTCCAGCTCGGGCGTGGTGTCAACTGGCCGGTAGACCGCGTTGACCTCGCCGTTCTCGCCGAGATAGCGGGGCTCGGGGTACGACATGATCGGCTCCTTTGTCTCATCCGTCCCCGCATTGTGGACACGGACGGAGCCGGTGGTCATCGGCCGGATGAACGGGAGGGCCAGGGCGCCGGGACCAGGGGGGGTGGCTCATCGGCTCGGTCAAAAGACCGAGCATGTGCGGCCGTTGTCGCCCCAGTCGTACGCGGCCGGCCCCACCCGGCCGACCCCATTCGGCCGGGTTCAGGCCAGGACGGCGGGCTTGAGGACTTCCTCGCACCACTGGCGGAAGCTGGTGGGGGTGGTGGACCGGGGGGTGCGCGGTTCGGCGTTGTCCAGGCCCTGGCTCTTGGCCACCATCATGTCGAACATGCCCCGCACCATCGCCTCGGACATCCCGTGTTCGGTCAGCGCCGCCGTGTAGTCGTCGGCGGGGACGTGCTGGAAGCGCACCGGCTTCCCCAGTACCTCGGACATGATCCGCGCCATGTCCTCGTTGGAAAGGTCCTCGGGCCCCAGGATCGGGACCTCGCCATGGGCTCCGCTCCAGGAGTCGTCCAGCAGCAGTTCGGCGGCGACGGCCGCGATGTCGCGGGTGGCGCAGGCGGGGGCCTTGAGGTCGCCGGTGAGCGGGGAGAAGAACACGCCCTGGTTCTTGATCGAGTCGACTTCGCGGAGCATGTTGTCCATGAACGAGGCTGCCGTCAGCGCCCGGTAGTTGACGCCCGTGGCCGCGATCAGGTCGTCCATGGCCAGCGAGCCCGACACCAGCCCGGCGTTCACGATCACCCCGCGGCCCAGGGCCGAGACGCCGACCACCCGCTTGACCCCCTGGGCCTTGAACGCGTCACACGCGGGTCGGGTGAACTCCAGATACATCGCCTCGAGGCTCTTGGCGCGGGGATTCGGCGGGGCCAGCCAGAAGACGGCGTCCGCGCCCGCGCATGCCTTGTCGATGACGTCGGAGTCGCCGTGCGACCCGGCCATGACCTCGACGCGCTCCTGTATCCGCGGGGAGAGCCGGGAGGGATCGCGTGCGATCACCCGGATCGGCTCGTCGCTGTCAAACAGGTTCTCAAGGACCTGGCTCCCGATCTGGCCGGTGGGAGTGGTGATGACGATCATGGAAAAGGGACCTCCCGATGAGTGGCGAACCGGCTTCCCGGACGCCGTGCGGAGGTAACTCTCCGCCGATAAAGGAGTGTTCGTCCAATACCTCTTCGCGCACATTGATACCCTCCGGGTATGGATCTGGATCTGCGTAAGCTGCGCTACTTCGTGGCCGTCGCCGAGCTCGGGCACTTCGGCCGGGCAGCCGACCGGCTGCATATCGCGCAGCCCGTCCTCAGTCGGCAGATCCGCGCGCTGGAGCAGGAGCTCGGCTGCGCGCTGCTGGAGCGCACCACCCGTTCCGTACGGCTGACCCCGGCCGGTGAGCAGTTGCAGAAGGACGCACTCGACGTGCTCGCCGCCGCGCGCGCCGCCACCCGCCGCGTGCACAGCGCGGCGCGCGGCGCCCACCGCCTGGTCGTCGGCTTCACCCCCGGGCTGAGCGTCTCGACCGCCGTCCGCGCGTTCGCCCACGAGCACCCCGGCGTCGAGATCGAACTGCTCCGCCTGAACTGGTACGAGCAGGTCGAGGCGCTACGGGACGGCCGGGCCGACGTCGGTTATCTCCGCAACCCATTCGACACGGACGGGCTTCACACCGTCCCGATCGGCAGCGAGCCGCAGGTCGTCTGCCTGCCCGCCGCCCACCCCCTGGCGTCCCGGCGGCGGCTCACGCACGCCGATCTCGACGGCGAGGAGATCCTGGACGGTGAGCGGCGGCGCATCGCGACGATCGAAGAGAAGCTTGAGCTCGTCGCGGCCGGGGTCGGTATCGCCCTGGTGCCCCGTAGCGTCGCGCGCTACTACTCCCGGCCCGACCTGGTGCACCGGCCGGTGACCGACGCCGTGTCGCACGAAACCTGCCTCGCCGTGGTCGAGGACCGCCGCCAGCAGCATCTGTGGGACTTTCTGGCCGTCGCGGCACAGGCGCTGGCCGGGCGGCGTACGTGAGGTGCCCGTGAGGCGCGCGACACGCACGGCTTGCACGGATGACAACTATTGAAATCTGTCAGCCCTGCATGTCATGCTTCCCGGGCACACCCCACCCCCGTCCCGAGGAGCGTCCTGTGCAGACCCGCACCCTTGGCACCACCGGCCCCCAGGTCTCCGCGCTCGGTCTCGGCTGCATGGGCATGTCCGGCATGTACGGCGAGGCCGACCGCGCCGAGTCCATCGCCACCATCCACGCCGCGCTCGACGCCGGGATCACCCTCCTCGACACCGGCGATTTCTACGGCATGGGCCATAACGAACTGCTCATCAACGAGGCGCTTCGCACCGCCCCCGCCGCCCTGCGCGCACAGGCCCTGACCAGCGTGAAGTTCGGCGCCCTGCGCGATCCGGCGGGCGGCTGGCGCGGCAACGACGGCCGTCCGGAAGCGGTCATGAACTTCCTCGCCTACTCCCTGCAGCGCCTGGGCACCGACCACATCGACATCTACCGCATCGCCCGCGTCGACCCCGTCGTGCCCATCGAGGAGACGGTCGGCGCCATCGCGGAGGCCGTCCAGGCCGGATACGTACGCCACATCGGCCTCTCGGAGGCGGGCCCCGAGACCATCCGCCGGGCCGCCGCCACCGCCCCGATCGTGGATCTCCAGATCGAGTACTCCCTGCTCGACCGGGCCATCGAGGACGAGATCCTGCCCGTCTGCGGCGAACTGGGCATCGGCATCACCGCATACGGAGTGCTCTCGCGCGGCCTGATCAGCGGCCACTGGAGCCGGGACCGCAAGGCCGCCGCCGACGACTTCCGCGGCCACAGCCCGCGCTTCAGCGGGGACAACCTCGACCGCAACCTCGCCCTCGTCGACGCGCTCCGCGAGGTCGCCGACGGCAAGGGTGTCAGCGTCGCGCAGACGGCCATCGCCTGGGTGCTCGCCCAGAACGCCCGGCAGTCCGCCGCCATCGTCCCGCTCGTCGGCGCCCGCCGCCGCGACCGCCTGGCGGAATCGCTCGGCGCGCTGGAGGTTACGCTCGATGCCGACGACCTGGCCGCCATCGAGGAGGCCGTTCCGGCCGGCGCCGCGGCAGGCACGCGCTACCCGGAAGAGCAGATGACCCACCTCGACAGCGAGAAGTAGCCGATGACGTAAGGGACCTGATGCCGCCGCCCGAGAATCCCCTGACCCCCGCCCGCATCCTCGAAGCCACCGAGGACGTACTGCGCCGCTACGGCCCGGCCAAGGCCACGGTCGTGGACGTCGCCCGCGCGCTGGGGGTCAGCCACGGCAGCGTCTACCGCCACTTCGCCACGAAGGCCGCGCTGCGCGAGGCGGTCACCGAGCGGTGGCTCGACCGGGAGCACGACGAACTGTCGGCCATCGCCGACGGCAAAGGCCCCGCGGCAGAGCGCCTGCGGCGCTGGCTGGCGGCCCTCTTCGCGGCCAAGCGGCGCAAGGCAGGCGACGACCCGGAGCTGTTCGCCACCTTCCTGGAGCTGGCCCGCGAGAACAGCGGCACCGTCGCCCGGTATCTCACGACGCTGCTGAAGCAGCTCGCCACGATCGTGGAGAGCGGGGTCGCGAGCGGCGAGTTCGCCGCGCGCGACGCGGCGGCGACGGCGCGGGCGCTGTGGGACGCGACGGCGCGTTTCCACGACCCCATGTACGCGTCGGAGTGGATGGACCCCGAGATCGACGCGGACTTCGCGGAGGTGTGCGAGCTGCTGCTGCGCGGCCTGCGAGCGTAGCGATCTGCGGTCACGACGATCTACGGTCAGCGGAAGGCCCCTGGCATTCGCCGGGGGCCTTCCGCTGCGCCGTGCCTTATGCGGTGCTGTACCTTCTCAACGCACCTCGATGTAGACGTTGTTGTCCTTGACTCGGGCGCCGATGTCGCACCACACGGTCGAGGTTCCTCCGGTGAAGACCCAGGGACCTAGGTGGTAGTACTCGTAGCCGTCCGCCTTCTTGCACCAGACCCATGCCCTGTAACTGTCCGATGAGGTGCCACCCGTGCACCTCACCTCCCCTCCTCGGTGCCCCTCGCTCCCCGTGACGAGCCAGGAGAGGCAGTTGCTGGGGGTGGCGCTGGCTGACGGGGCGAGAGTCACCAATCCGCCGCCGGCGATGGCAACCGCCGCGGCGAGACCGGCAATATTTCGTCGAGTGAACATGCCGGGCATGTCCCCTTTCTGAAGCTGCTGGACGTTGTGGTCTCACTGTCGTCCACGCCGGTATGTCCCGTCGTTAGCAAGGGGTGCGAGCATTTTTCGCATTCAGCGCGAGGGTCCGGACTTCGCGGTGAGCACGATCTGGGTCTGGGTGGTCTGTCCCACCAGCCGGTCCTTGTCGTCCCGCAGATCGGTCTGTACGACGATGAGGGTGCCGCCGACGTGCAGGGGCCGGGCCGTGGCGTGGACTCGCCCGGAGGCCACTCCCCGCAGGAAGTTGGTCTTGGACTCCACCGTGGACGTCCCCGTGCCCTGCGGGAGGTTGAGATAGGCACAGACGGCGCCGACGGAGTCGGCCAGCGCCATCAGGGCCCCGCCGTGTATGACTCCACCCGCGGTGCAGACCTCCGGTGACCAGGCCAGACTGCCCACGGCCCGGTCGGGGGCGGCCTCGTGGAGTTCGATGCCCAGCTGTGCCGTGAAGGGCATGGCTGCCAGGAGGGTGGCGGGGCTGAGGGCTGCCGTCTCGGACGTCTCGGACGTCTCGGACGTCACGGAAGGCTCGGAAGTCTCGGGAGGGGGCATGGCGTGCTGCCTTTCGGGCTCGGGCGCGCGATCTCGTGGCGACCACACTGGCATGTTCCGGCGCCCTGGGGTCGCGGATCAGCGGCGATCTCCGTCAGCCAGGCGGTCGGCGCCCTGCTGGTGCCGTCCGTGCCGTCCGACCGGCGCGCACCGCCCGCCTGCGCGCATTCGGAGGTGGTGGGCACGTTCGCCGGATCGCTCTGGAGACCAACGTGGTCGCGCTCGACGTCACCGAGGTCTGCCCTCCGTACGACCACGCCGACCTGACGGTCAACAACGCCCATCGGCTGATCTGGGAGACGCTTGCCGGCCTGGCCTGCAAGCGAGCCCGACGAACTGAGTAACCCCATGTGCGCGGCCGATGCGACGGCGAGCCCTCTGCGGGCGGTGCGCTCCGCTGCGCTGCGCGTTGGCTGCGCTTCGCCTGCGCCTATGCGTCGTCTCGCGGCATTCGGCGCACGCGAGTGCGGCTTTCGTCTCGGACCCTCCGGGTCCAAAGCGGCAGCAGCGGGAGGGAAGGGGGCGGCCGACGCGGCGTCTCGGTCCTCGGCCCGGTGGACGGCTGAGCTCAAAGCAGGCTCCGCTGCGCTCCGCCGCAGCTGCTGCCGCGCGGTGGCCGAGCCGGTCAGTCGGCTCTCCCCCACCCCCTCTTGAAGCATCGCTTGATGCAGTACTTGATGTAGAGCAAGCACTTTCTTAAGAGCAGGTGGGGGGAGAGCCCAACCGGACCGGCGCCACCGCTCCGGACGGCCACCGGCCGTTCCGCCGCCTGTCGGCCGGTGACGACCCGTTGGGCTGGACGGCGACGACACCTGCGGCGCCCCCGCCCTTCCCGCTGCTGGCCGCTTTGCGCCGAAGGCGCGAGACGATACCCGCTCTCGGCAACCGGGCCATGCCGTCCAACGGCGAGGCGACCCGAAACGCGACGCCGTCGCCGTTACGCGCGGTCTGGGGCTGTGCGCCGGGTGAAGTCCATGTGCCAGTTGGTGATCCAGGTCTGCCCGTCGTCGAGGGAAAACGCCTGCTCCCAGTGGGCGCGGTCGGCGGTGATGCCGGACCAGATGAAGCGCGCCCGGACCTTGCGGCCGTCGTGCTCGTCGTCGCCGTGGAAGACGCCGGTGCCGTCCGCGCCGAAGCTGCCGGTGACGGGTGGGAAGAGGGTGCCGGTGCGCTTGCTGGCCCAGTACAGCGACCACTGTGCGGTCGCCGGGTTGAACAGCCGCAGCGTCAGCCCGGAGAAGCCCTTCGTCGGGAACTCGATCTCGTCGAAGCTGGCGGAGCCCTCGAAATGAACGGAGGCGCGGGTGGTACCGGGGAACTCCTCCCAGCGGCCGTCGCCCTCGGTGGGGTCCAGGAAGTCCTTGCGCCAGCGATTGGCGACGTCGTAGGTGCCGGTGAAGAACGCGAAGTCGTTGTTCGTCATGCCGCAGACGCTAAGGCCGGTCCCCTGACATCCTTTGTCAGCGAACCGGCGTAGGTTTGCGGCCATGCGTGCCAGCCGACTCCTCTCGCTTCTGCTCCTGCTGCAAAACCGTGGCCGGATGACCGCTGTCGAGCTGGCGGCGGAGCTTGAGGTGTCCGTGCGCACGGTGTACCGGGATGTGCAGGCGCTGATTGCGGCGGGCGTGCCGCTCTACGGCGAGGCGGGCCACGCGGGCGGCTATGCCCTGCTGGACGGCTACCGCACGCGGTTGACCGGGCTGACCGCGGACGAGGCGCAGACGCTGTTCCTGGCTGGTCTCCCGGGGCCGGCGGCCGAGCTGGGGCTGGGCTCGGTGCTGGCGGCCGCCGAGCTGAAGTTGGAGGCGGCCCTGCCGGCCCAGTTGCGGGATCAGGGCCGGCGGATCCGTGAGTGCTTCCACCTCGACGCCCCGGGTTGGTACCGGGAGGCGGACGAGGTGCCGCATCTGCCGGCGGTGGCGGCCGCGGTGTGGCAGCGCCGTGCCATCTGGGTGCGCTATCGCCGGTGGTATGCCCCGCAGGTGGTGGAGCGGCGTCTGGAGCCGTGCGGGATCGTGCTCAAGGCCGGACGCTGGTACACCGTCGCTCGTGCCGATGAGGAACTGCGCACGTACCGGATCGGGCAGATCCTCGCCCTGGAGCAACTGGACGAGGTGTTCGATCCGCCGGCCGGTTTCGACCTGGCTCGTCACTGGCAGGCCCATTCGGCGGGGCTGCAGGAGCGGTTGTGGCAGGGCGAAGCGGAGATACGCATCTCACCGGTCGGCATCGCCCGGCTGCAGGACTTCGCGGCGCAGGCGGTGATCGACGGTGTGAACCGAGGAGAGCCGGAGGCCGATGGCTGGCGCCGAAGCCTCATCCCCGTCGAGAGCCTCGCACACGCGGAGTCGGAGCTGTTGCGGCTGGGCCCGGAGGTGGAGGTGCTCGCGCCGACCGAGCTTCGGGAGCACATCGCGGCATCGACACGAGCCATGGCGGCGCTCTACGGCTGAAGTCACAATCCCGGGCTTCCAGCCACGCCGGCCGCGACCGCTCACGCTCAGCCTCGCAAGCGATCATCCGCGAGGTCGGTGCGAACTTGTCGGCGGAGGTCCACCATGTAGAACACCTTGTCGTAGCGGCGTTCGCCGACGGCGACGAAGGCGGGCAGACGGCCGTATTCGCTGAAGCCCAGTGACCGGTAGAGGTCCAGGGCCTTGGCGTTGTCGCCACGGGCATCCAGGGTGAGGACTTCGATACCGGCCTGGCGGGCGTCCGCGATCAAGGCGGCGGTCAGCGCCCGGCCGATGCCACGCCCATGGGCGGCTCCAGCCACCGCGATCTTCTCCAGGTCGGCGTGCGGCCTGTGGGTCGGCCGGGCGTAGCGCAGCCAGTACCCCAGCCCGACCAGCCGACGGTTGAGATAAGCGGCGCGCAGGGCGCCATCCCCGGCCCGCACCGCGGCGACGACCTGGCCGAGGAGTTCCGCCACCTCTGGGCGTGAGGGCGGTTCGACCCAGCCGAGTGCTGCACCTTCGCGGACCAGGTCCGCCAGGATCCGGTGGGCCGACTCCGCGAAGCGGGCTGCCAGCTCCGGATCGGACATCAGCTCCATCGCGCTCAGGATGACCGGCTCGCCGGTCCCGCCGCTGGTCATGGCCGTATTCATGGCCGAGAGACTATCCAGCCGCCCATGGCCCGGCCGAGACCCCGCATCCCCCGCCGTCAGCAAGCACCAGCGCGCCGGCTTCCTGCCCTTCCCGGGGGAACTGCTGGAACCATCGTCCAGCGACAGCAGATGACGACAGGCACAGAAGGGCATCGCATGACCAGCCGCGACCTCGACACTGACAGCGAAGTCTGGGACCCCTTGGGCACCTTGCATCAGGCGTTATGGATCTGCGGGGGCCAGTGGGCCGGAAAATCGACCGTGGCCAGAATCCTGGCGGCACGGTATGGCGTCACCGTCTATCACTACGACTACCACGACGCCCGCGCTCACAACGATCGCCGCATCGCACGTCGCATCAGCCTTGGCGAGCCCGTCGCCGATCCTGACCTGGACGAGGTGTGGGTCAACACCACCCCCGAAGCGATGGCCGCCCAGACCCTGGCCGATTTCCCGGTCCGCTTCGAATGGACGCTTGACGACCTGCGTGCGTTGGTTTCCGGAAGGCCGATCATCGCCGAGGGCTGGGGGCTCCGCCCCGAGCTCGTAGCCCCCATCATCGACTCACCGCGCCGGATGATCGTCATGGTGCCCACACCCGAGTTCCGCCAACATCAAGTTCGCGTGCTGCCCCGGGCCGCCGCGCTCGATCACCGCGTCAGCGACCCGGCCAGAGCGCAGGCCAATCGCCTCGTCCGTGACCGCCTCATCGCCGAGGAGGCCGTGCGTGCCGCCCGAGGGCTGGGTATCCGCGTGCTCGAAGTCGATGGTTCCCGCGACGCCATGGCCATCGCCGATGACCTCGCAGACCACTTCAGCCCCTACCTCGGGCCACGGCGGGACCAAGAAGACTAGTCACCCATGCGGTCACGGATGCGCGCGGCCATGGCGGAGGCTTCCTCGGGCTCCACGGCCAGCACGCCGTTCTCGGTCATCAGCGACGCGAACTGCTGCCGCTCGTACGGGGTGCCTGGCGGCAACCCGGCGATGTGCCAGTGCAGATGTGCGTTCCCTTGCTGGCTGCCCAGTGAGTAGAGGTACGTCCGCTCGGCGCCCACGCAGTCCTCCACAGCGAGGGCGACCTCCCGCACCACCAGCATGAGCCGCGCGTAGGACTCCGGATCCAGGTCGCGAACGACGTGCTCGATGTGTCGCTTCGGGGCGACCAGAACCTTGCCGACGACGGTGGGCCACCGGTCGAGGAAGGCGATGTGGTCGTCGTCCTCGTAGACGGTGTGATGTGCGAAGTCGGGGTGTCCGGATACGAAGGCGCATACGAAGCACGGCCCGCGCTGCGCTCTGGCCGTGTACGCCTTCAGATCCATCGGCTGTCGTTCCGGTGGCATGGGCGGCCCCTCTCTGGGGATGTGGGTCAGTACTACCGGCTGATCTGCCGCGGTGCCGTCAGCGCGAGGAGTTTGTCCGGATTGCGGATGGCGTAGAAGTGGCTGATCTTCCCGTCGACGACGTCGGTCAGGAAGGCACCCTCCAGATGGCCGCCGCGGTAGGCGATAAGCGCGGGCATGTTGTTGCAGTTCACCACCTCGATCCGGGTGCCCGCGCGGAAGATGCGCAGGAGGAGCGCGGCCACCTGCTCCGCGCCCACCACAGGCCGACGCACCGCGATCACCTTCCCGCCGCCGTCTGCGGTCCAGGTGACGTCCGGCGCGAGCAGCGAGAGCAGCCCCTCCATGTCGCCGGTGGTCACCGCGGACATGAACCGCTCGGTGATCCGCGCGGTCCTGCCGGAGCCCCCCGGCTCGAAGCGCTTGCGCCGCGCCTGTACGTGCTCACGGGCGCGGTGCGCCACCTGGCGCACCGTCACAACCGATTTGCCCACCGCGCCCGCGATCTCGTCGTAGTCGAAGCCGAACACTTCGCGCAGGACGAACACCGCGCGCTCATCGGGGGAGAGCGTTTCGAGCAGCACCAGCATCGCCATCGACACCGACTCGGCGAGCACCACGTCCGCCGACGCATCGCGCTCGTCGAGCAGCAGCGGCTCCGGCAGCCACACACCGACGTAGTCCTCACGGCGGCGCGCGCCGGCCCGCGACGTGTTGAGCGCCTGCCGGGTCACCAGCCGCGCCAGGTACGACTTGGTGTCACGGACCGTCGCCAGGTCCACGTCCGCCCACCGGAGATAGCTGTCCTGCAGCACGTCGTCGGATTCTGCCGCCGAACCGAGTATTTCGTAGGCGATCGTGAACAGCAGCGGCCGCAACAGGGTGAACCGCTCGGCATGCTCGTCGGCGGTCATGGGGACGGGACCATCCGCGCGGCCCGCGGCCCGCCCTTCTGCCACACGACGGCACCCGGGCTGCGGGCCTCCATGCCGATACCCATCACCGCCATCCGGCACAGCTCCTCCTTGATCTCCGCGGCCTTCTGCCCGTCGATGCAGGTGTCCAAGGGTGTGTCGTCCTCGCGGGCGGGCTGCATCGTGCCGGCGTGCCGGCCCAGGCTGATGCACGATCCCTTGAATGCCTGGTCTATCACCGCTGGCGCTGTTCCCGCGATGCGGCTCAGCACGGTGTTGGCGGCCTGCACTCCGAGCGGTATCGCGGCCTGGCAGCTCATCCGCAGCGGCCGGCCAGACGGTGAAGCGGCGTCCCCCGCCGCGACGATGCGGTCGTCATCGACGCTGACCAGCGTTTCGTCGGTGAGCAGCCGACCGAGTGCGTCGACGCGCAACCCGCTGGCCGCCGCCAAGCCCGGCACACCGAAACCGGCCGTCCAGATGGTGAGCGCGCTCTGCCGTATCGCTCCGTCGGCGAGGACGACCGCGTCCTGCCGGACCTCGGCCACCGCGTTGCCCTCCAGCACGGTAACGCCGTGCTCGGACAGCCACGTCGCGACGGATCGGCGGCCAGGTTCGCTGAGTGCCGGAGCCAGGGTTCCGCCGCAGACCAGAGTGACCGTACGTCCCTGTTCGGCGAGTTCCGCGGCGGTCTCGATGCCGGTCAACCCGCCGCCGACCACGGTGACCGCGGCCCCGGCCGGCAGCTCCGCCAGCCTGGTGCGCAGCCGCTGGGCGAACTCGAACTCGGCGACGGAATATGCGAATTCGCTCGCGCCCGGCACCGAGGGCGGGACCGCGCCGGTGCTGCCGACCGCGTAGATGACGTGGTCGTAGTCCAGCGCACGGCCCGACGCCAGCTCCACTACGCGGGAGGCGGTGTCGATACGGGTGGCGTTGTCGACCACCAACTGGATGCCGTCGCCGAGCAGCGTGCCGTAGTCGACAGAGGCGTCGTAATCGCCGGCCACGAACTGGTGCAGCCGGATCCGTTCGACGAACTTCGGGCGGGAGTTGACCAGGGTGATGTCGACGTCGGTACGCATACGCAGATGGTTGGCCGCGACGGTTCCCGCGTAGCCGCCGCCGATGACCACGATCTTGTGGGCTGTGCTGTGTTCAGTCATGCCCTCAAGACACCGCGGCTCTATTCGACGTGACACGAGGTGGCGCACCTCACAGATCGAGCCCGCCTCGTGCGTTCCCTTGCCGTGGTCCGGTCAGATTTCGACGGGGGAGGTGGCCAGGTCGAGTTCGACCCAGACTTCCTTGCCCACGGTTCGCTCCCGTACGCCCCAGCGGGTCGCCAGCGCGCGCACGATGAGGAGCCCGCGCCCGAACTTGTCGTCGGGGGTGGGGCGGCGCGGCTGCGGGAGGCGTTCGCCCTTGGCGTCGGAGACGGCGATGCGCAGGAGTGTTTTGGTGAGGGTGAGTTGAACGCGGAAGTTGCGCCCCGGGACGCCGCCGTGCAGCACGGCGTTGGCGCTCAGCTCGGAGACGATGAGCGCGGCGTCGTCCGCGAGGGCGGGGTGGCCCCAGTGGGCAACCATCTTGGCGGTGTAGCGGCGGGCGAAGGTCACGCTTTTGGGGAACGGCGAATAGTCCACGCGATCGTGATGGACGACCGGGTCGTGGGAGTTGTTGGGGTCGGGGCTCCGTGGGTCTTGCGGCGCGAATGCCATCGCGCACCTCCAGCAGGCGAGTTTGGGCCTGAGCGCGCGAGGGCGTGGCGGGTCTCGGCCCGCCGACTCGCCTCGCTGCGCGAGCAGTTCATCACGGACCGTAGCGTCGTCTGCGAGATCAACGCAAGTTCCTCTTGGAGGAAATCCTCCGATCGGTTTGCGGGGGTGTGTTCGCTGACGACAGACTGGGCGTGTGACTACGAGTCAGCTGATGCAGGGAAACAGCACCTCGACCGTTCTGGGGCGCAGACTCGGCGGCGAACTCATCAAGCTCCGCACCGAGGCGGGGCTTACGCAGACGCACGCCGCCAAAGCTCTGACGGCGTCCACCACCAAGGTCGCCAAGATGGAACGCGGCTGGGTCCCCATGCGCGACCCGGACATCCGGGCCTTGTGCGAGCTGTACGGAGTGAGCGATCCTGCGGTTGTGGGCGGGCTGCTGGAGTTGGCGCGAGTCGACCGTGAGCGGCGAAGGGCCAAGGGGTGGTGGGACGACTTCCCGAACCTTGGAGTGATGCAGGAGTACGTCGCCCTGGAGAACGTGGCGACCAGCATCAGGACATGGCAGCTCAGCCTTGTGCCCGGTCTGCTGCAGACCCCCGATTACGCCCGCGCATTGGCCCTCGGTAACTCGATGCGCGGCCACCCGGACGACGGCGAACAGTTCGTTGCCGCCAGAGTGGCCCGTCAGCGGCGGCTCACCGAAGAGCCTGTGCTGGCACTACGGGCGCTGATCCATGAAGGTGCGCTCCGGCACCATGTCGGCGGGCCGGAGGTGATGCGCTCGCAGTTGGCGCACCTGTGTCAGGTCGCGGATCAGCCGCACATCACCCTTCAGGTCCTGCCGTTCACAGCCGGGGCGCACTTGGGCATGAACGGAGCCTTCAACATCGTTTCGTTCGCCGAGCCCGGTGCCATGGATGTGGTGTATACAGAAACCGCCTTCGGTCAGTTGTGGGTCGAGGGCGGCGACGAAGCCGCCCAGCACCAGGATCTCTTTGAGGAGATCTCCCGAAGCGCCCTCACTGAGCCGGAGACCAAGGCATTTATCGAAGTCCTCCGCGAAGAGATGTGAGAGATGACCACGCTTGAGTTCCGGAAGTCGAGCTACAGCAACGGTGACAACGAATGCGTCGAGGTGGCCACCAACCACCCCGACACCGTCGCGATACGCGACTCCAAGCACCCCGAGGGCCCGATACTGCGCGTCGCGCCCGCCGCCTGGACCGCCTTCCAGCAGGCCGTCGTTCAGACCTCGTCTTGCATCAGCCGCAGGTAGACCAGCGAGAACACCGCACCCACCAGCAGCAACAGCAGCGCCACCGCCGTGCCGTAGCCGATCAGCGACTTGTTGAACGCCTGGTCGTACATGAAGACCGGCAGCGTCTGGCTGCGGTTGCCGGGGCCGCCTCGGGTCATGGCCCAGATCAGACCGAAGACGGACAGTGTCTGGAGCGTGTTGAGCATCAGGTTCGTGCCGATGGAGCGGCGGATCATCGGCAGGGTGATGTGCCAGAAGCGGCGCGGCCCACTCGCGCCGTCGACCTCCGCGGCCTCGGTGATCTCCTTGGGGATCTCGGAGAGCGCGGCGGAGTAGACGAGCATCGAGAAGGCCGTGCCGCGCCAGACGTTGGCGAAGGAGACGGCGAGGATGGGGAGGGTGTAGAGCCAGTTCTGGGACGGCAGGTGGAGCCAGTCCAGGATGGCGTTGAGCGTGCCCTCGCGGCGGAAGAAGGCGTACAGCAGAAAGCCCGCGACGATCTCGGGCACGACCCACGCCGCGATGACGATCGAGCCGGTGATGGTCCGTACCGGCTTGGAGGCGCGCTGCATGGCGGTGGCGAGGGCCAGGCCCAGGGTGTTCTGGCCGATCAGCGAGGACAGCAGGGTGAAGACGAGGGTGAGGATGACCGCGTTGCGGAAGTTGTCGTCCTCGAAGGCGCGTTGGAAGTTGTCGAGGCCGACGAAGTCCGTGGTGGCGGCGCCGGTCAGCTGCATATTGGTGAAGGCGATGTAGACGCAGTAGCCGATCGGCCCGCCGAGGAAGAGCAGCAGGAGCACCGTCGCCGGGGCGAGCGGGAGCCAGCGCAGGGGGCGGCGTCTTGGGCGGGCCGGGGCCGCCGGAGCCACCGCCACCTTGGTCGCGGTCGCCATCAGCCCTTGGCCACCGTGGCGCCGTCGGCGATCGTCTTGAGCTGGTCGCCGTACGACTCGGCCGCCTTGGCGGGGGAGGTGTCACTCGTGGTCACCGACTCCATGGCCTCGCCGATCGCGGTGGAGACCTGGGGGTAGACGGGGAGCGCCGGCCGGTAGTGGGTGTACTTCACCAGGTTGGTGAAGAAGGTGATGCCCGGCATGGCAGACAGATAGCGCGGGTCCTTCGCCACATCCTTGCGGACCGCGATCTGCGCGTCGACGACGCACCATTCGACCGCGTTCTTCTTGGTCTGCATCTGCTCGATGAATTTCCAGGCCAGGTCGGGGTTCTTGGACTTGGCGGTGATCGCCCAGGTCCAGCCGCCGGACATGCTGACCTTGCCGGGCGCCTGGCCGTTCTGGGTGGGCATGGCGGCCTGGCCGAGGGTCTTGGACCACTCGGGCCATGGCTTGCCGCCGGTCTTGAGCCAGTTCTGGCCGAGCCAGGAGCCGTCGAGGGCGATGGCGAGCTTGCCCTCGGGCAGCCATTCGCTGAAGACGGTGGTGCCGACGTTGGGGTCGAGGGCGTCGGAGACGTCGGGGCCCAGCTTCTCGTCGTAGACGGTCTTGATGAAGCCGAGGGCGTCCTCGAACCCCTTGCCGCCGGTGACCCACTTCTTCGCCTTCGGGTCGTACAGCGGGTTCTCGCCCGTGCCGTACAGCAGCATCTCGAAGCTCTGCATCACGGCGGTCTCGCCGGGGGCCTTGCCGGTGTAGACGTTGAGCGGGGTGACGTCGGGGACCTTCTTCTTGATCGTGCGGGCCGCGGCGAGGATGTCGTCCCAGCTCCCCGGCTGCCAGTCGGCCGGCAGCCCGGCCCTGGCGAAGATCTTCTTGTTGAACCACAGGCCGCGGGTGTCGGTGCCGTCCGGGATGCCGTACGTCTTGCCGTCCTCGGCCTTGGCCGCCGCCTTCGCGGTGTCGACGAACTGGTCCCAGGTCTGCCACTTGGCCAGATAGTCGTCGAGGGGGCGCAGATAGCCCGCCGTGATGTCGGAGTTGATCCGGAAGGTGTCCTCGTAGACCAGGTCGGGCGCGGTCTTGGGGGACCGCATCATCTGCTGGACCTTGGTGGCGTAGTCGTTGTCCTGGGCCTGGATCGGGATCAGCTTGACCTTCTTGCCGGGGTTCGCCTTCTCGAACTCTTTTTTCACTCCGGCCAGGAAGTTGTCCTTGAATCTGATCTTGTTGTCGGTGCTGCGGTTGTAGGCGATCTTGACCGTGTCCGGGTCGCTTCCCGAGCCGCCGCCGCAGGCGGTGAGTCCTGCGGCGGCGACGAGGGTGGCGGCTGTGAGGATCAGTGGGGCGGTGGGGCGCACTGGCACGACCTCCTTGCTGGCCTCTGGGCTGCGGCCCGACCGTACGGTCGGGCCCGAGTCAAGGTCAATCCCCTTGACCAGGAACGCCCTTGATCGAACGTCAGCTCGGAGGCTCAGCGGTGGATGGCCGTCAGCCGGTGTAGCCCGCCAGCACCTTGGTGAAGTCGTACGTCCCCTGGTCGATGCCGCTGCACGCGTCCGCGTCCCCGTCGGAGCCGCACTTGCGGTCGCGGTTGAGCGACCAGAAGCTGACCCGGGCCAGGTGGTGGCTCTTGGCGTACGAGACCACGGACTTGAAGTTGTCGAGGGTGACCGTCTCACCCGCGACATCGGTCTTGCCGTTCATGGAGGAGAAGCCGACCTTGCGGTACGCGTCGTCGGAGGACAGCCCGTACGCGCTCGCGACCGTGTTCTTCAGCCCGTCGACCGCCGACTTGGTGGCCGCCGCCATGTCCACGGAGCCCTGGCCGAAGTCGAACGGCATGACCGCCCAGCCGTCGACGTCGACGCCGGACGCGGCGCCGCGCTTGACGAGGTCCTTGCCGTTGGAGTCGGGGCCGCTGGTGGTCGTGCCGAAGGTGACGTACACCTTGATGCCGCTGTTCTTCTGCTTGACGATCTTCAGCGCGTCGATCACCCGCTGCCGGACCGTCGCGTTCTCGAACTCGCTCGCCTCGATGTCGATGTCGATCGACTTGAGCTTGTAGGCGTCGATCACCTTCTGGTACGCGCCCGCCAGCGCGGAGGCGGAGGAGCACTTCTCGCCGAGCTTGTTACCGCTCCAGCCGCCGAAGGACACCGTGACATCGCCCCCGGCCGAACGTATGGAGTTGATCGTCGACTGGTCACTGCCGCCGGTGAGCGCGCGGGAGCCGTCCCACTTCGGGTTGCAGCCGCCGTCCGAGAGGATGAAGGCCATCGTGAACTGGGTGGTGCCGGTGGCCGACATCACATCGGTGGCCTTGGGCGGGCTGCCCCAGCCGAGGTAGAGGTACGGGCCGGTCTGGCCGCTGGCGGCGGCGGTCGCTTTCGGGGTGGTCGGGGTGGCCTGGGCGGTGGTGGCGACGAGGGTCGCCGTTCCGCCCGTGGCTATCAGCGCGCAGGTCGCGGTGAGGGCGAGTCTGCGGGTGCGCTTGGAACGCTTGGACATCTTCATGGCGGTCTGGTCCTCCTGAGGGGGGTTGGGAAGGAGGCGACGTGCGGGTTGCGGCTGTGAACCTAGCGAGCCGTCGCCGCTCCGACAAGATGGTGGATAGGAAAGTTTCCTATTGCCTGGTTCGGCCAGCGTCGCCCGGCGGTCAGCCGGCGGTCAGCCAGCGGTAGACCAGCTCGGGGCGGCCGACCTGCCCGTACTGTGGCGCCCGCGCCGCGCGCCCCGCGTCGACCAGGTGCTCCAGATAGCGGCGCGCGGTGATCCGCGAGATCCCCACCGTCTCCGCCGTCGCCGCGGCGGAGATCCCGTCGTCGGCGGCGCGCAGGGTGTCGGTCACGGCCTGGAGGGTGGCCGGGGTCAGCCCCTTCGGGAGCTCGGCCGGCTGCGGTGCGCGCAGTGCGGCCAGTGCGCGGTCCACCTCGTCCTGGCCGCTGGCCTCGCCCACGCTGGCGCGGAATTCCGCGTAGCGCAGCAGCCGGTCCCGAAGCGTTGCGAATGTGAACGGCTTGAGGACGTACTGCACCACCCCGAGCGAGACGCCCTCGCGGACCACCGCCAGGTCACGGGCCGAGGTGACCGCGATCACATCCGCGGTGTGACCTGTCGCACGCAGCGCCCGGAGCAGCTGCAGACCATGTCCATCGGGCAAATACAGGTCCAGGAGCAACAGATCGGCGGGCGTGCGCTCCAGCAGGCGCTGCGCGTCGCCGCGCGTCCGCGCCACGCCGACGACCGAGAAGCCGGGGACCCGCTCCACATACATCCGGTGCGCGTCCGCGGCGACCGGGTCGTCCTCGACGACGAGGACCCGTATCGGGGCGGGCCGCGCCGGGTTCGCCTGCGACGGGCTCGGGCTCATCGGGCGGGTTCCTCTTCTTGGGCGGGTGGCTCTTGGGTGGGTTCCTGTGGGGTGGTGTCCTGTGGGGCGGGCTGCTTCGGGATGGCTTTTGTGAGGGGGGTCACTGGTTCCGCGAGCGCTGCATCTGTCAGCGGCATTCGGACCGTGAACTCCGCGCCGCCGTCCGGCGTCCGGGACACCTCGACCGTGCCGGAATTGCGCCGCACCGCCTGCTGTACGAGGGCGAGCCCCAGCCCCCGCCCCGCGGACTTGGTGCTCCAGCCGCGCCCGAAGGCCGCCTCGGCCGTCGCCGGGTCAAGCCCGGCGCCCGTATCGCTCACCCGCAGCGTCAGCTCGTCGGTGACGGCGCGCGCGGTGACCGTGACGCGGGCGCTTCGGGCCGCGCCGCGGCCGACGCCTTCGGCGGCGGCGTCCGTCGCGTTGTCGATGAGGTTGCCGAGGACGGTGACCAGGTCGCGGGTCGGGAGGCCGGGCGGCAGCAGCCCGTCGTCGATACGGGTGTCGGGGGCGAGGACCAGCTCCACGCCGCGCTCATTGGCCTGGGCGGCCTTGCCCAGCAGCAGGGCGGCCAGCACCGGTTCGGCGACGGCCCCCACCACCTGGTCGGTCAGCGCCTGCGCCAGCTCCAGTTCGGCGGTCGCGAAGTCGACCGCCTCCTCGGCCCGCCCCAGCTCGATCAGCGAGACGACGGTGTGCAGCCGGTTGGCGGCCTCGTGCGCCTGGGAGCGCAGGGCCTCGGCGAAGCCGCGTACGGAGTCCAACTCGCCCGACAGGGCCTGGAGTTCGGTGTGGTCGCGCAGGGTGACGACCGTGCCGCGCTGCTCTCCGCTGCTGACCGGGGAGGTGTTGACGACCAGGACCCGCTGGGCGGTCAGATGCAGCTCGTCCACCCGTGGCTCGGCGGCCAGCAGGGCGCCGGTCAGCGACGGGGGCAGGCCGAGGTCGGAGACGTACCGGCCGACCGGGTTCACCGAGTTCTCGGACAGGCCGAGCAGTTCCCGGCCTGCGTCGTTGATCAGCGCGATCCGCCGCCGCCCGTCGAGCATCAGCAGCCCCTCGCGGACGGCGTGCAGCGCGGCCTGGTGGTAGTCGTGCATCCGGCTCAGCTCGCCGGCGTTCATACCGTGGGTATGGCGGCGCAGCCGGGCGTTGATGACATAGGTGCCGATGCCGCCGATCGCCAGCGCGGCGAACGCGACGACGAACAGCGCCAGCATCTGGCGGCGCACCTGCGCGCTGATGGTGTCGACGGTGATGCCCGCGCTGACCAGCGCGGTGATCTTGCCCCCGGCGCGTGCGTCGCGCACCGGGGCCACCACGCGCACGGAAGCGCCCAGGGTGCCGGTGTACGTCTCGTCGAAGATCCGGCCGTGCAGCGCGGGCCCGGTGTTGCCGAGGAACTTCTCCCCTATACGGGCCGGGTCGGGGTGGGTCCAGCGGATGCCCCGGGTATTCATGATGGTGACGAAGGCGACACCGGTGTCATGGCGCACCCGCTCCGCGTACGGCTGGAGCCGGGCGGTGGGGTCGTCGGACCGTACGGCCTCGGCGACGGTCGGCGAGTCGGCGACGGCGGTCGCGGCGGCGGTGGCCTGGCGGCGCGCGGACTCCTCCGCCTGGCTCCGGCCGGTGATGTACGAGAAGACCGCGCACCCGGCGACCACGACGGCGACCAGGACCACCTGCATGGCGAACAGCTGGCCTGCCAGACTCCGGGGACGGGGGACGCGCATGCCACACAGTGTGCACATGGCCGTTTCGTGAACGAAATGAACGGAAGGGTGACCGCCATCACAGGCGGGGTGCATAGTCCTCGGGACCGTCCAGGGCGAAGTGCGAGCCGCACGACGCATCAGCCGGGACAGCTGGGCGGCAGAGCAGAAGGAGGCAGCACCGTGGCTGCGCAGACCTCGCCGCCCGATTCCGTGGGTACGGATGCCGGGCGGCCGAAGAAGGACCGGATTCATTTCCTCTACCTCGCGGTGATCGCCGCGGTGGCGCTCGGCATCCTGGTGGGCTTCGTCGCCCCCGACACCGCCGTCGAGCTCAAGCCGATCGGCACCGGCTTTGTGAATCTCATCAAGATGATGATCTCGCCGATCATCTTCTGCACGATCGTGCTCGGCGTCGGCTCGGTGCGGAAGGCCGCGAAGGTCGGCAAGGTCGGTGGCCTGGCGCTCGGCTACTTCCTGCTGATGTCGACCGTCGCCCTCGCCATCGGCCTGGTCGTCGGCAACATCATCGAGCCGGGCAGCGGGCTGCACCTGACCAACGAGGTGGCCCAGGCCGGACAGGGCCAGGCCAAGAACGCCGTCAGCGAGTCCCTTCCGGACTTCCTGCTCGGCATCATCCCGACCACGCTCGTCTCCGCCTTCACCGTTCCCGAGGTGCTGCAGACCCTGCTGATCGCGCTGCTGGTCGGCTTCGCGCTGCAGGCCATGGGCAAGAGCGGCGAGCCGATCCTGCGCGGGATCGGCCACATCCAGCGGCTGGTGTTCCGCGTGCTGTCCATGATCATGTGGGCGGCGCCGGTGGGTGCCTTCGGCGCGATCGCGGCGGTGGTCGGCGAGACGGGCGTGGACGCGCTGAAGTCGCTCGCCGTCATCATGATCGGCTTCTACATCACCTGTGCGCTGTTCGTGTTCCTCGTGCTCGGCACGATCCTGCGGCTGGTCGCCGGCGTGAGCATCTTCTCGCTGCTGAAGTACCTGGCGCGCGAGTTCCTGCTGATCGTGTCGACCTCGTCCTCGGAGTCCGCGCTGCCGCGCCTGATCGCCAAGATGGAGCACGCGGGCGTCAGCCAGCCCGTCGTGGGCATCACCGTGCCGACCGGCTACTCCTTCAACCTGGACGGCACCGCGATCTACCTGACCATGTCGTCGCTGTTCATCGCGGAGGCCATGGACAACCCGCTCTCGCTCGGCGAGCAGATATCCCTCCTGGCGTTCATGATCATCGCGTCGAAGGGCGCGGCGGGCGTGACCGGTGCGGGCATGGCCACGCTGGCCGGCGGTCTGCAGTCGCACCGGCCGGACCTGGTGGACGGCGTCGGCCTGATCGTCGGCATCGACCGCTTCATGAGCGAGGCGCGCGCGGTCACCAACTTCGCGGGCAACGCGGTCGCCACCGTCCTGGTCGGCACCTGGACCAAGGAGATCGACAAGGAGCGCATGCAGGAAGTGCTCGCCGGTCGGCTGCCGTTCGACGAGACGACGCTCGTCGACGACCACTCGCCGTACGGCGGGGACGACGCGGACGACGACACGAGCCCGGCGGTGCCGGAGCAGCGCGGCGGCTCGGGTACGGCGAAGGAGCACGCCTCCATCTGACCTGCGCCCCACCCGCGCGGCACCCATCGCGCGCGGACATCGCGGCCCTGCCCTCCTGAATCGGGGCAGGGCCGCGCCCGTTCATCCCCCGGCCGTTCATCCCTCGGCCCGTTCATCCCCCGTCTGAGAACCCCGCGGGCAAGTGCGCGACCCCCGTGGCCGACTCCGCGTGAACGCCTGGGACGAAGGGGAGGAACGGCGCGACCAACAGGGCGACCCCCATGACCGCCGTGGTGATCCGCCCCCAAAGAGGCATGAGCCCCCACCTCTCTTCCTGTTGCTTCGTACGGTCCACTTCACCGGCCCGGCGGTTGTTCGGCAGCCCCATCGCCGTACGAAACAAAGGGAGTAGCGTCTGGGGCCGTACCAGGCCGTCAGGTGGGGGGAATGGGGCATGGGCCGCAAAGAGAGCCCGCTGGATCCGAGCGCGGGCCCGGTCCAGCGTTTCGCGTACGAGCTGCGCAAGCTGCGGAGCGAGGCGGGTGGGCCGACCTACCGGGCGATGGCGCAGCGCGTGCCGTACTCGCTCACCACGCTGTCCCGGGCCGCCGCGGGGGACCAACTCCCCTCGCTGCCGGTCACGCTCGCGTATGTGGAGGCGTGCGGCGGCGACTCGGCCGACCGGATCGCCTGGGAGGCGCGCTGGCGCGAGGCGGCGGAGGAGACGACCGGCCTCCCGGCCGAGGAGGACGACGCCACCCCGCCCTACCGCGGACTGGCCCGCTTCGAACCGGGCGACCACGAACGGTTCTTCGGGCGGGAACAGCTCGTAGCCGATCTGCTGGAGCTGGTCCGGGAGAGCAGGTTCGCCGCCGTCTTCGGCCCCTCGGGCAGCGGTAAGTCCTCACTGCTGCGGGCCGGTCTGATCCCGGCCCTGCGCGACGGCACGGCCGCGCCGTTACCCCGCCCGTCCGTGATCCGCGTCCTCACTCCCGGCGACCGCCCGCTCCGCACCCACGCCGACGCGCTCGCCCCGAAGCTCGGCCCGAACGGGGACGACGACGGGGACACCTGGCTGGTGATCGACCAGTTCGAGGAGGTCTTCACCCTCTGCCAGGACCCGGCCGAACGCGCCGGGTTCATCGAACGCCTGCTGTCCGCCCAGGACGAGGACAGCCGACTGCGCGTGGTCATCGGCGTACGGGCCGACTTCTTCGGCCGCTGCGCCGAACACCGGGAGCTGACGGCCGCACTGCGCGGCGCCACCCTGCTCGTCGGAACGATGGGGCGAGCGGAGCTGCGGGAGGCGATCGTCAAGCCGGCCGCGGCCGAAGGGCTGATCGTCGAGCGGGCGCTGACCGCCAGGGTCGTGGAGGAGGTCGTCGACGAACCCGGCGGCCTGCCCCTGATGTCCCACGCCCTGCTGGAGACCTGGCGCCGCCGCCGCAGCCGGGCGCTGACGGTCGAGGCGTACGAGGCGGCGGGCGGTGTGCACGGCGCGATCGCCCTGACCGCGGAGCGGGTGTACGGGGAGCTCAGCGAGCGGCAGGCGGAGGCCGCGCGGCGGATCATGCTCCGGCTGATCACACCGGGGGAGGGGGCCCAGGACACCCGGCGCCCGGTGGACCGGGAGGAGCTGGGACTGGACTCCGGCTCTGGCTCCGGTGACGCGGCTGATACGGCGCTCGTACTGGAACGCCTGGTGCGGTCGCGCCTGGTCACCCTCGACGAGGGCACGGTCGACCTCGCCCACGAGGCCCTGATCACCGCCTGGCCCCGGCTGCGCGGCTGGATCGACGAGGACCGCCAGCGGCTGCGCACCCACCGCAAGCTGACCGAGGCCGCCCGCACCTGGGAGGAGCTGGGACGGGATCCCGGCGCGCTCTACCGGGGCGCGCGGCTGGTCGAGGCGCGGGAGGCGTTCGAAGAGCCCGACGACTCGGCCGAACTCACCGCCGTGGAGCGCGACTTCCTGGCCGCCAGCCGGGCGGCGGGCACGCGGGAGCGCCGACGGGTGCGTACGTTCGTGGGTGCGGTGGCGGTGCTGGTGGCGCTGGCGCTCGTGGCCGGGGTGGTGGCCTGGCAGCAGAACCGGGCGGGGGAGCAGCGGCGGGCGGAGGCCGTGTCCCGCCGGATCGCGTCCGTCGCACAGAACATGCGGTACGCGGATCCGGTGACGGCGATGCGGCTGAGCGTGGCGGCGTGGAACATCAGCCACACGGTGGAGGCGAGAGCGGCGCTGCTGGGGGCGATGGCGCAGCGCGAGCAGGACACTTTCACCGCTTCGGGAGGCGGCGCGGACGACGACGCGATGCTGAGCGGTGACGGCCGTACGCTCGTGACCTCTGGGATGAACGGCGAGCTGCGCGGCTGGGACGTCCCCACTCATCGCCGGATCAGCTCCGTCAAGATGAGCAACGAGACGGCGATCGTGTCGGCCGTCTCCCCGGACGGGCGGCAGGTCGTGACGTTCGGGGACGATGGTCTCCGACTGCGGGACCGCGCCTCCGGCCGACCCATCGGCCCGCGCCTCGATACCGAGGACGAGGACGGGGACGCGTACTTCGGGGCGAGCGGACGCACCGTCGTCGTGGTGGACGGGCACTGGCTCCGGCTGTGGGACATCCGGCATCGCCGCATCCTGTTCCAGCGCTCCAGCGAGAGCATGCAGGTGCCGGGGCTCAGCGCGGACGACAGGAGGGTCGCGCTGTGTTCGGACCAGGATGACCTGGAGGTCTGGGATGTCCGCGAGCATCGCCGGATACGTACGCTCCCCGCTGTTGTCTCGCGTCCGGTCTGCGATCCGGACGCCGATGTCGACAGCGAGTTCACACTCACACCGGACGGCCAAAGGCTGCTGATCGCCACCGCGAAAGGGATTCGCGGCTGGGAGCTGGCCTCTGGAAAGGAACTGCCAGGCATCTCCCACTCCGGGCTCTCGGACCTCACCGTCAGCCGTGACGGGCGGTTGCTGGCAGCCACGGATGACCAGGAGATCCTGATGTGGCGGCTCGACAGCCCTGGGAAGCCCGTCTACCGGCATCCCCTGGCCGGTCGGCGGATCTCCGGTCTGAAGCTGGATGCGGACCACGGGGTCATCCGGTACCAGGAGGGGGACATCGTCATGAGCGACGCGGTGCGCACCCTGCACCTGGGCAACGCCACGGCCCCGGGATGGGGGCCGAAGCGGGACGGGGCAGCCCTGTTCAGCCCCGACGCGAGCCTGATCGCGGAGGTGCGGACGTCGGGCGAGCGCGAACGGATCGAGCTGCGGCCCACCGGCGGAGGAGCCTCGGTTGCCGCCGCCCTGCCCTCGGCCGACTGCCGGACCACTGCTCAACCGGGGCACAGGGGCCAGTACTGCTTGCCGCTCATGGCGTTCAGCGCGGACGGGCGGACCTTCGCCTATGGGTTCGGCGAGCGCAACGCGGCCGACGGCCGGCCCCGGGCGGAGCGGGTTGCGGTGTGGGACGTGCGCAAGGGCCGTAGAACGGCCGACCTCGTGCTCACCCCGAAGGACGAAGACGGGTCGGGCGCCGACCCGCTCGCGCTGACGGAAGACGGGTCGGGCGCCGACTCGATCGCGCTGACGCCGGACGGGAAGACCGTGCTCGCCTACCGGCACAATCCGGAGACCCTGGAGCTCTGGGGAATCCGCAGCCGCACCAAGGTGACCCGGTGGCCGGACGGGTCGGGGGAGATGGTGAGCAGCGGTAGTGGCAACCTCTGGACGGGGGGGTTCCCGGACTCCTCGGCCCTGGCCGTGCGACCCGACGGCCGGATGGTCACCACGGCGTCCGGGCAGCGCTTCACCCTCCCCTCGGGCCGTCCGCAGCGACCCACCCGTTCCCAGGACCCGGTCTACGCGCTGGCCTACCGCCCTGACGGTGAACAACTGGCCCGCGGCACGGACTCGGGGCAGGTGACGCTGTGGGACGGCAGTGCCGAGCGTCGTCTGGGCGTTGTCGCCGGGACGCTCACCGGCGAGGGGCGGGAGAGCGCCGAACCCGTGAAAGCCCTGGCCTACTCACCCGACGGCAAGATCCTGGCCGTGGCGGGCGACAAGGGCACGCTGCGGCTGTGGGACACCGCGTCCGGCCTTCCGCTGGGATCCGTTCTGCTCACCGCGGGCGACAACATCCGGGCCCTGTCCTTCAGCGAGGACGGCAGAACCCTGCTGGTCGCGGGCGAACACGTACCGCTCCAGAAGATCGCCGTCGACCCCGGGCGCGTCACCGCCGCCGTCTGCGAGCGCGCGGGCGGCGGCCTGCACCGCGCCGACTGGAAGACGTACATCCCCGAAGTCCCGTACCGCAAGGTGTGCTGAACGGGACCGTCATGGCAGGCGAACGAGATCCCGCGCCTCCCCCCGTGGAAGGCGCGGGCGCATAAGGGTGCGCTGACATCAGCGCACGTATCAGCGGGACATCAGCGGGAGTTAAGCGCTTACTGAAATCCGTGCTGAAACCCGTACTGAAATCCGTACGGAGACACCGCCGCGCAAGCGCGTCAGCGTTCGCCGTCCACAGCGGGCCGCAGCTGCTCCGGGAGCGCGGTCCATTCGGGGCCGTCGTCCTGGGGCTTGATCCAGGCGACGTTTCCGCCGGTGTCGATATAGGCGACGCGGCCGATGGCCTCGCGCTCGATGTCGTACACGAGGTCGCCTATCCGAGGGAGGGTGCGAGTCTGTCCCGTAGCCGTCATGAGCTGCCCTTTCGCCATAGCGCTGCCTGTCGGCGCGGATCTGGCCGCCTCGGCCTTGTAGCCGGCCGCCCCGAGAAAACCAATCGCGAGGAGTCCGGCTGCCAGGGCCCGGTTGTACCGGCCGCTCGGTCTGCGCGGTCCGGCCGGTCCGGCGGTATTCGATACGCGGATCAAGCCCCCCATGTCGCCCCCGCTGTCTGGGTACAGAGGGCTCCCCGTTACCGCGGGCTCCCCATCCAGCGGGGTATGCGCCGGACGTGAGCGTGGGTGCGCCGCGGCGCCCTCATTGCCCGTAGGGTGCAACGCGGAGCTGATGTCTCGCTGATGCGGCGCTGACCTGTCCCTGTGGGTAGGCTGCGAGATGGCCGCAGGGAATCTCAGGTACCGACGGGGGAAGCGCGTGCACGGGACCGAGTTTCGTCTGCTGGGCCCGGTCGGTATATGGCAGGGCGAGCAGGGACTCGGCCCGACCGCCGCTCAGCAGCGATCCGTCCTGGCGATGCTGTTGCTGGAGCCGGGGCGAGTGGTCTCCGTGGACCGGCTGGTGAAGGCCGTATGGGGGGAGGACCCGCCGGGGTCCGCGCGCAACGCCGTACAGGTCCAGATATCCAAACTGCGCAGGATCCTGGCCGCGCTGGCCGACACCGAGCTGTCCACCTCCGCACAAGGGTACTGCCTCACCGTCGACCAGGAGCGGGTGGACCTGCACCGTTTCCGGGAGTTGGTGCGTGAGGCGCGGACGGTCGGCGACGGCCCGGCCGGTGAACTGCTGCACGCGGCGCTCCAGCTGTGGCGCGGCCCCGCGCTCGCGGACGTCGCGGGCGGCTGGCTGCCCGAGACCGTCGGGGCGGGCCTCGAGGAGGAGCGGCGCGCGGTGGTGGAGGAGTGCGCCGCGATCGATCTGCGCTCCGGGCGGCACCAGGAGGCGGCCGCTGTCCTGTCCCCTCTGGTGGCGGAGCACCCGCTGCGGGAGCGGTCGGTGGGCCTGCTGATGGAGGCGCTGAGCCGGAGCGGCCGGCGGGCCGACGCGCTCGCGCTCTTCCGCAGTACGCGGCAGCGGTACGTCGACGAACTGGGCATCGAGCCGGGGGACGACCTGCAGCGGCTGCACCGGAAGGTGCTGGACGCGCAGCCGGCGGGGGCGGACCGGGCGGGTGTGGCTCTGGCGGGCGCGGATTCGGCCCCGGCAGCCGCGGACCAAACGCCCGCCCCAGCTGCCGCAGCCCCCACGGCGGCCGTGGCTCCAGCCACGGCCCCAGCCGCCACAGCCCCAGCTACCGCCACCCCACCCCCATCCGCCCCGCAGGACACCTCCCCCGAGCCCCCCGCCGAGTCCCCACCGGCCGCCGAGGTCGCCGTCCCACAGCAACTCCCCGCCGATGTCGTCCACTTCACCGGGCGGGAACGGGAGCTGGCCGGGCTCGACGCGCTGCTGCGACCCGCGCCCGGGTCCGGAACTGGATCCGCAACCGGGTGGGTGCCCACCGCGGCGGTGATCTCCGTGATCGCGGGCAGTGGCGGCCTCGGCAAGACCACCCTGGCCGTGCACTGGGCCCACCGGGTCTGCGACCGCTTCCCCGACGGTCAGCTGTATGTGAACCTCCGCGGCTTCGGCCCGACCGGCTCGGCGATGACCCCCTCCGAGGCGGTACGGGGCTTTCTGGACGCCTTCCAGGTGCCCGCGCACCGGATACCGGCCACCGTGGAGGCCCAAACCGCCCTCTACCGCAGCCTGTTGGCGGGCCGCCGGGTGCTGATCCTGCTGGACAACGCGCGCGACGCAGATCAGGTCCGCCCCCTGCTGCCCGGGGCGCCCGGCTGTCTGGTGCTGCTGACCAGCCGTAACGAGCTCACCGGACTGGTCGTCGCGGAGCAGGCCCAGCCGTTGCCGCTGGATCTGCTCGACCGCACCGAGGCGCGCGAACTGCTCGCCCGCAGGCTGGGTCCCGAGCGGGTGGCGGCCGAGCCGGAGGCGGTGGAGGACGTTGTCACGGTGTGCGCGGGGCTGCCCTTGGCGCTGGCCATCGTCGCCGCCCGCGCGGCCACTCACCCCGGCTTCTCCCTCGAAGCTCTCGCCCGCGAGCTGCACGACGCCCGCGGCAGCCTGGACGCGTTCGACGGCGGTGACGCCACGACCGACGTCCGGGCGGTGTTCTCGTGGTCGTACCACACCCTGGGCACCGACGCCGCCCGGCTGTTCCGGCTGCTGGGCGTGCACCCCGGCCCGGACATCTCGGCCGCCGCCGTGGCCAGCCTGATGGGGTTGCCCGTACCGCAGGCCCGGCGGCTGCTGCTCCAGCTGACCCGGGCCCATCTGCTCACCGAGCGCAGCCCGGGCCAGTACGCGCTGCACGACCTGCTGCGCGCCTACGCCACCGAGCTGGCCGAGGCGTACGACTCCGAGGACGACCGGCGCGCCGCGCTGCACCGCATCCTCGACCACTATCTGCACACCGCCGTCGCCGCCGGCCGGGTGTTCACCCCGCAGCGCACGCCGCTCACCCTCCCCGAGGCGCAGCCCGGCGTGTGCACCGAGCCGTTCGCCGATTACGCCGAGGTGCTGACCTGGTTCACCGTCGAACACCATGTGCTGATCGCCGTGCAACAGCAGGCGGCGGAGAGCGGATTCGAGACCCACGTCTGGCAGCTGGCCTGGTCGCTCGCCGAGTTCCTGGACCAGCTCGGCCACTGGCACGACCAGGGCGTCGTACACGCCGTGGCGCTCGACACGGCGCGGCGTACGGACAACCTGACCGGGCAGGCCCACGCCCACCACGGCCTCGGCCTCGCCGATCTGCGGATGGCCCAGTACGACCGGGCCCGCGACCACCTGATGTGCGCCCTGGACCTGCACGGCAGGACCGGCAACGCGGCCGGCCAGGCGCTCATCCACGTCGCGCTCAACCAGGCGGGCGAGCGGCAGGGCCGCCACGAGGAGGGGCTGTACCACGCGCAGCGCACCCTTGAGCTGTACCGCGAGGTCGGCCAGCGCAGCGGGGAGGCGTACGCGCTGAACAACCTCGGCTGGGCGTACGCCATGGTCGGCCAGTACCAGCAGACCCTGATCCACTGTGAGAAGGCGCTGCGGATGCTCCAGGAGGCACACGACGGGCGGGGCGCCTCGGCCGCCTGGGACAGCCTCGGCTACGCCCACCACCGCCTCGGCGACCACGAGCAGGCCATCGTCTGCTACCGCAACGCCGTGGAGCTGCGCCGCGAGCGCGGCCAGCGGGTCAGGGCGGCCGAGACCATGTACCGCCTCGGCAGCGCCCAGTTGGCCGCCGACGATGTCCGCGGCGCCCGGGACACCTGGCGGCAGGCCCTGACCATGTTCGACGCCCTCGGCCACCCGGACGCCGGCCGGGTCCGCGAGGAACTCGGCCGGCTCGGGTGACCTAGCAGCACCTACTGACGGGGGCGGCGCTCGCCGCCGTCGCCGTCATACCGGACGCCGCGACGAGGCCGCCCGCGATGAGCGCGATGGAGAGCGCCCGCAACAGCCGCTGTTTCATGTTGTCCTCCTTCCGCCTTTGCTCTGCCGTACGGAAGCGAGTACAGCAGTGGCGCGATTGTTCGGCGACCCGTTCCACCGCGCGGAACAAAGGCGGAACATGGACCGAGCGGAACTCAGCCGAACGGAATCCGCACGTACGACTGGTTGCCCGTCCCCAGCGTGCTGCCGCCGTTGCCGATGGCGTTCCAGACCTCGACCCGCACCTTCCCGTTGCTCAGGTTTCCGAGCGAGCCGGTGGCGGACTTCAGCCCGCGGGCCTGGGTGTAGTGCTCATAGCCCGCGACGGGATCGGTGGCGAAGTACTGGTAGGTCTCGGTGCGGTCCCAGCTTCCGTCGCCGGTCAGGTCGTAGGAGATACGGACCTGCTGGCCGTTGGCCACGGTGGTGCCCGCGTCCACGAACAGGTCGAACTGCGTGGCGCCGCCGCTGTAGGTGGCGTTCAGCCCGGAGGCGAGGAAGGTCTGCGGCTGGTAGGGCGTGCCGTCGTGGTTGGTGCCGCCCGCCGAGGGCAGCGTCGCGGTGGACGCGGAGGAGGACGCGGCGCCGAGGGCCCCGCCGCTGCCCAGGTAGCGGGTGGCGGAGCCGGACGGGGGATCGGTGGGCGGGTCGGTGGTGCCGCCGCCGCGGGTCCAGACGGCGACGTAGTCGACGAGCATGGGGTGGCCGGGGTCGGTGGCGGCGGTGGGGGTGGCCGAGCCGTGGACGCCGTCGGGGAAGGCGCCGCCGATCGCGACGTTGAGCAGGATGAAGTAGCCGGCGTGGTCGGTCATGTTCGACCAGGTGGCGGCGTCGACGCTGTTCTGGCTGACGCTGTGGAACTGCTGGTCGTCCACGTACCAGCGCAGCTGGTTGGGCGTGGTGGAGCGGTCCCATTCGAAGCGGTACGTGTGGAACGCGGACTGGCAGCTCGCGCCGGGGCAGGCGCGGCTGGCGCCGACGCCGGTGGTCTCGTTGCAGGGTCCGCCCGGGTTGACGCCGCAGTGGAGCACCCCCCACACGGAGTTGATGCCGTTGACGTTCTCCATGATGTCGAACTCGCCGATGCCGGGCCAGTTCCAGTAGTTGCCCCGGTACGGGCTGCCGAGCGCCCAGAACGCGGGCCAGTAGCCGAGCGCGGCGTTGCCGGTGACGTTGGGCATCTGGATACGGCTCTCGATCCGCAGCACGCCGCCCGCCGGCGCCTTGAAGTCGGCGCGCTGGGTCTCGACACGGGCCGAGGTCCAGTTGCCCGCGCCGTCGCGGAGCGGGGTGATGCGGAGGTTGCCGCTGCCGTCGAGGCTGAGGTTGCTGGTGGAGTTGGTGTAGTTCTGGATCTCTCCGGTGCCCCAGTTGCCGGGGCCGCCGGGGTAGGAATGGCCGGTGTCTATCCGCCAGTTGGCGGAGGACGGCAGCGTGTTCGCGGAACCCTTGAAGTCATCGCTCCACTGCAGGTTCCAGCCGGCGGCGGGCGGCACGTCGCCGCGCGCGGGCGAGGTGCCGAACAGCGTGGCGAGGGCCGCCAGCGCGAGCGCGGCGACGGCCAGCGCCGCGGTGAGGGGTGAGGTGAGGGGTGCCCTGGGTCTGGGTCTGGTGCTCGTGCGTGTGCTCACGGGGGACGACCTCCAGGAGGTGTGTGGGGGTGTGAGAGCGCTCTCACGTTTATGTAGGTGCACACGGGAAGGGCGTCAATGGCTCGTGCGTGTTGGTTTGCCGGCGGGTCTCTGACGCGCGTACGTGTCGTCAGGCCGGCCCGAGCCAGATCGTGGCCAGCGGTGGCAGCACCGGCAGGATGCTCGCGGGCCGTCCGTGCCAGGCGGTGGGTTCGGCCTTGAGCGGTTCCGGGTTGCGGACGCCGCTGCCGCCGTAGCGGCTGTCGTCGGTGTTCAGCACCTCGCGCCACAGCGGGACGTGGTCCGGGACGCCGATGCGGTAGTCATCGCGTACGACGGGCGAGAAGTTGCTGATGGCCAGCAGCGGAGAGCCGTCCGCGGCGAAGCGCAGGAAGGCGAAGACGTTGTCCTCGCGCGCGTCGCCCTCGACCCAGGCAAACCCCTCCGGGTCGGTGTCCCGCTGCCACAGCGCGGGCGTGGCCAGATACACCTGGTTCAGCTCGCGGACCAGGTCGCGTACGCCGCGGTGGTCGGGCTCGGCGGAGTACGAGGGGTCGAGCAGCCACCAGTCCGGGCCGTGGCTCTCCGACCACTCGGCGCCCTGGGCGAACTCCTGTCCCATGAAGAGGAGTTGCTTGCCCGGGTGTGCCCACATGAAGCCCAGGTACGCGCGGTGGTCGGCGCGCCGCTGCCACCAGTCGCCGGGCATCTTCGACACCAGTGACCGCTTGCCGTGCACCACCTCGTCATGGGAGATGGGCAGCACATAGTTCTCGCTGTACGCGTACACCATCGAGAAGGTCATCTCATGGTGGTGGTACTTGCGGTGCACCGGCTCATGGCCGATGTAGCCCAGCGAATCGTGCATCCACCCCATGTTCCACTTCAGCCCGAAGCCGAGGCCGCCGAAGCCGCTGGGGCCCACATGGTGGGTGGCGCGGGTGACGCCGTCCCAGGCGGTGGACTCCTCGGCGATGGTCAGCACGCCGGGGCAGCGGCGGTAGACGGTCGCGTTCATCTCCTGCAGAAACGCGACGGCGTCCAGGTTCTCCCGGCCGCCATGGACATTGGGCGTCCACTGGCCCGGCTCGCGGGAGTAGTCGAGGTAGAGCATGGAGGCCACGGCGTCCACCCGCAGGCCGTCCACATGGAACTCCTCGCACCAGTACACGGCGTTCGCCACCAGGAAGTTGCGCACCTCCGTGCGACCGTAGTCGAACTCCAGCGTGCCCCAGTCCGGATGCGCGGCCCGGGCCGGGTCGGCGGGTTCGTACAGCGGTCTGCCGTCGAACTCGGCCAGCGCCCACTCGTCCCGCGGGAAGTGCGCGGGCACCCAGTCGACCAGCACCCCGATGCCCGCCTGGTGCAGGGCGTCGACCAGGTACTTGAAGTCGTCGGGGGTGCCGAGGCGGGCGGTGGGCGCGTAGAAGCCGGTGACCTGGTAGCCCCAAGAGCCGCCGAAGGGGTGCTCGGCCACCGGCATCAGCTCGACATGGGTGAAGCCGAGGTCCTTGACGTACGCGGGAAGCTGCTCGGCCAGCTGGCGGTAGGTCAGCCCCGGGCGCCACGAGGGAAGATGCACCTCGTACACCGAGAACGGCGACTCGTGTACGCGCTGCCCCGCCCGGCGGGCCAGCCACGCCTCGTCGCGCCACTCGTGGTGGGAGGTGTGCACGATCGAGGCGGTGGCGGGCGGACACTCGGTGCGGCGCGCCATCGGGTCGGCGCGCAGGGTGTGGCTTCCGTCCGGGCGGGTGATGTCGAACTTGTACACCGCGCCCTCGCCCACACCGGGCAGGAACAGCTCCCATACGCCACTGCCGCCCAGCGAGCGCATCGGGCAGGCCGTACCGTCCCAGTAGTTGAAGTCCCCGGCCACGCGTACGCCTCGGGCGTCCGGCGCCCACACCGTGAACCGCGTCCCGGCCACGCCCTGGTGCGTCATCGGATGCGCGCCCAGCGCGCGCCACAGCTCCTCGTGGCGGCCCTCGCCGATCAGGTGCAGATCCAGTTCGCCGAGGGCGGGGAGGAAGCGGTACGGGTCGTGGTGCGGGGCCGCGCCGCTGCCGTACCCCCCGTTCCGGTGCTCCCCGTTCTCGTAGTCGACCAGCAGCCGGTAGTCGGGGATCTCCCGGAGCGGGAGCACCCCGGAGAACAGCCCGTCCCCCTCGGGGCGCAACTGCGCGCGCAGCCCGGTGGCGGTCACGGCCACGGAACGGGCGTACGGGCGCAGCGCGCGGAAGAGGATTCCGCCGCGCACGGGGTGGGCGCCGAGGAGTGCGTGCGGGTCGTGGTGGGAGCCGGAGAGCAGCCGCTCCCGGTCGGTGTCCCCGAGCGGCGTCGCGGCGAGCACACCCCCGCCGCCGGGGGGCGCGGCATCGGTGCGTGGTGCGGTCTCGGCGCGCGGTGGGCCGGTGGGGGCGGGGTCGGGGCCGGCGCTCGGGCTGTGGCTTGGCCTGGGCGCCCGCGGGGTGGGCGGTGCGGTGTACGAGGAGCGGGACATCGGGCCGTCTCCGGGGCCGTGCGCGGCGGCCCGGTGGGCGGGCGGCCGGTCGGGGTCCGGGCGGAAGGTGGCGGGGACGGGCGAGGGCGGGCCGGACGGAGGCGCGTCTGACGAGGCGGACGGAGGCGGGCCGGATAGCGGCGGGTCATGCGGGGGCGGGCCGGACGAAGGCGAGTCCTGCGGAGTCAGGTCGTGAGGGGGCGGGCCGGACGAAGGCGGGTCATGCTGCGGCCGGTCGGACGGCGGACGTGCGGTCACGGGGGTGTCCTCCCAGGGGGCTGGGTGCGTCGTATCAGGTGCGGGTCGCGGCCAGGCGGCGGATGGCCGACATCGGGACGGGCAGCCACTCGGGGCGGTGGCGGGCCTCGTAGACCACCTCGTACACCGCCTTGTCGGTCTCGTGGGCCCGCAGCAGCTCCGGATCGTCGCGCGGGTCGCTCCCGGCTGCCTCCGCGTAGCCCGCGCAGTACGCGGCACGGGAGCCGCCGGCCCAGTCCTGTGGGCTGTCGTGGCCGCCCACGGCCGCCGCGTAGTCGAACGAGCGGAGCATGCCCGCGATATCGCGCACCGCCGGCTGCGGGCGGCGGCGCTCGTCGAGCGGGCGCGAGGGCTCGCCCTCGAAGTCGATGAGCGACCAGTGCGCCTCGCCCTCGACCGTCCGCCGCAGCACTTGGCCCAGGTGCAGATCGCCGTGGATGCGCTGGGCCGTCCAGGTGCGTCCGGCGCGGCCGAGCGCGGCCAGGTCCTCGTACGCGGAGTGCAGCGCGGCGCGGTACGGGTGGAGGGCGGGTACGGCCGCGGCGGCCGAGTCCAGGCGCTCGGACATGGTGGCGGCGAGGTGTTCGATCTGCGGGCGGCGCAGATGGGAGGTGGGCAGCGCGCGGGCCATCGCCAGATGGACCTCGGCGGTGGCCTGGCCGAGGGCGTGGGCGGCGGCGGTGAAGTCGCCCCGGGCGGCCACCGCGTCGAGCGCGAGCTGCCAGCCGTCGGTGGAGCCGGCGAGGTAGGGCTGCAGCACGCCGAGGGTGAAGGGGTCGGCGCGCGGGCCCGTCCCCTCGCCGAGCGGGGCGGCCTCGAACCAGGCGGCCGGGGCGGGCACCCGGGTGCAGCCCGTGCGGGCGAGGGCCAGGGGCAGTTCGAGGTCGGGGTTGGTGCCGGGGCTCACTCGGCGGAAGAGCTTGAGGATAAACGTATCTCCATAGATCACCGAGGAGTTGGACTGCTCGACGTTCACCAGCCGGGGAGCGAGCCCCGAGGGGATGTCCGCGGACGGCTCGCGCAGGAAGCGCAGCGGGCCGAGGGTGCCGGGCATCCGCAGCCGTTCGAGGAGGAGCGTGGTGAGGCGGGGGTCGAGCAGCGCCTCGTAGACGGTCCGGCCGTGCAGCGGCCCGCCGCTGGGGTGGCCGATGAGGGCGGGGGCGAGGTGGGGCGGGAGGGTGGCGCGCACGCCGAGGAGGATCTGGTAGCAGTCGCTGGCCGCCGCGCCGCGCCGGTGTCCGCAGCCGGAGCCGTGCCGGTGGCCGGGCGGCTCGGGCTGCTGGGCGCGGACGAGCAGATGGAGCAGGCCCGGCGTGTTGCCGCCGGTCGCGCACGGCAGCAGCTCGGTCGCGCAGACCAGGGCGAAGCCGGTGACCGGACGGCCCTTGCCCGCGAACCAGCGCTGCCGGGGCAGCCATTCCGAGAGCAGCGGGGCGAGGGAGGCGAGCAGCCCGGCGGGGCCCGCGGCCGCGGCGGGGCGGATGGCGGACGGCGGGGGGTCGGCCCGCGGTACGGCGGTCGGCGGCTGCTGTGCCCCCGGGGAGGCCCCCCGGGAGAATGAAGCTTCCGGCATGGCGTCGCGTCCTTTCCCCGGGCACACGACATATCAGGGCAAAGTGTCCCGGATTGCGGCATTGACTGTGCGACGGTGCGGGACGTGTCGGGCGAGGATCGTCCGTACGGCGAGTACAGAGCGGTACGGCGCGGTACGGCGCAGTACGGAGTGCGCGATCTGCTCCGCCCGTGCGGTAGTAGGGAGGCTGCCCATGATGTGGGGCCGAAAACGCCCGTACGCGCCCGAGGTGGACGCGTACGGACGAGAACGGCAAGCGTGCCCGTCGGCCCGTCGGCCCGTCGGCCCGTCGGCCCGTCGGCCCGTCGGCCCGTCACCCCGTCCAGTGGCCCGCCGCGTCGCCCGCCCGCAGCCGGAACCAGTAGAAGCCGTGGCCCGCGAGCGTCAGCAGATACGGGAGTTCGCCGATGGCGGGGAACCGGACGCCGCCGATCAGCTCGACCGGGTGGCGGCCGCTGAACGCCTGTAGATCGAGCTCGGTGGGCTGGGCGAAGCGCGAGAAGTTGTGCACGCACAGCACGAGGTCGTCCCCGCCGTCCTCGGTCGGCGGCGCCTCGCGCAGAAAGGCGAGGACGGCCGGGTTGGAGGAGGACAGCTCGGTGAAGGAACCAAGCCCGAAGGCCGGGTTCTGCTTACGGATCTCGATCATCCGCCGGGTCCAGTGGAGCAGCGAGGACGGGCTGCTCATGGCCGCTTCGACGTTGGTGACCTGGTAGCCGTAGACCGGGTCCATGATCGTGGGCAGGAACAGCCGCCCGGGGTCGCAGGAGGAGAAGCCCGCGTTGCGGTCGGGGGTCCACTGCATGGGGGTGCGTACGGCGTCGCGGTCGCCGAGCCAGATGTTGTCGCCCATGCCGATCTCGTCGCCGTAGTAGAGGATCGGCGAGCCGGGCAGGGACAGCAGCAGCGCGGTGAACAGCTCGATCTGGTTGCGGTCGTTGTCCAGCAGGGGCGCCAGTCGTCTGCGGATGCCGATGTTGGCGCGCATTCTGGGATCCTTGGCGTACTCCGCGTACATGTAGTCGCGCTCTTCGTCGGTGACCATCTCCAGCGTCAGCTCATCGTGATTGCGCAGGAAGATGCCCCACTGGCAGCCGGAGGGGATGGCGGGGGTCTTGGCGAGGATTTCCGAGACCGGGTAGCGGGATTCGCGCCGTACGGCCATGAAGATGCGCGGCATGACCGGGAAGTGGAAGGCCATGTGGCATTCGTCGCCGCCCTTGGTGAAGTCGCCGAAGTAGTCGACGACGTCCTCCGGCCACTGGTTGGCCTCGGCGAGCAGCACGGTGTCCGGGTAGTGGGCGTCGATCTCGGCGCGGACCCGCCTCAGCATGTCGTGGGTGCGGGGCAGGTTCTCGCAGTCCGTGCCCTCCTCCGCGTACAGATACGGTACGGCGTCCAGCCGGAAACCGTCGATGCCCAGGTCCAGCCAGAAGCGCAGGGCGGCCAGTACCTCCTCCTGGACGGCGGGGTTCTCGAAGTTGAGGTCCGGCTGGTGCGAGAAGAAGCGGTGCCAGTAGTACTGCTTGCGCACCGGGTCAAAGGTCCAGTTGGACGTCTCGGTGTCGATGAAGATGATCCGGGCGTCCTGGAATTGCTTATCGTCGTCGGCCCACATGTAGTAGTCGCCGTACGGACCCTCCGGGTCGGTGCGGGACTCCTGGAACCACGGGTGCTGATCGCTGGTGTGGTTCATGACGAAGTCGATGATCACCCGCATACCGCGCTGATGGGCGGCGTCCACGAACTCGACGAAGTCGGCGAGGTCCCCGAACTCCGGCAGTACGGCGGTGTAGTCGGACACGTCGTAGCCGCCGTCGCGCAGCGGGGAGGCGAAGAAGGGCGGCAGCCAGAGGCAGTCCACGCCCAGCCACTGCAGATAGTCGAGTTTGGCGGTGAGTCCCTTGAGGTCGCCGACGCCGTCGCCGTTGCTGTCCTGGAAGGAGCGCACCAGCACCTCGTAGAAGACGGCGCGCTTGAACCAGTCGGGATCGCGGTCCTTGGCCGGAGTGTCCTCGAACTTGTCCGGGACGGGCTCATTGACGATCATGATGTGGGTGACCCTCCGATCGGTGAGGACGGTCGCACGGACAGCACATGCGCGGGAGCCATCGGGCGGCCCGGCTCCAGGCGCACATAGTTGTCCCTGCCCCAGTGATAGGTCTCGCCGGTGAGCTCGTCGCGCACCGGGGCGGACTCATGCCAGTCGAGGCCGAGTTCCGGCATGTTCAACGAGACCGTCGCCTCCTGGGTGTGGTGGGGGTCCAGGTTGACGACCGTGAGCACGCACGAATCGCCCGCTCGCTTCGAGTAGGCGATGACAGAGTCGTTGTCGGCGTGGTGGAATCGCAGATTGCGCAGTTGCCGCAGCGCGGGATGGCGGCGGCGCAGCCGGTTCAGGCAGCTGAGCAGCGGTGTGATGGTACGTCCCGCGCGCTCGGCGGCCTCCCAGTCGCGCGGCCGCAGCTGGTACTTCTCGGAGTCCAGGTACTCCTCGCTGCCGGGCCGCAGCGGGGCGTTCTCGCACAGCTCGTAGCCCGCGTAGACGCCCCAGGTGGGGGCCAGCGTGGCGGCCAGCACGGCCCGCGCCTCGAAGGCGGGACGACCGCCGTCCTGGAGGTAGGCGTGCAGGATGTCCGGGGTGTTCACGAACAGGTTGGGCCGCATGTATCCGGCCGCGTCCCCGGACAGCTCGGTGAGGTAGTCGGTGAGCTCCTGTTTGGTGTTCCGCCAGGTGAAGTACGTGTACGACTGCTGGAAGCCGATGGCGCCGAGGGTGTGCATCATGGCCGGCCGGGTGAAGGCCTCGGCGAGGAAGATGACGTCGGGGTCGGTCCGGTTGATGTCGCCGATCACCTTCTCCCAGAAGACCACCGGCTTGGTGTGCGGGTTGTCCACCCGGAAGATCCGCACCCCGTGGGACATCCAGAAGCGCAGCACCCGCTCGGTCTCGCGGACCAGCCCCGTGAAGTCGGTGTCGAACGCGATCGGGTAGATGTCCTGGTACTTCTTGGGCGGGTTCTCGGCGTACGCGATGGTGCCGTCGGCGCGCCGGTGGAACCACTCCGGATGCTTGTCCACCCAGGGGTGGTCGGGCGAGCACTGCAGGGCGAAGTCGAGCGCGACCTCCATGCGCAGCTCGCGGGCGCGCTCCACGAAGTGGCCGAAGTCGTCGAGGGTGCCGAGGTCGGGGTGGATCGCGTCGTGGCCGCCGGCGGCGGAGCCGATCGCCCAGGGGGAGCCGACGTCGTACGGGCCCGCCGAGAGCGCGTTGTTGGGGCCCTTGCGGTACGAGGTGCCGATGGGGTGGATCGGCGGGAGGTAGACCACGTCGAAACCCGCCGCGGCGATGGCGGGCAGCCGTTCGGCGGCGGTGCGCAGCGTACCGCTCAGCGGCCGCCGGTCCTCGGCGACCCTGGCGCCCTCCGAGCGCGGGAACAGCTCGTACCAGGACCCGAACAGCGCGCGCTCCCGCTCGACCAGGAGGGGCATCGGGCGGGAGGCGGTGACCAGTTCGCGCAGCGGGTGGCGGCCGAGGACGTCCGTCACGTCGGGAGCGAGGGCGGCGGCGAGCCGGTCGGCGACCGGGCGCCGCTCGTCGCGCAGCCCGTCGACGGCCCGCAACACCGCCTCCCGGCCGTCGTTCTTGGGCACGCCCGCCGCCGCTCTCTCATGCAGCCGCGCGCCCTCCTCCAGGACCAGATCGGTGTCGATCCCCGCGGGGATCTTGATGGTGGCGTGGTGCCGCCAGGTGCCGATCGGGTCGCTCCACGCCTCGACCGTGTACGACCAGCGGCCCTGTGCGCTCGGGGTGACCTCGGCGCCCCAGCGGTCGGTGCCCGGGGCGAGTTCGCGCATCGGTGTCCAAGGTCCCGAGCGGCCTGCCGGGTCGCGCAGGACCACATTGGCCCTGACCGCGTCGTGGCCCTCCCGGAACACGGTGGCGCTCACTTCGAAACTCTCGCCCACCACCGCCTTCGCGGGGCGGCGGCCGCAGTCGATGAGCGGGCGGATGTCCAGGACGGGGATGCGACCGATCATAGGATCACCTGACGGCGTTGCGGGCGTATATTCTTTGGCGGCTTTTGTCCTTTGTATCGGTTGTGCCGCCTTGCGGCGGGTTGCGGGCATGACAGCTCCTGTCCGCGTTCACTCTGGTGGGCGGATGGGGTCGGCCATGGGGGGCGTGTTCGGAAAGCCTTCCCCTACGGCGCGGGGGGACAATCCGGGTTCCCGTTAACTTCCCGTGCGTAACGCGCTCGGCCCCGTACGGCCCGTGAAACACGAACCGTACGGGGCCAATATTTTGCCGTGAGTTGCCCGTCCGTCAGTTGCCCACCTGTCAGTTGCCCACCTGTAGGAGGCGGTTCGGCGAACCGGTCCCCGCGTTCCGCACCTTGCCCTTGGCCGCGTGGGCCGTGAGCGCCGCACTCACCTGGGCCGGGGCCGCCCGCGGATGGTCCGCGAGATACAGCGCGGCGGCACCGGCCGCGTGCGGGGCGGCCATCGAGGTGCCCGACATGACCTTCGACCCCGTGTCGCTCGTGTTCGACGCCGAGACGATCCGTTCCCCGGGCGCGAACAGGTCAACCGCCGGGCCCCAGTTGGAGAAGGCGGAGCGGCGGTCGTCCGGGCCCGTCGAACCGACCGTGATGGCGCCCGCCACCCGGCCCGGGGAGTACGAGCCCGCCGAGCGGTTCTGATTGCCCGCCGCCACCGTGAAGGTGAGGCCGGATGCGATCCCGGACCGTACCGCCTCGTCCCACTCGGGGATGGGAGCGTCCTGCGTGGCGCCCAGGCTCAGATTGACCACGGCGGGCCTGTGGGCGTGTTCCATCACCCAGTCGAGACCGGCCAGCACCTGGGCGCTGGTGCCCTGGCCCGTATCGTCCAGCACCTTGACCGCGACGATGTCCGCCTGCTTCGCCACTCCGTACGCCGATCCGGCGGCGGTGGCCGCGATGTGCGTGCCATGGCCGTTGCCGTCCTCGGCGACCGCGTCGTTGTTCACGAAGTCCCAGCCCGAGCGGGCCCGGCCGCCGAAGTCCCGGTGCGTGGTGCGTACACCGGTGTCCAGGACGTAGATCGTCGTGCCCCGGCCGGCGCTGCGCGGCGAGGTGTACGACGCGTCGAGTGTGCGGTCCGGCTGATCGATCCGGTCCAGGCCCCAAGACTGGGGGTGCTGCTGGCTGTTCTGCTGCCGGGTGCGCAGTGAGACCTGGGTGTCCGGTGCGACCGAGGCGATATGCGGGTCGGCCGCCAGCCGCTCGGCCTGTGTCCTGTTCGCCCGCACCGCGTAGCCGTTCAGCGCCGTGCTGTACGTACGGCTGATTCTCGCCCCGTAGCGCGCGGCGAGCTCCCGGCCCCCCTCGGAGTCCGCGCGGAGGCCCTGCGCCCCCTCCTTCAGCGTGACGATGTAGCTGCCGTCCGCTGTGGCCGCTGTGGCCGCTGTGGCCGCCGTGGCCGCTCTGGCGGTCGCGTCCGTCCTGGCGGCTGCGGCCGACGGCATCGCGGCCGCCAGGACCACCGCGGCGATGCCCGCGACGACGGCCCAGGCCCGGCGCCGGCGGCCGGCGCTCGTATGCGGCATGGATCGATCCCCTCCCCGTCCCTCCCCAATGCGACGGCGTCAGCCTCTCGTGGGGAGGAGGATCGGGACAAGACCGCTTTGGGTGGTTAAATCGGCCAGATCGGTCACGGAGCGGGGGTCGCTGCTGCCTCCGACGCCCCAGCCGTTGCCGCCGCCGACGACGTCCCGGCCGCCGCCGCCGACGCCATGCCCGACGCCAGCAGGCGCAGGGCCGCCTCCGACGAGGAGCCCGGCTCCGCGCCGTACATCATCAGGCACTGGCCCGAGGAGTCCGGCAGCCGCGTCATCTCGAAGGTCAGCTCCATCGGCCCGACCAGCGGGTGGTGGAAGGACTTGATGCCGAAGGCGCATTTGCGCACCGGGTGGCGCGACCACAGCGCCGCGAACTCGGCGCTCTTCATGGACAGCTCGCCGATCAGCTCCGCGAGCCGCCGGTCGTCGGGGTACTCGCCCGCCGCCAGCCGCAGCGCGGAGACCGCGCGCGGCGCCTCGCCCTCCCAGTCGGGGTAGAGCTCGCGGGTGTGCGGATCCAGGAACAGCAGCCGCTGGGTGTTGGGGCGGTCCGCGGGGCGTTGTGGGCTGTCGGCGGCCAGATGTCCGGCGAGCAGCGCGTGCCCCAGCGGGTTCCAGGCCAGTACGTCGAACCGGGCCGTCAGCACGAGCGCGGGCACCCCGGCCATGGCCTCGACCAGCAGCCGGGTGCTCGGCCGGGCGGTCTCGGTGCGCGGCGCCGGACGGCGCCCGGTCCGCGCCGGGCGGGCCAGATTGCGCAGATGCGCGTGTTCGTCGGGGCTCAGCCGCAGCGCCCGGGCGATCGCGTCGAGCACGCCGTCCGACGCGCCCGGCGACTGGCCCTGCTCCAGCCGCGTGTAGTACGCGACGCTCACTCCGGCCAGCTGCGCCAGCTCCTCGCGGCGCAGCCCGGGCACCCGGCGGCGGGTCCCGTACGAGACCAGCCCGACGTCCTCGGGCCGCAGACGGGCGCGGCGGGTGCGCAGAAAGTCCCCGAGCTCGGCAGGCGGTGTGTCTGTGTTCACGGGTCCCAGTGTCCGGCAACCGGGCCCGGCGTGCCTGCCCCTGTCGGGGTCAGGCACGCCGGGCCTGGGCCGGCATTACCTGTAGGTGATGTCCGAGGTGGAGTACTTGCAGTACGTGCCGTCGGGGCCGCTGCCGTTCTTCGACGGCTCGGCGCCCGTGTTGTTCCCGATGTACTTCTGGCACGGGACGATCTTCTTGCTGCTGTCGCCGACGATGGTGATCGAGCGCAGCGTGAGGGAGTCACCGTAGTTGGTGTTGATCCCGCCGCCGACCTTGCCGGGTGCGGTGAGCTCCGTGTTGCTCACGTTGATGGTGCGCTTGTACTGCGTCGAGCAGTTGCCGCAGGACCGGACGAAGGTTCCGAAGTCCTGGCCGGCGAAGTTGGAGATGTTCAGCGTGCCGCCGCCGTTGAACTGGAAGATCTTGTCCGCGGCCTTGCGCGCGCCGCCGCCGATGACGTTGAACGTCTTGCCGCTGCCCCGGAAGGTGGCGGCGTCCTCGCCGACGTCCTCCCACCAGACGTTCTGCAGGGTGCAGCTGCCCTCACAGTGGACGCCGTCGGCGGCCGGGGCGCCGAGGATGACGTTCTTGAGGGTGGCCCCGTCGGAGAGCTTGAAGAGCGGGTCCTGGTCCTCGTTCTGGCCGCCGGAGCCCAGGTCGCCGGAGCCGTAGTAGCGCTTCATCCCGCCGTCCATGGACCCGCTGACCGGGATGGTCTTGGTGACCGCCTGGGGGGTGCCGCTGGGCGTGGGCCAGGTGGCGGCGGAGGCGGTGGGGAGGGTCAGGCCGGTGGTGACGGCGCCCGTGGTGAGGGCGACGGCGCCCAGGAGGCCGGCCATCGCCCGCTTCCTGTTCCTGTTCAGCTGCTTGGTGCGCGGTGCCGGTAGTGCCATGTCACTCTCCTTTTTCCGATGATCCGTGGGGGGTGCGGATGGAGCTGACTGGTGCTGGTCGTGCCGGTGGTGCGGGGGACGGTCGTTCAGGGGGTGGCGATCTTCGGCCGCGGCGGGGTCGCCATCTTGTTGCCGATGAAGAAGCTGGGGTGCGGCGGCTGGTTGTACGCGGTGTTCTGCCAGGCCAGGGCCTCCCGGTACTGGCGGTCGTGCAGCAGCGTGGTGATCTTCCGGTCGGTCTCGTACGGCGTGGAGTAGATCCGCAGCGCCTTGTTGTCCGACGTCGGCCAGATCACCTCCTCGCGCCAGTCGCCGAGGATGTCGCCGGACAGCGACGGGGTGGCCTTGGTGCCGTTGTTGGAGTGCACCCCGGAGCCGGTCAGCAGCCGGGTGTCGGCGGAGGTGCCGTACTTGTCGATATGCGTGCCGTCCAGCAGCTCACGCACCGGGTCGCCGTCCCACCACGACAGGAAGTTGATCGACGACGGCTTGCGGCCCTTGGCGCCGCCGCCCTCGTCGCGGATCTGGTCGTCCTTCGCGGACCACATCTCGGCGCCGTCGTTGCCCGCCCAGATGTCGCCGGCCACGCCGCGCCCGTTGTCGCCGCTGGCCGCGGTGGACCAAAGCACCTGGCCGGTCCTGGCGTCCGCGAAGTACGAGGACGGCTTGGAGGAGTCCTCGTCGACCTTGAAGTACTCCAGGCCCGGCCGGGACGGGTCCAGGTCACCGAGATGGGCCGCGTCGCCGTGGCCGTTCTTCGTGGTCCACAAGGCGTTGCCGTTGTCGTCCACGGCCATCGAGCCGTAGACGATCTCGTCCCTGCCGTCGGAGTCCACATCGCCGATCGCCAGGGCGTGGTTGCCCTGCCCGTCGTAGCCCTTGCCGCTGTTGGTGGAGCTGTTGGTGTCGAACGTCCACCTGCGGGTGAGCTGCCCGCCGCTGTAGTTCCAGGCGCTGATGACCGTACGGGTGTAGTAGCCGCGCGCCTCGACCAGCGAGGGCTTCGAACCGTCCAGATAGGCCGTGCCGGCCAGGAAGCGGTCCACGCGGTTGCCGTACGAGTCGCCCCACGAGGACACCGTGCCGCGCGGCGGGACGTAGTCGACGGTGGAGACCGCCGCGCCCGTCTGCCCGTTGAACATGGTCAGGAACTCGGGGCCGTCCAGCACATAGCCGCTGGAGTTGCGGTGGTCGGCGGAGGCGCTGCCGATGGTCTTGCCGGTGCCGTCGACCGTACCGTCCGCGGTCTTCATCGCGACCTCGGCCTTGCCGTCGCCATCGTAGTCGTACACCTGGAACTGGGTGTAGTGGGCGCCGGAGCGGATGTTGCGGCCCAGGTCGATCCGCCACAGCCGCTGCCCCTGAAGGGTGTAGCCGTCGACGATGGTGTTGCCGGTGACGCCGGACTGCGAGTTGTCCTTGGCGTTCGTCGGCTGCCACTTGAGGACGATGTCGAGGTCGCCGTCGCCGTCCAGGTCGCCCACCGAGGCGTCATTGGCCTCGTAGGTGTAGTCCGAGCCGCCGGACGGGGGCGAGATCGGCACGTCGTAGTAGCCGGAGCGGAACTGCACGGCGCTCGGCGAGGCGGGCTGCTCCGTGCCGCCCACGATCGCGCGGACGGTGTAGTCGGCGCTGTTGGGGGCGTCCTTGTGGAGGTAGTTGGTGGTGGTGATGGGGGAGGAGTTGACCTTGACGCTGCCCCGGTAGAGGTTGAACGTGACATCGTCCGGGTCGGTGGCCAGCCAGCGCCAGCTGACCAGGTTGTCGTTACCGGTGTGCACGCTGACCAGCCCGCGGTCCAGCTTCTCCAACTGGGCGGCCTGGACGGCGGCCTTGGGAGTGCCGTTCTCCACGCGGCCGGCGGGGGCGGCGTGCGACAGGGCGGCCGGTCCGGTGGTCAGCAGCGCCCCGACGGCGGCCAGGGCGAGCGCGACGCGTCCGGCCCGTCTTGTCCGGGGGCGGGCGGAGGGGGCGGGCGAACCGTGCGGGGGTGCCACGGGACCTCCTGGGGGTGGGGGTGGCGGTGGGGGAGTGCGGGGGGTGGGTGTGGGGGGTGTCGGGGTGTGGTCGCCGCTCTGGCCGGAAAGGTTGCCGTCTCTTTCCGTGGAATTCCCGCGCCGGATTCCCGGACGGAGGGCGCGGTGGGAGCAAGCGCTCTCACTGCCGCCCTCTTCTGTCGGCCGCTGCGCCCTCCGCCCCTACTGCCGACTGGTGACCACGTCTTTGGCGACCAGTCGCCCGTCCGCGAAGCACAGCCGATAGGCGGACCGCCCGTCGTACCTGCGCACCCCGTAGTAAGCGCAGTCCCAGCCGTGGGGCGGCGCGGCGATGCCGTCCGGGGGCCCGTCCATCGTGTACGGCGGCATCCGCGACTCGACGTCGGCACGCGGCTCGCCGATCTCCAGCCGGTCGTAGGTGCGCCGGTCCAGGACCGAGTGGTACTGCGTATAGAAGGTGAACCCGCCCCACAGGACAGCCAGTCCGGCGGTCACGGCCAGCGGCACCGTGATCGACTGCACCAGCCTGCGCCGCACCCGCTCCCGGGCGCGGGCCAGCTCCCGCGCCGACGTGGACGCCGGGGCCGCCGCCCGCTCGGCGACGAGCGCGACCCCGGCCGCGAGCGGCAGCCGCGCCGACACCGCGAAGCCGCCGTCGGCCGACGGCCCGTGGGCCAGCACCCCGCCGGCCAGCCGTACGCGCTCGTCCAGGCCCACCAGACCGTTGCCGCCCGAGGCCAGATCCGGCGGCGAACCGTCCGCCGGGCGCGGCCCGTTGACGACGGACACCGCGATCTCGCCCGCCGCCGGGTCCCGGACCAGCTGGACGCGGACCGCCGCGCCCGGGGCGTGCTTGGCGGCGTTGGTCAGCGCCTCCTGGACGACGCGGTAGACGGCCCGGTCGGCCATGGGCGGCAGGCCAGGCCCCTTCGGGCCGTCTGCGCCCTCCTTGTGTTTCCCGTCCCGCGCCCCGTACTCCAGCTCGACGGCCAGCCCGGAGGACCGCGCGCGTTCCACCAGCGGGCCGACGCCCTCGTCGGCGGGGGCCGTCGGGGCGGGGTCGTCGGCGGTCCGCAGCACGCCGATGATGTCCCGCAGCTGGCTGGTGGCCGTCGAGGCCGCCTCGCGCAGTTCGGCGGCCGCCGCCCGGTGGCGGTCGCTCAGCTCCGGGTCGACCTGGAGGGCGGCGGCGCGCAGCGCGATCAGGGCCAGGTCGTGGCCGAGCGAGTCATGCATGTCCCCGGCGATCCGGGACCGCTCGCGCAGCCGCGCCTGATCGGCGACGGCCCGCTGCTCCCGCTCCATCCGGTCGGCCAGCTCCCAGCCGGCGTGGACCAGGTGGTCGTACTGACGGCGGTAGCGGCCCAGCAGCCACGGCACCACGACGTTGAGCAGCAGCGTGGTCAGCGCGGTGAACCAGGTCCAGACCCCGGCGTCCGTCAACCAGGTGAGCAGCGCGCCCGCCACCGCGAAGGCCGCGAAGAACCACAGCGCGGGCCGCGCGCCCGCCGTCCACCGCCCGGCCAGATAGCCCCACAGCGCCAGCGCCGCCCAGTACGAGGAGGTGTACAGCTCCAGGTTGAGGGCCAGGCTCAGCCCCACCGCGACCGCCAGCCCCACCAGCGGCCGCGTACGCCCCACCACGGCCGCACCCGCCAGCAGCGGAAACCCGGCCAGCAGCACCCACAGCTCGCGCCCGCTCGCCGATGTGGCCTTCAGCAGCACGGGCGCGCAGGCCGTCAGCCACAGGAGCAGGGCCGTCCGCGCGGCGCCACCATGTCGTATCCACCGGATCATGCGCCCCAGCATCCCCCGCGGCGGGCCGGGCGCGCCTCTGACGAAAGTAGGGCTTCGTCCGCCGGCACACACGAGGTGGGGAAAAGGGTTGCGTGGGCGGAGGCCCCGCGTGTTTACATGACCTCCATGGTGTCCACCGACCGCCTCCTCGCCTTCGCGGCCATGTCGTTCCTGCTGATCGTGATCCCCGGCCCCAGCGTGCTGTTCGTGATCGGCCGGGCCCTGGCCCAGGGCCGCCGGGCCGCGCTGACCACCGTCATGGGGAACACGGTCGGCGCGTATGTGCTCGTGGTGGCCGTGGCGCTGGGGGTCGGCACCATCGTGGAGCGCTCGGTCCTCGTCTTCACGGCGCTGAAGCTGGTGGGCGCCGCGTATCTGGTCTACCTGGGGGTCAAGGCGGTGCGGCAGCGGGGCTCGCTGCGGGCCGCGTTCAGCGGAAACGGCCCGGTTGAGCAGGGTGCCCTGCGCACGTTCTGGGAGGGGTTCGCGGTCGGTGTCGCCAACCCCAAGACCATCGTGTTCTTCGCCGCCGTACTGCCCCAGTTCGTCGACCGCGAGCAGGGGCATGTCACGCTGCAGATGCTGCTGCTCGGCCTCGTCTTCAACGTCATCGCCGTAACCTCCGACAGCATCTGGGGCCTCGTCGCCGCCACCGCACGGGGCTGGTTCGCCCGCTCACCGCAGCGGCTGGCCATGGTCGGCGGGGTCGGCGGGCTTGCCATGATCGGTCTCGGCGTCACGGTCGCCGCGACCGGCCGCAAAGAGTAAGTACGCCGACGGAAGGTTGATGAAAAAGTGCACTACCGCGAACTGGGCCGCAGTGAACTGACCGTGTCCGAGATCGGCTACGGCGCCTGGGGCATCGGGGAGTCCAACTGGGTGGGCGCCACCGAGGACGAATCCGTACGCGCGCTGCACCGCGCCATCGACCTCGGCGTGAACTTCATCGACACCGCCCGGGGCTACGGCGAGAGCGAGCGGATCGTCGGCCAAGTCGTCCGCGAGCGGGCCGGCACCGGCGACGACGTGCTCGTCGCGACCAAGGTCCCCCCGAAGAACCGGGTCTGGCCGGCCCCGGACGGCCTGGACCCGGCCGACACCTTCCCCGGTGCGCACATCCGCGAAAGCCTGGAGACCAGCCTGCGCACCAGCGGCCTGGACTACTTCGACGTCCTCCAGTTCCATGTCTGGAGCGACGAGTGGCTCGGCCGCGGCGACTGGCTGGAGACGATCGCCGAGCTCAAGCAGGAGGGCAAGATCCGCCTGTTCGGCGTCTCCATCAACGACCACGAGCCCGACAACGCCCTCGCGCTCGTCACCAGCGGCGCCGTCGACAGCGTGCAGGTGATCTACAACATCTTCGACCAGTCGCCCGCCGAAGCGCTGCTGCCGGCCTGTGTGGAGCACGGCGTCGGCGTCATCGTGCGGGTGGCCCTCGACGAGGGCGGGCTCACCGGCCGCATCACCGCCGGTGCCACGTTCCCCGAGGGCGACTTCCGCAACCGCTACTTCCGCGGCGACCGCCCGGCCCAGGTCGAACAGCGGGTGGCCGCGATCGTCGCCGACCTCGGCATCGCCCCCGACGAGATGGCCGAGACCGCGCTGCGGTTCGTCCTCAGCTCCCCGGCGGTGTCCACGGTCATCCCCGGTATGCGCACCGTACGCAACGTCGAACGCAATACGGCCCTGAGCGACGGCCGCCCGCTGACCGCCGACCAGCTGGCCGTACTCGCCAACCACCGCTGGCAGCGCAACTTCTACAGCTGAGCCGGGCCGTTCACGCACGGGAGGGCGCTAGCCGCCGGCCTGGGCCAGTGCTTCGATGAGACGTTTACGGACGACGTCCAGCGCGGAGATCTTCTCCTCCACATCGGCGAGCCTCCGGGCGATGACCCGCGCGCTCGCGGGACAGACGGGACCGTCGACGATGTCCTGACCGAGACAGGGCAGAAAGGCGCGGATGTCATTGGCGGTGAGGCCGAGCGAGAGCAACAGCTTGATGTTGCCCACCTGCCCGACAGCCGTCTCGTCATACTCCCGGTAACCGTTCGGCGCTCGCTGGGGGTGGAGCAGACCCTGCTGTTCGTAATAGCGCAGTGCCCGAACGGTGGTGCCGACCTCGTTCGCCAGTTCTCCGATCAGCATCGTTCCATCATCATCCAGTCGCGCTCAGCCCGCCGTCGACACGAATGACCGTACCGGTGAGGTAAGCGGCCTCGGGGCGCGTCGCGTTCACGATCCACCAGGCGATCTCCTTGGGCTGAGCGATCCGCCCGAGCGGGATTCGGGCCCGAAGCTCCTTGCCCGCCGAGGCGATCTGCTCGTCCGAGAAACCGGCATGGCTCAGCACCGGAGTCGCCGTTATCCCGGGGGCCACGGAAAGTACGCGAATGCCGCGCGGCGCGAGCTCGACAGCCCATGTGTGGGTCAGGAAGTCCAGAGCCACCTTCGTGGCTCCGTAGATCGAGTTGTTGGCCCAGCCGTAGTGGGGCGGGTTGGACGTCACGTTGACGACGGCGCCACCGGCCTCCAGATGCGGCAGAGCGTGCTGGGTGAGGAACACCGGGGCGAGAAGGTTCGTGGCGAGCTGTTTCCCGGCGGCCTTCCGGTCGATCGCGCCGAGCGGGGCCGGACGAGTGATCGCGGCATTGTTGACCAGAACATCGATGCGGCTGCGGCCGAACGCCTCCACCGCGGCGGCGACGATATCGGCGGGGGCGTTCGGCTCGGCGACGTCGGCCACGAACGTCCGGATGCGCGAGTGTTCTTCGGCCGTCTTGGCCAGGCTTTCGGCAGTCCGGCCGACGATGAGAACCTCGGCGCCCGAGGCGGCGAACTGCTGGGCCGTCGCACGACCGATCCCGGTGCCTCCTCCGGTGATAAGCACTGCCCGGCCGTGAAGGGTGTTTGTCTCGTCCATGCTTGCGACGCTAAGCCTTGACCCTGGCGTCAGGGTCAAGGTCAAGGACGGGTGTGGCCGCCCGCCAGTTACCAGGGCTGACCTGTGGCAGGGTTCAGCTCCGAGTCGTGTCGGCGCTGCTGCTCACGCCAGTTGACGAAGGACCCCTCCTCCGGCAGGACCACGCTGATGGTCTCCTCCTGGAACTCGGCATCGCCGAGGAGCCGCCGAAGGAACTCGGCCATCCCGAAGGGGTGCACCTGGAACGACGGACTGGTGTGCCGCCCGCACACCAGCACCGGCCACCGGTCCGGGTCCTCGTCCGTGGTCAGCCAGCAGTAGATGTCGGCGCCCGTGGTGACGCCCCACGCCACGATGGACTCGGGGTCCACCTCGAAGTCGACCTCGTCCCCGCACATCTCCCAGGTGAGGCGGGCATTCTCGGTCTCCTCCTGCAGGCCCGACCCGTCCGTGTACGTACCGGGCCGTGGTGCCGGCAGCAGAATCACGATCTCCCCGCTGACCAGCCCCGGCCCGTACACCTCCATGAAGCGCACGTAGTCTGCGGGGAACCGTCTCCCCCAGATCCCCTCGACCTCGCTCCAGTCGACCCGCTCGTCCACGCCGTTCGCCACCGGTATGAGCGGCGCAAGCGCCGCCACCGAGTCGTGTCCGCCCACTGGCCTGCTCCTTCTTCTCTCTGAGTAGCCCAAACCTACGCGAACCGCGCTCAGCGCCGGCAAGGGCCTTTCTGGCGCTGTGCAGAAAGCCGCGAGACGGCGCGTAGGCACAGCGAAGCGAAGCGGAGCCCACACCCGCGAGGCCGACGACGAGTCAAGCGGCGTGCACCGTGAGCGGGCTGCGGGCCTGGGCTCGGGGCCGCGTGACCTGATCAGGGGGCAAAGGAAACGTCCTGTTGGCCCGGCGACCGACGCCCGCCGCCGTAAGAGGATAAGGCGGTGGGCTTGAGTCTCCTGTAAGGGGAGACGCGAAGGTAGGGGCATGGACGGCGGCGCGCTTTACTCGATCGGGGACCTGGCCCGGCGGACCGGGCTCACGGTGAAGACCATTCGGTTCTACTCGGATCGCGGGATCGTCGTGCCGGCGGACCGTAGCCCGGCCGGTTACCGGCTGTACGGCGTCGACGCCGTCGCCCGCCTGGAGCTGGTGCGGACGTTGCGTGAGCTGGGGCTGGATCTGGCGACGGTCCGGAAGGTCGTGGACCGGGAGCTGTCGCTGGCGGAGGTCGCGGCGGCGCATGCGGAGGCGCTGGCGGTGCAGATCCGTACGTTGCGGCTGCGGCGGGCGGTGTTGAGTGCGGTGGCGGAGCGTGGGGCGAGCCCGGAGGAGATGGAGATCATGCATACATTGGCCAGGCTCTCCGACGGTGAGCGTCGGCGTCTGATCGACGAATTTCTGGACGCCGTTTTCGGCGGCCTGGACGGGAATCCGGAGTTCGCGGCGGCCAGGCGCTCGATGACGCCCGAGCTGCCCGAGAGTCCGGAGGCGGAGCAGGTACGGGCGTGGGTGGAGCTGGCGGAGCTGGCGCGTGACCCGGAGTTCCGGGCCAGGGTGCGGCGGGTGGCCGAGGAGCACGCGGCGGAGGGAGCCCGGGGGAGTGCCCTGCGGCGCGACGTTGTCGCGGTGGTGCGGGAGCGGGCCGGGGCGGCGCTGGCGGCCGGGGTCGATCCGGCTTCGCGGCAGGCCGACCCGGTTGTCGACGAACTCGTGGGGCACTATGCGGGGATCGTCGGGCGCCCGGGTGACGCCGCCCTCCGGCGTCGGCTGCTGGCCCGCCTCGAGAACGTCAACGACCCGCGTAGGCAGCGGTATGTGGAGCTGCTCGCGCAGGTCAACAGCTGGCCGGCACCGGAGCGGCTGACGCCGGTGCTCGACTGGGCCGTGGCGGCCCTGCGGGCCCGGATGCCCGATGCTGTCTGATCCCGGGCGCCCGGGTGGTGCGGGTACCGACGAATGATCGCGCATTACTGCGGGCTGTCTGCGGATGGATGGATGGACGGACGGGGCGCCTGCGAGGGCTGTGGCGCTAGTGTTGCGGCCATGACGGGGGCGGATCAGGCGGGGGTTCCACGGGTGTCCGTCGACGTGCCGGACGTCGTCGTGGTGGACGGTCGGGCGCAGTCCTACAGCGGCAATGTCCATGAAGAGCTCAAGCTCCTGCTCGTGACCGGCTCCGGCTTCACCATACGCAGGCGCGGCGCGACCTTCCGGGCCGCGCCTGGCCAATTGGTCGTTCTCCACCCGGACGACGCGCATTCCGGGGCGCCGGACGATCCCGGCTCGGCGCGCTGGCTCATCATGTGTGTGTCACCGTCCCTGATCGCCGAGGTCGCCGCGCCTGAGGCCGTGCGGTACGGGGATCCGGTGATCCGGGACGGCGGGCTGGCGGACCGCTTCCGGTCCGTACACGACGCCCTCCACCAGCCTTCGGAGCCACCCGGTTCGGCGCTGAGGCAGGAGACGGGGGTACTGGAGTTCATCTCCGTGCTGGCGCGGCACTCGTACGGCGCCGAGGGCGGGAGGGACACGGGGCGGCGTGTGCCCGAGGTCGTGCGTGAGTACCTGCGGGCGAATCTGGCCCGCAACGTGACGCTGGACGAGCTCAGCGCGGTGTCGGACCTGAGCAAGTACCGGCTCGCACGCGCGTGCACGGCGTGGTTCGGTCTGCCGCCGCACAAGCTGCATCTGCGTCTCCGGCTCGATCGGGCCAGGGACCTGCTCCGGCGTGGCACAGGGATCGCCGAGGTCGCGTACGAGACGGGATTCCACGATCAATCCCATCTGACCCGTGTGTTCGCCGGGGCCTACGGGGTGACACCCGCCAGGTACCAGTCGACGTATCGGGGTACGGAGTGGGCCGGCTGGGCCGTGCGCTGACCCGGGAGGGGCAAGAACGTGCAATACGGCGGGTGACCACGGCAGTTAGTTTCCTTCGCGACGCCAAATTGGCACGAGCGTGGGGATTGGTGATTGTGATGCGTTACCGACTGCTTGGCCGCACCGGGCTGCGGGTGTCCGAAGCGTTCCTGGGCACGATGACCTTCGGCGAGGAGTGGGGGTGGGGCGCCTCCGTCGAGGAGTGTCGCAAGATGTTCACCGCCTACGCGGAGGCGGGCGGGAACGTGATCGACACCGCCAACCGGTACACGGAGGGCAGCAGTGAGCGGATCGTCGGGGAGCTGCTGGGCTCGGACCGCGACCGCTTCGTGGTGTCAACGAAGTACACGCTGACGATGGACGGCACCGATCCCAACGCCAGCGGCAACCACCGCAAGAATCTGGTCCGTTCGGTGGAGGCCAGCTTGCGGCGGCTGGGTACCGAGTACATCGATCTGCTGTGGGTGCACATCTGGGACCCCAACACCCCGATCGAGGAGACCATGCGGGCCCTCGACGATCTCGTGCGGGCGGGCAAGGTGCTGTATGTCGGGATCTCCGACGCACCCGCGTGGCTGGTCTCGCGAGCCAACACCATCGCCGAGTTCCGCGGGTGGGCGCCCTTCGCCGGACTGCAGCTGCCCTACAGCCTGGTCAAGCGCGACATCGAGCGGGAGCTGCTGCCGATGGCCTCGGCTCTGGAACTGTCGGTGGCCGCGTGGTCGCCGCTGGCCGCCGGCGTGCTGTCGGGCAAGTTCACCCGCTCCGGCGCCGATGGTCCCTCCCGGGTCGACCGCTCCGCCGTCTCCGAACGCGACCTGACCATCGCGCGCACGGTGGACGCCGTGGCCGACGAGCTCGGCGTGTCCTCCTCGCAGGTCGCCATCGCGTGGACGCGAGCGCACCGGCCCTGGATCCACCCCATCCTCGGCGCCCGCACCGTGGATCAGTTGACGGACAACCTCGCCGCGATCGACCTGGAACTGCCCGAAGAGGCGGTCAGCCGGCTGGACAAGGCCAGCGCGATCGAACTGGGCTTCCCCATGGAATTCATCCTGGACACCACGACCGACTTCGTCTACGGAACCAGCGGAAAGCAGGTTGACGGCCGACGCGCCGGATGACGGAAGGCCGGCCGCCGGGCGGCGTGTGTGGGCCTGGGCCGCGGTTGGGGTCCTTCTCCCACGGAGATTCGGCAGAAGGGCCCTACCCGTCCGATGCCGCGTCGTCGGCCACATCCCGCCTGACCGCGGAGAGCTTGTCCGGGTTGGTGACGAGGTAGACGCTCGAAATCTGGTCGCCCTCCGGGGTCAGGTCCATGACCATCACGGCGTACGGGGCCTCGCCCGCGAAAATCACCGCCGAGGGGTCGCCATTGACACTCCGGTACTGGATGTCCAGACCCTGCGGGGGGCGGGAGGAGTAGCCGGTCAGCGTGCGGGCGACCTTCTCCCGGCCCTGGATCGGCCGCAGAGCCGACCGTGCCTTGCCTCCGCCGTCGGTCCACAAGGTCACCTCCGGTGCCAGGACCTCCATGAGGGCGCCGACGTCGCCGCCGAGCGCCGCGGAGACGAATCGCTCGGTCGCCTGGCGCTGGACGCGTGGGTGGGCCTGGTAGCGGGGGCGGCGGGCGTGGACGTGTTCGCGGGCGCGGTGCGCGAGCTGGCGGACGGCGGACGGGCTGCGGTCCAGGATGTCCGCGATCTCGGGGTGGGCGTAGCCGAAGACCTCGTGGAGGACGAACACCGCCCGTTCCAGGGGGGTCAGGGTCTCCAGGACCACCAGCAGCGCCATCGACACGGTTTCGGCGCGCAGTGCCCGGTCGGCCGTGTCGGCGGTGTCCGCCGGGGGGTCGGCGGCCGTGTCGGTGACCAGGGGCTCGGGCAGCCACGGCCCGACGTAGGTCTCACGTCGGCGATTGATGCCGGCCCGTCGGGCGAGCGCGTGGTTCACCGCTATCCGCACCAGATAGGCGCGCGGATTGTCGATCTCCGCCATCGACGAGCGGCGGCTTCTGCCCGCCCAGGACAGCCAGGTCTCCTGGAGTACGTCCTCGGTGTCGGCGACGCTGCCGAGCATGTTGTAGACGACGGAGAACAGCAGTTCTCGGTAGCCGACGAACACCCGCGTCGCGGTGTCCGCCGGGCTCTGTGCCGGGCTGTCGGACATGTCATGCCTCCTGTGCGCGCTCCCTGCTGAGAGGCGCCGCGCTGCCGGGAATGTGACATCCGCCCAGGCGATGTGGTCCAGGTCATATGAGGGACCGGGATGTCACACTCGCCGCCGCCGGTGCCCTCTCGGGTGGCAAGACCATCGTCCGTGAGAGGGAGAAACAGGTGAAGCTCGTCATATTCGGCGCGAACGGACCGACCGGGCGGCAGACCACCGAGCAGGCGATCGCCGAGGGCCACACGGTCACCGCCGTCACCCGCCGGCCCGAGTCCTTCCCGCTGAGCGATCCGCGGCTGCGGGTGGTCGGTGCGGATGTGCTGGACCCCGTCGCGGTCGAGCGCACCGTGGCCGGGCAGGACGCGGTGATCTCGACGCTCGGGGTTCCCTACGGCCGGAACCCTGTCACGGTGTACTCCGGGGGCATGACCCACATCACCCGGGCGATGACGGAACACGGCGTCCGCCGTCTGGTCTGCGTGAGCTCGACGGTGCTCTTCGGGACGGCGGCGCCCGGCGAGGGTTTCTTCTTCCGGAAGGTGCTCGAGCCGTTCATCGTGCGCTTCGCCGGGCGCACCGTGTACGACGACATGCGGCGGATGGAGGAGGCCGTGAGCGAAAGCGAGCACGAGTGGACGGTCGTCCGCCCCGCGGGTCTCTTCGATACGAACGCTGTCAGCGACTACCAGGTGGCCACCTCACGCCTTCCCGGCCGGTTCACCTCGCGTGCCGATCTCGGAAACGCGCTGCTGCGCCAGGCGGTCGGCGACCGCCATCTGCGCGCCTTCATCGATGTGCGCACCACGGAAGGTGTGCCGAGCCTCCTCGATGTCATCCGGAAGGAAGCGTTCGGCGGAGGGGACAAGAGGGAGAAGAGCTGAGGCCGGAAGGCCGGGCGGGCGGTGCGCCCGCCCGGCCCCACCAGCTCGGGTCTCAGTGCGTCACCGCACGTTGATCACCGTACGTTGATGCCGCCCCAGGCGTTGTTGACCGCCTTGTACTCCGCGCTGGTCCCGCCGTACAGGGCCTTCGCCGCCTTGAGCGTCGCGGTGCGCGCCTTGGCGTAGTTGGTGGTGGAGGTCATGTACGTGGTGAGCGCCTTGTACCAGATCTTCTCGGCCTTGGCGCGGCCGATGCCCGTGACGGTGCGGCCGTCCTTGGTCGGGCTGTTGTAGGTCACGCCGTTGATGACCTTGCGGCCGCTGCCCTCGGAGAGCAGGTAGAAGAAGTGGTTGCCGGGCCCGGAGGTGAAGTGCGGGTCGTCCTCGGCGATGCTGCTGGACCAGTAGTCGTAGGACATGCCGTCCTTGCTGGGCTTGTCCATGTAGCGCAGCGGGGTGCCGTCCCCGTTGATGTCGATCTTCTCGCCCATGAGGTAGTCGCCGGGGTCGTTCGGGTTCTTGGCGTAGAACTCGACGGCCGTGCCGAAGATGTCGGAGGTGGCCTCGTTGAGGCCGCCCGCCTCGCCGCTGTACTCGAGCTTCGCGGTGGCGGCGGTCAGACCGTGGCTCATCTCGTGGCCGGCGACGTCGAGCTGGGTGAGCGGCTTCTTGTCGCCTTCGCCGTCGCCGTACGTCATGCAGAAGCAGTCGTCGTCCCAGAAGGCGTTGACGTACTCGTTGCCGAAGTGGACGCGCGAGTAGGCGGCCTTGCCGTTGTTCTGGATGCCGTTGCGGCCCAGGACCTTCTTGTAGTAGTCCCAGGTCATGGCCGCGCCGTAGTGGGCGTCGACGGCGGCGGTCTGCGCGATGGTCGGCTTGCCGTTGCCCCAGACGTCGTCGGCGTCCAGGAACTTCGACCCCCTGCCGTCTTCGGCGTGCTTGAGGTTGTAGGTCATATGGCCGCCGCGCGCGGTGTCCTTGAGCAGGTACTGGGTGCCGCTCTTGGTGGTGCCGAGGGTGACCTTGCCGTTGTGCTGCCCGGTGCCGGTGCCGTTCTGGACGGCCTGGAACTGGTACAGCTTCTTGCCGGTGTCCGCGTCCGTGATGACGTGCAGCTTGCTGGGCGTGCCGTCGTCCTGGAAGCCGCCGACCACGGTCTCGTACGCGAGGACGGGCTTGCCGGAGGCGGCCCAGATGACCTTCCGGGGGGTGGCGGAGGTGTCCGCCTTGTCGCCGGCCTCGGTCTTTGCCACCCCTACGGCGGTCCGCTCGGCAGCGGCCGGGGCGACGGCCGCCGTGGTGTCGGCCACCTTGATCTTGGCGTCGGTGGCCTTGGTGACCTCCTCGGTCTCGCCGTCGGCGGACTTGTGGACGATCAGATCGCCGCCGAGGACGGGCAGTCCGTCGTAGGTGCGCTCGTACCGGGTGTGGACGGTGCCGTCTGCGTCCTTGATGACGTCCCGTACGACCAGCTTCTCCTTGGCGCCGAGCCCGAGGGACCGGGCGGTGCCGGCCGTGGCGGCGTCGGCCTCGCGCAGCAACTCGGCGCGGACGGAGGGGGAGAGGGCGAGGGACTGGGCGCCCTTCACGGTGGGCGGGGGCGGCGGGGTGGCCGCGCCCGCGGTGCCGGCCGTGGCGCCGGCCGCGATGAGGGCTCCGGCGAGCGTCGCCGCCCCCGCGGCGACGACGGTACGGGAGCGCTTGAACGCGGTGGCGCGGGAGGTGCGGGATATGCCGGAGGTGCGGGACGAGCCGGATCTGCCGGAGGTCGAGCCTTGCGTCACGTTGTCTCCTGTTGCTGTGGGGTGCCGGGTGCCGAAGGGGCTACCCGGCGGAACAAAGTGCGGAAACATGACGGTGCCCGGGAACGGGACCCGGGCACCGGCTATGTGGTGCTACTTCAGTTGATGCGTTTTTACGGCTTGACGTTCACTCCGGCCCACGCCGAGTTCACGCCCTTGTACTCGGCGCTGTCCGCCCCGTACAGGTCGGTCGCGGCCTTCAGCGTCGCCTCGCGCGCGGCGTGGTAGTCGGTGGTCGAGGTCATGTACGTGGTGAGCGCCTTGTACCAGATCTTCTCGGCCTTGTCGCGGCCGATGCCCTCGACCTTGGAGCCGTCGGCGGTCGGGCTGTCGTACTTGACGCCGTTCACTTCCTTGGCGCCGCTGCCCTCGGAGAGCAGGTAGAAGAAGTGGTTGGCGACGCCGGAGGAGTAGTGCACGTCCAAGTCGCCCACGCCGTCGGACCAGTTGTCCGCGGAGTTGCCGTCCTTGCTGGGCTTGTCCATGTAGCGCAGCGGGGTGCCGTCGCCGTTGATGTCGATCTTCTCGCCGACCAGGTAGTCGCCGGGGTCGCTCGCGTTCTTCGCGTTGAACTCGACGGCCGCGGCGAAGATGTCCGAGGTGCCCTCGTTGAGGCCGCCGGACTCACCGCTGTAATTCAGGTTGGCGGTGGCCGACGTGACGCCGTGGGACATCTCGTGGGCCGCGACGTCGATCGAGGTGAGCGGGGCCTTGTCGCCCTGGCCGTCGCCGTACGTCATGCAGAAGCAGCTGTCGTCCCAGAAGGCGTTGACGTAGTCGTGGCCGTAGTGCACCCGGGAGTACGCGCCCTTGCCGTCGCCCGCGATGCCGTCGCGGCCGTGCACGTTCTTGTAGTAGTCCCAGGTGAGGGCCGCGCCGTAGTGGGCGTCGACGGCCGCGGTCTGCGCGTCGTCGGGCTTTCCGGTGCCCCACTTGTCGTCGTCGTCCGTGAACGCCGAGCCCTCGCCGGACTCGCTGCCCTTGAGGTCGGTGGTCCGGTGGCCGCCGCGGTCGGCGTCGGTCAGGGTGTAGCCGCTGCCCTCCTTGGCGGTGCCGAGCTCCACCGAGCCGCTGTACTGGCTGGTCCCGCTGCCGGTCTCGATGCCCTGGTACTCGAAGAGCTTTGCGCCGGTGCCGGCGTCGGTGATGACGTGCAGCTGGTTGGGGGTGCCGTCCTTCTGTATGCCGCCGACGACGGTCTCGTACGCGAGGACCGGCTTGCCGGAGGCGGCCCAGATCACCTTGCGCGGGGCGCCGTCGGCCGCCGCCCGCCGGGCGTCGTCCGCCTGGGCGCGCTTCACCGCGGCCCGCTCGGCGGCGGCCGGGGTCACCTTGGCGGTCGTGGAGGGGACCGCGAGGGTGGCCTTGACGGCCTTGGTGACGCTCTTGATCTTGTTGTTCGCGGACTCGTGGACGATCAAGTCGCCGCCGAGGACGGGCAGTCCGTCGTAGGTGCGCTCGTAGCGGGTGTGGACGGTCCCGTCGGCGTCCCGTACGACGTCCTTGACGACCAGCTTCTCCTTGGCGCCGAGGCCCAGCGCCTTGGCGGTGTCGGCCTTGGTGGCGTTGGCGTCGCGCAGCAGCTCCGCGCGGGCCGAGGCGGAGAGCACGGTGGGGCGCGCGTCCGCCTTGGTGCCGGTGTTCGTGGTGGCGGCGCCGGCCTGGCCCGTGGTGACGCCGGTGGCCAGCAGGGCCGCTGCCGCGACCGCGGCACCGGTGGCGGCCGCCGTGCGGCGCTTCCTGCGGGCAGGGGAGTGGGCAGGCGAAACGGACATGTTCGAGGTCTTGCTCACGCGAACTCCTCATTGCTGTGGGGGGTCAGGTCCGGGCGGCGGGGAAGTGCCGCCCGGACCTGAACAAGAGGTACGGTGCGATCGCGTTGGGCAGACTGTCACACAAGGCGCGTACATGTCACGAGCTTTGGGGCAGGTAGGCGGCAAAATGTTCGTTTAATGTTGATCAATGTTCGCCATGCGGGGCGGAGTTGTGGCTCGGAGAGCGACAGAAGAGGCGCCGCCAGGGGGAGTCGGGTCACCCCTGGCGGCGCCTGCCCGGTGTCCGGACGGCTCAGCACCTCATCCGGATGTGCGCGTCGTTCAGAACGTCAGCTTCCAGCTGTTGATGTAGCCGGTGTCCAGCGAGGCGACGTCCTGCACCTTCAACTTCCAGGTGCCGACGGCCACCTCGGACGAGGCGTCCACGGTGTAGGTGGTCTTCACGTCGTCCGCCGAGTCCGAGGAACTGGAGTTCTTCAGCCGGTACGCCGTACCGTCCGGTGCCACCAGGTCGATCACCAGGTCACCCCGCCAGCTGTGCACGATGTCCACGCCCACCTGGAGGTTGGACGGCGCGTTGCCCGCCCGGCTCACCGTGATCGAGGAGGTGACCGCGTCGCCCGCGTCCGGGATGGCGACGTCAGCGGTGTTCTCGAAGACGTTGCCGCCAGTGGTGTTCACGGTCCAGGTGAAGGACAGGGTGGCCGACTTGCCGGTCGAGTCGGTCACGGTGACCGTCACGGTGCCGGAGCCGAGCGTGGTCGGAGTGCCGGAGATCAGGCCGGTCGAGGAGTCGATCGACAGCCCGGCGGGCAGCCCGCTGGCGGAGTAGGTGAGCGCGCCCGGGTTGGAGCTGGTCGCCGCGATCTGCAGGCTGACGGCCTGGTCGACGATGCTGGTCTGGTCGCCGGGCGCGGTGATGGAGACGCCCTCGACGATCCGGGATCCGACGTTGACCGCGGCCCAGGTGTTGGCCACCGTGTTGTACTCGGGGCTGGCCTGGCCGAAGAGCTCGCTCGCCGCCCACAGTGTGGCGTCCCGCGCCCCCGCGTAGTTGGTGTTGGAGGTCATGCGCTGGGTCAGCGCCTTGAACCAGATCTTCTCGGCGTTGGCCCGCCCGATGCCGGGGACCGGCAGGTTGTCGTAGGTCGGGCTGTCGTAGCTGACGCCGTTGATCACCTTCGCGCCGCTGCCCTCGGAGAGCAGGTAGAAGAAGTGGTTGGCGACGCCGGAGGAGTAGTGCACATCGACGTTGCCGACGCCGGAGTACCAGTTGTCCTTGGACGCGCCGTCCTTGCTGGGCTTGTCCATGTAGCGCAGCGGGGTGCCATCGCCGTTGATGTCGATCTTCTCGCCGACCAGGTAGTCGCCGGGGTCGTTCGCGTTGTTGGCGTTGAACTCGACGGCGGCGGCGAAGATGTCCGAGGTGCCCTCGTTGAGGCCGCCGGACTCACCGCTGTAGGTGAGGTTGGCGGTCGCGGCGGTGACGCCGTGGGACATCTCGTGGGCCGCCACGTCGATCGAGGTCAGCGGCTTGGCGTTGCCCGAGCCGTCGCCGTACGTCATGCAGAAGCAGGAGTCCTGCCAGAACGCGTTGACGTAGCCGCTGCTGTAGTGCACCCGGGAGTACGCCCCGACGCCATCGCCCCGGATGCCGCTGCGGCCGTGCACGTTCTTGTAGTAGTCCCAGGTCAGCGCGGCGCCGTAGGCCGCGTCCACACCGGCGGTCGCGGCGTCGCCGGTCGTCCCGTTGCCCCAGACGTCGTCGGCGTCGGTGAAGAGCGTGCCCGTCCCCGAGGTGCCCCGGTTGAGGTTGTACGTCTTGTGCCCGCCGCGCCCGCCGTCGGTCAGGTTGTACGAGCCCGAGCTGCCCGACGTACCGAGGGTGACCTGCCCGCTGTACTGGCTGTTGCCGGTGCCCTCCTTGACGCCCTGGAACTCGAAGAGCTTGGCGCCGGTGTTCGCGTCGGTGATGACGTGCAGCTCGTTCGGCGTGCCGTCCTCCTGGAGGCCGCCGACGACCGTCTCGTACGCGAGCGTGGGCGTGCCCTTGGCCGCCCAGATCACCTTGCGCGGCGCCCGCTCGGCCTCCGTCTTGCGCGAACCCTGCGCGTTCGCCGCCTTCACCGCCGCCTTCTCGACCGTGGCGGGCGCGACGGCGGCGCTGGTGGAAGCGACCTTCACCTGCGCCTTGGTCGCCTTGGCGACCGACTTCACGGCGCCGCTCTTGGCCCCCTCGACGACCAAGTCGCCGCCGAGGACGGGCAGCCCGTCGTAGGTGCGCTCGTAGCGGGTGTGGACGGTGCCGTCGGCGTCCTTGGTGACGTCCTTGACGACCAGTTTCTCCTTGGCGCCGAGGCCGATTGTCCTGGCGGTGGCGGCCTTGGCGGCGTCGGCTTCCCGGATCAGCCCGGCGCGCTTGGCGGGGGAGAGGGCCACCGGCAGGGCGCCGGGGTCCGGCTTGGCGAAGACCGTGCCGGCGGCCGGGGCGGAGGTGTTCGGGGAGCCGTCCGGGCGGGCGGCGGCGGGGCCGGTCTGCATCCCGACGGCGAGCATGGCCGCCGCGGCAACCAAGGCGCCGCTCGCGACGGCGCGGCGGCGGGATGCCTGGGGTCTGTGGGGTCTGTGGGGGCGTTCGGAGGTCGATCTCACACTGACTCCTTCTGCGCTGGCCGCGCGGTGGCGCGACCGGGTACGACCGGACGGCCGGGTGAGGCCGCCCGGGCATGACGGGGCAGAGCGCGTGGGGGGAAGGTGCGAAGGTGTGCATGCGGGTGCCGACGGTGTCGAAGCTCAGCCGCGAGCTGTGGGGGAGCTGTGCGCCGAACGAGGGAAGGGTGTCATCGGTGGACTAGTCCTGTCAGGACCGCGACAAGAACTTGGCCGGAAAGCGTTCGTTGGCAAACGGCCCGCGTTCGCATTTCGGATGGGGCGGGGTGGGGCGGGGTCCGTCCGTAGCATCGCTCCATGCCGACGCCTGTGAACCCGATCGACGAACCGCCGCACTCGCTCGCCGACACCCGCCAGATGCTCGACGCCTATCTCGACTACTACCGGAGCGTCGTGCTCCATAAGCTCGACGGGCTCAGCGAGAGCGAGCTGCGCACCTCCCGACTGCCCTCCGGCTGGAGCTCGTTGGAACTGCTCCACCACCTCACCCACGTCGAACGGCGCTGGCTGCGCTGGGGTTTCCTGGGCGAGCCGGTGGAGTCGCCCTGGGGCGACCGGGGCCCCGACGACCGCTGGCACGTCCCCGACGACATGTCACCGCAGGAGGTCCGGGCGCGGTTCGAGGAACAGTGCGCCTGGTCCCGGCGGGCCGTGGCGGACGTACCGCTCGACCGCCGGGCGCCCGTCGGCGGCCGTTTCGCCACGGAGGCCGAGGCCCCGACGCTCGGCTGGATCCTCTTCCATCTGCTCCAGGAGTACGCCCGGCACGCCGGACAGCTCGACGTCGTACGGGAGTTGACGGACGGCGCGGTCGGGGAGTGAGCCGCGGGGCGCGCGTGGATCAGGCCCGGCAGGCGGTTCGGGCCGGGCAGGGGTTCAGGCGGGGCAGGCGGTTCAGGCGGGGCTGTCGAACCGCGGGCGCTCGTCCAGCAGGGCGCTCAGGTCCGCGCCGGGGCTGAGCTCCGCAGGCGCCGCGCCGCGCCGGAACAGGACGGCTCCGGCCGCGATCCCGCCGAGCGTCAGCCGGTCCGCGTCCCGGCGCAGCCAGGTGCCCTCGCGCAGCCCCACCACCGGCACGTCGTTCTCCTCCAGGAACTGCTCCAGCCGCTCGGCCCGCGTCTCGCCCATGTGGCCCAGGTCCGGCCGCGGGTCCAGGTAGTGCGGGTTGATCTGGAACGGCAGCAGGCCCAGGGCCTCGAAGCTGGGCGGCTGGACGATCGGCATGTCGTTGGTGGTACGCAGGGTGGGGCAGGCCATGTTGGTGCCCGCGCTCGACCCCATGTACGGCACACCGGCCGCCACCCGCTCGCGGATGGCCCGCACCAGGCCGTGCTCGTGCAGGGCCTTCAGCAGCCGGAAGCTGTTGCCGCCGCCCACGAACACGGCCTCCGCACCGCCGATCAGCCCGGCCGGGTCGGCGGCGGTGTGCGCGCCGGTCACCTCGATCCCCAGGGGCTCAAGGGCCTTCGCCACCTGCGCGGTGTAGCCGTCCCGGTCGGCCAGGGCGTACGGCACGAACACCAGCCGCCGTACGCCGTCGAGCAGCGCGCCGATCTCCTCCCGCGCGTGATCCAGATAGCCGCGCCCGGGGGCGGTGGAGTTGGACAGCAGCAGCAACCGCATGATGGATGGTCCTTCCTCGGACGGACAGAAAAATGGGCGGAAAAAATGTGATGCAGCAGCTCAGCGCCACACGTGTGACGTTGCCGCTCAGCGCCCGTCGTGGCGCGGCGGGACATGGCGCGGATGGGCCGGCGTCAGCAGCCTGCCCAGGTCCGCCGCGGCCTGCTGCAGCGGCCCGGTCAGTTCCTCCCGGCGGCCCCGCAGCTCCTCGAGAGCCGCGGCCAGGGACAGCGTGCCCACCGGCCGCCGGCCGACGAGCACGGGAACCGCGAGCGCCGCGGTCTGCGGATCGTACTCGCCCTCGGAGTACGCGTGGCCGAGGCGCCGCACCTCGGCGAACCGCTCCTCCAGCCGCACCGGATCGGTCAGCGTGTTCTCGCTGAACCGCGCCATCGGGCGGCCGTACAGCAGGACGGCCCGATCGCCGGGCGGCAGCATACCGAAGTAGGCGCGGGAGGTGGCCCCGGCGTGGGCCGGGTAGAGCTCGCCCGCCAGGGCGTAGTACCGCAGCGGCCCGGTCGCCCCGTCCGCGGCGGCGACACAGCGCATATGGACGCCGTCCGGCACCGCGAACAGCGCGCCGACCCCGACCCCCTCGGCGAGCGCCTCCAGCGTGGGCCGCACCAGGCTGGCCATGCCGCCGCCGCGCTCCCACACCCGTGACAGATGCCACACCGCCGGGCCCAGCCGGTAGCGGCGGGTGCGCTGGTCGGAGACCAGGAAGCCGCGGTACGCCAGCGCGGCCAGCAGCCGCTGCGCGACCGACTTGTCCAGGCCGAATTCCGCGGCGATCTCGGTGACGCCCCACTCCGGGCGCTCCCGGTCGAAGGACAGCAGGACATTGAGGACGCGATCCGCGGTCTGCAGCGGTGGCGTGCCGGTTACGGGTGACTGCTCGGGCATGACGGAAGAATAAACATTCCCGCATATCGAGAAAACATTGCGCTCGGCGGGACGGTCGGCTGACTCTGGGGCGACCGGAATCCGGGCCTCCCCATCGCCGCTCGCCCGGACCGCAACCTCGTTCGTCCTGAGAGGCACCCGTGCTCAAACACGTCCTTGAGATCATCGAACTCCTCGACCGCCCGCAGACCAGCGGGAAACTGCTCGCCGACCACCTGCGCGCCGTCCAGGCCGCCGCCGGTGCCGACCCGGCCACCGCGCCGCGGATCGAGGTGCGCACGGTCGAGGGCGACAAGGGCAGCACGGACTTCGTCACCGTCACCGTCCCCGGCCGCCGCGGCCGGCTCAGCGGTGGCGACGCGCCGACCCTCGGCATCCTCGGCCGGCTCGGCGGCGTCGGCGCCCGCCCGGAGCGGATCGGGCTGGTCTCCGACGCCGACGGGGCGGTCGCGGCGCTGTCCGCCGCCGCGAAGCTGCTGGACATGCACGCCCGCGGCGACGTCCTGGACGGCGATGTGACGCTCTCCACCCATGTGTGCGGGTGGGCCCCCACCCAGCCGCACGACCCGGTGCCCTTCATGGACTCCCCGGTGGACACCCTGGTGTGCAACCGCGAGGAGATCTCCCCCGCGATGGACGCCGTCGTCTCCATCGACACCACCAAGGGAAACCGGCTGCTCAACCACCGCGGCCTCGCCCTGTCGCCGACGGTCCGCGAGGGCTGGATCCTGCGGGTCAGCGAGGACCTGGTGTCCATCCTGGAGACCGTCACCGGGGAGCCCGCGCGTGTGCTGCCCATCACCACGCAGGACATCACCCCGTACGGCAACGGGGTGCACCACCTCAACTCCATCCTCCAGCCCGCCGTCGCCACCGAGGCCCCCGTCGTCGGCCTCGCCATCACCGCCGCGACCGCCGTGGCCGGCTGCGCCACCGGCGCCAGCCACGAGACCGACATCGCGGCCGCCGCCCGGTTCGCGATCGAGACCGCCAAGGAGTTCGGCCGCGGAGCCGCGCGCTTCCTCGACGACGAGGAGTTCGCGCGCCTGGTCGAGCTGTACGGCCCCATGACCCATCTGCAGGCGCCCGTCCCCGCGCAGTGATTCCCCGCGCCCAGGAGTCCCCATGAACCCGAACACCCAGACCACCGCGGAGGCCACCTCCACGCCGGTCGAAGCGCACCCCAGAGCCTTCGAACCGATCACCCTCGTCATCACCGTCCTGATGTCGGTCCTCGGGGCCCTGATCGGCATCGTGCTGATCACCTCGCTCGGCGTGTCCCCCAACACCGCCGTGATCGGTGCCCTGGTGGCCATGCTGATCGGGCGCATCCCGGTCGGTGTGCTGGCCCGGATGCGCTCCCAGCACCGGCAGAACCTGGTGCAGTCGGCGATCTCCGGCTCCACCTTCGCCGCGGCCAACTCCCTGCTCACCCCGATCGCCGTGCCCTTCGCCCTGGGCCGTACCGACCTGGTGTGGCCCATGCTGGGCGGCGCCGTCATCGGGCTGGCCGTCGACAGCTGGGTGCTGTACCGGGTGTTCGACTCCAAGCTGCTGCCCGCCACCGGCTCCTGGCCCGCGGGCATCGCCGCGGCCGAGACCATCAAGGCCGGGGACACCGGCGGGCGCAAGGCCGCGGTCCTCGGCGTGGGCGCGGTCGTCGGCCTGGTGGGCGCGCTGTTCAAGTTCCCCACCAGCGCCGCGGGCGTCGGCTTTCTGGGCAACATCTGGGCGCTCGCGATGTTCGGCGTCGGGCTGGCCGTCGGCCAGTACGCCCCGGACTTCGGCTTCGACCTCGGCGCCGAGCGGGTGCCGCACGGCCTGATGGTCGGCGCCGGTCTCGTCGCCCTGGTCCAGGCGCTGCTGCTGATGCGTACCCGCAAGGGGAGCACAGGCCCGGCCGCGGACGCAGAATCCGACGAGGACGAGCGTACGGTCCAGGCCCCGCGGCTGCGCCGCGGCCTGCTGGAAGGCATGGGGCTCTTCGTGTGCGGCGCGATCGTTGTCGCCATCGCCGGCGGAGTGGTCGGCCGGCTGTCCGTCCCCGCCCTGGTCGGCTGGGTGGCGCTGGCCGGGATCGCCGCCATCGTGCATCAGCTCATCGTGGGCCTCGCGGCGATGCACTCCGGGTGGTTCCCGGCCTTCGCCGTCACACTGATCTTCCTGATCATCGGCCTGGTCCTGCACATCCCCACCGTGCCGCTCGCACTGATGGTGGGCTACACCGCCTCCACCGGCCCCGCCTTCGCCGACCTCGGCTACGACTTCAAGGCCGGCTGGCTGCTGCGGCGGAACGCCGTGCCGTGGCAGCCCTTCGAGATCGAGGGGCGGCGCCAGCAGTACCTCGCCCAGCTCGTCGGTTTCGGCGTCGCGCTCGTCGTGGTCGCCATCGCCTGGAAGTCGTTCTTCTCGGACGGGCGGGTGCCGCCGGTGTCGGAGGTGTACGTGGCCACCATCAAGGGCGGCCTCGAACCCGGCACCATGACGACCATGCTGCTGTGGGCGATCCCCGGAGCGCTCATCCAGCTCATCGGCGGGCCGTCCCGGCAAATGGGCGTTCTGCTGGCCACCGGGTTGTTGGTGGCCACGCCCGACGCCGGGTGGATGGTGCTCGGTGCCCTGGCCATCCGCCAGGCGTACACCATGTGGCGCCGCCGCGGGCTGACCGACCCCGAGGCGCGCAAGGAGTCCGATGAGCAGTCGGAGAACGATCTGTCGCTCGTGGGCGCCGGGCTGGTGGCCGGGAGCTCGCTGAACGACGTGGGCCAGCTGACCAAGGCCCTGTGACCCGGGCGCGCGTGCTGTTCCCGCCCTCCCAGAACACTGATTCCCGCCCTCTCCGAACACTGATAACCAGAACACTGATGAGGAGCCACCACCCGTGACCACCCCGGCCCTCGGCCTCGTCACCATCGGCCAGGCCCCGCGTTCCGATCTGCGGCCGGACGCCGAACCGCTGCTGCCGGGCGTGCGCCTGGTGGAACACGGCGCGCTCGACGGCGAACGGTTCGACGGCCCTGCCGAGCGGGAGACCCGTCGGCTGCTGGCCCCCGAGCCCGGCGAGGCGCCCCTGGTCTCCCGGCTGCGCGACGGCGGCTCGGTCGTGCTCGGCCATACGGCGCTGGTCCCACGCATCGAGCGGGCCGTGGCCCGAGCGGAGCAGGACGGTGCCGCCGCGACGCTGCTGCTGTGCACCGGCCACTTTCCCGCCGTACGGGCGAACCGGCCGCTGCTGTTCGCCGAACCCCTGGCGCTGCACGCGGTCGCGGCCGCCGTCGGCCCCGACCCGGTCGGTATCGTCTGCCCGCACCCGGATCAGGCCGAGGACGCGGTCCGCCGCTGGTCCGACGTACTGCCCGGCAGTGTCCTCGCCGCCTCCGCCAATCCGTACGCACCGCCGGAGCAGGCCCTGGACGAGGTGGCGGCCGCCGCGCGGACCCTCGCCCAGGGCGGCAGCTCCTGGATCGTCCTGGACTGCATCGGCTACACCGAGCGGATGCGGGAGGCCGCGGTCCGCGCCGCCGGCCGCCCGGTCCTCCTGGCCAGGGCCATCGCGATCCGTACGGCGGGGGAGGTGGTGGCCGCCTTCGGCCACTCCGCCCAGGCGCTCGGAGGCCGGCCCGGGAACGGCTCATGATCTCGCACATCGGCGTGATCCGCGTCCTCACCAGCGATGACGCCCTGGCCGTGGCGGCCCACGGCAGGGTCATCGAGGAGCGGTACGGCATTCCGGCCGTCTCCCGGTGCATCCCCGGGCAGCCGCACGGCATCCACGACGACGAGTCAGAGCGCCGCGCCGAACCGAAGATCGTCGCGCTGGCCCGCGAACTGGCCGCCGACGGGGCAGCGGCCCTGGTCATCAGCTGCGCCGCCGACCCGGCGCTTGAGCGCACCCGCGAGGCGGTCGACGTGCCGGTGATCGGCGCGGGTTCGGCGGCCGCCGCTGTAGCGCTGGGCCTCGGCAGCCGTGTCGGCGTGCTGGGCATCAGGGACCAGGCGCCACCCGCCGTGCGCGCGGTCCTCGGTGAGCGCTTCGCGGGCGCCGCACGGCCTCGGGGAGTGCACCGTACGACGGACCTGCTGGCCCCCGAGGGCCCCGCGGCGGTGCTGGAGACCGCCGCCGGGCTGGTCGTGGCGGGCGCGGACACCCTGCTGCTGGCCTGCACCGGCCTGAACACGATCGGGATCCGCCCGCTGCTGGAGGACCGGCTCGGGGTGCCGGTCGTGGACCCGGTGCTCGCCGCCGGACTGATGGCCTCGTACGGGCGGGGCTGAACGGCACGGGCACGGCGGGTACCGCAGCAGACGCTGCCCGGCCCCGGCGAGCGTGGCGAGCGATCACACCAGACTCTCCCGCCACGCCTGGTGCAGCGCCGCGAACCGGCCCTCGCCCGAGATCAGCCGCTCCGGGGAACCGTCCTCGACGATCCGGCCGTCCGCCATCACCAGCACCCGGTCGGCGATCTCCACCGTCGACAGGCGGTGCGCGATGACGACGGCGGTGCGGCCGCGCAGCACCGTGTGCATGGCGCGCTGCACCGCCCGCTCGCCCGGGATGTCGAGCGAGGAGGTCGCCTCGTCGAGGATCAGTACGGACGGGTCCGCGAGCAGCGCCCGGGCGAAGGCCACCAGCTGTCGCTGGCCCGCGGAGATCCGCCCGCCGCGTTTGCGCACATCCGTGTCGTAGCCGTCGGGCAGGGCGGCGATGAAGTCGTGCGCGCCGATGGCCTTGGCGGCGTGCTCGATTTCGGCTCGGGTGGCGTCGGGGCGGCCGATGGCGATGTTGTCGGCGACCGTGCCGGAGAAGAGGAACGCCTCCTGGGTGACCATCACCACGCCGCGGCGCAGCTCGGGCGTGGCCAGTTCGCGCAGGTCCACGCCGTCGAGCAGGACCCGGCCGTCGGTGGGGTCGTAGAAGCGGGCGAGCAGTTTGGCGAGGGTGGACTTGCCCGCGCCGGTCGCGCCCACCACGGCCACCGTCTGTCCGGCCGGCAGCGTGAGGTCGAAGCGGGGCAGCACCTCGCCGCCCGTACGGTAGGCGAAGCGCACACCGTCGAAGACCACTTCGCGGCCGGGCAGTTCGGAGGAGCGGGGCGGCAGCGGCTTGGGGTCGGCGGGCTCGGCCACGGAGGGCCGCTGGGTGAGCAGGCCGGCGATCTTCTCCAGCGACGCGGCCGCGGACTGGTACGAGTTCAGGAACATCCCCAGGCGGTCGATGGGGTCGTAGAGCCTGCGCAGATAGAGCGCGGCCGCGGCCAGCACGCCCAGCGCCAGGTCGCCGGAGGCCACCCGGTAGGCGCCCCACAGGACGATCGCGGCCACCGCCGCGTTGGCCACCAGCCGGGAGCCGACCACATAGCGGGCCATCTCCAGGATCGCGTCCCCGTTCACCCGCTCATGGCGGTGGTTGAGCGCGTGGAAGTCCGCGTCGTTGACCCGCTCGCGGCGGAACGCCTGCACCGGCCGGATGCCGTTCATGGTCTCGGTGAACTTGACGATGACCGCGGCGATGGCCGTGGACCGCTTGCGGTAGACGAGCATGGAACGCCGCTGGAAGCGGCGGACCAGCAGATACAGCGGCCAGAAGGAGAGCACGGCCGCACCGCCCAGGCCCCAGTCCAGATAGAGCAGCGTCACGGAGATGTAGACGCCGGAGAGCGCGACGCCCAGCAGCTCCTCCAGCCCCTCGCTGAGCAGTTCGCGCAGCGACTCGACGTCCGTGGTGGCGCGCGAGATCAGCCGGCCGGAGGTGTAGCGCTCATGGAAGTCGACGCTGAGCGCCTGCGCATGGCGGAAGATCCTGCCCCGCAGATCGAGCAGCACGTCCTGGCTGATCCGGGCCGAGGTGCGGATGAAGGCGTACTGGAGCGCCCCGGAGGCGAGCGCGCAGCCGAGGTAGGCGACGGCGACGGCGATGAGGGGGCCGTGGCCGCCGTCGCGGAAGGCGGGTACGGCGGTGTCGATGGCGTACGCGACGAGCAGCGGGCCGGCCTGCACCGCGGCCTGCTGCAGGAGCAGCAGTACGGCCGCCACCCAGACCCGGCCGCGGCGCGGGGCGAGCAGCGAGCGCAGCAGCGTGAGGGAGGCGCCCTTGGGGGCGGGCAGCACATCCCGGTCGAAGGGGTCGCCGTCCGGCGCCGCCCCGGGCTTGTCCGCGGTCCCTGGCTTGTCCGCGGCTTCTTCCGCGTTCGTGCCGGTGCCAGTGCCGGTAGCGGTCTGGGTCATCGGGCCTCCTCCCGCTCGATACCGGACATCAGCGACCGGTACTCCGCGCTGTCGCCCAGCAGTTGATGGTGGGTGCCGACCGCGGCGATCCGCCCGCCGGAGAGCAGCGCGACGCGGTCGGCGAGCAGCACGGTGGACGGGCGGTGGGCGACCACCAGCGCCGTCGTCGTCGCCAGCACCTGGCGCAGTGCGGCCTCCACCAGGGCCTCGGTGTGCACGTCCAGCGCGGACAGCGGATCGTCGAGGACGAGGAACCGGGGCTGCCCGACCACGGCCCGCGCCAGGGCGAGCCGCTGGCGCTGACCGCCCGACAGGCTCAGCCCCTGCTCGCCGACCTGGGTGTCGGCGCCCTGCGGCAGGGCGTGTACGAAGTCGGCCTGGGCCACCTGGAGCGCCCGTACGAGATCGGCCTCGGCCGCCCCGGCCGCGCCCATCCGAACGTTCTCCCCCGCGGTCGCGGAGAACAGCGTGGGCTCCTCGAACGCGACGGCGACCAGCTCGCGCAGCTCGTCCCGGGGGAGGGTGGTGATGTCCCGGCCGTCGAGGGTGATCCGGCCGCGCGTCGGCTCATGGAGGCGCGGCACCAGGGCGGTGAGCGTGGTCTTGCCCGAGCCGGTCGCTCCGACCAGGGCCATCGTCTCGCCGGAGCGGATGTGCAGATCAACCCCGGCCAGTACGGGCGGGGCGTCCGGCGGCGCGTCCGCGTACCGGAACTCCAGGCCCTCGAAGCGCAGCCCGTCGTGGGGTGTGGTGGTGCGCAGGGCGTCGGCGCGGGGGGCCGCAGACTGCTGCTCCGCAGTCGACTGCTCCGCCGTCGGCTCGTCCATCACCTCGAAGAACCGGTCCGTCGCCGTCGCCGCGTCCTGGCTCATCGCCAGCAGGAAGCCCAGCGACTCCACCGGCCAGCGCAGCGTCAGCGCCGTGGAGAGGAAGGCGACGAGCGTGCCGGCCGACAGATCGCCGTCGGCGACCTGCACCGTGCCGAGGACCAGGGCCGCGCCGATCGCCAGCTCGGGCAGCGTCATGATCAGCGCCCAGATCGTGGCCAGCAGGCCCGCCTTGTGCAACTCCGTCGAGCGGACCCGCCCCGTCAGCGCCCGGAAGGCGCGCGCCTGGCTGCGGTGGCGCCCGAAGCCCTTGACGATACGGATGCCGAGGACGCCCTCCTCGACGACCGTGGTCAGATCGCCGGTCTGGTCCTGGACGGTGCGGGCGACGACCGCGTAGCGCGTCTCGAAGACGGAGCACAGGATGATCAGCGGAATGGCCGGGAGCAGCAGGACCAGCCCCAGCGTCCACTGCTGCGCGAGCAGGATGGCGAACCCGACGAGGACCGTGACCCCGTTGACCACCAGGAAGGTGAGCGGGAACGCGAGGAACATCCGCAGCAGCATCAGGTCGGTCGTCGCGCGCGAGAGCAGCTGCCCGGACGCCCAGCGGTCGTGGAAGGAGACCGGCAGCCGCTGCAGATGCTGGTACAGGGCGGCGCGCATCGAGGCCTCCACGAAGGCCAGCGGCCGGGCCACCAGCCAGCGCCGCACCCCGAACAGCCCCGCCTCCGCGACGCCGAGCCCCAGCAGCAGGGCGCCGCCCAGCCACACCCCGCCCGGCTCCCGGTGGGCCACCGGGCCGTCCACCAGCCACTTGAGCACAAGCGGGATGACCAGGCCCATACAGGAGGCGACGGCCGCGACCCCGGCCGCCATCAAGAAGCGCGTTTTGACGGGCCGTACATAGGGCCACAGGCGCGACAGCGAGCGCGTGGCCGAGCGTTTGGTTCTCGGTTCCTTCTCCGGTTCCCTGAGTCGTTCATGGGTGGCAGCCATCACCTGCCGAGGTTACGGTCCGGCACTGACAGCGCTCACTCGGTTTTCCGGTCCTCCTCCACGGCCGTGACGGCGCGTAGGAGCAGCACCGAGCGCTCGCGCTGCCCGATCCGTGAACCGGCGCGATGCCGGGCGCCCGGGGGCGCGTCCTGGTCCTCCCGCGAGGTGTCGACGAGGAGTTCGTACGCGGCGGCCCACGGCTGACCGGGGAGGGTGAAGTCCACCGGTGCGGGGCCCGAGTGCAGCAGCACCAGGAAACTGTCGTCGGTGACCGGGGCGCCTTGCGCATCGCGCCGCGCGGTGTCGTGGCCGGACAGGTACAGTCCCACGGCGGCCGTCGGCGCGTACCAGTCCCGCTCGGTCATCTCCGTGCCCGCCGCGGTGAACCAGGCCAGGTCGCGAAGCCCGTCGGGGCCCTGGGCGCGGCCGGAGAAGAAGGCGGGCCGGCGCAGTACGGGGTGGTCGCGGCGCAGCTGGATCAGGCGGGCGGTGAGGTCGGTGAGCGCGCGCCAGCCCGGGTCCTCCAGCAGCGTCCAGTCCAGCCAGCCGGTCTCGTTGTCCTGGCAGTACGCGTTGTTGTTGCCGCCCTGGGTGCGGCCCATCTCGTCGCCGGCGACCAGCATCGGCACGCCGGTGGACAGCAGCAGCGTGCTGAGCAGATTGCGCAGCTGGCGGCGGCGCAGCGCCCCTACCGCCGGATCCTCGGTCTCGCCCTCGGCGCCGCAGTTCCAGGAGCGGTTGTCGCCCGTGCCGTCGCGGTTGCCCTCGCCGTTGGCCTCGTTGTGCTTGCGGTCGTAGCTGACCAGGTCGCGGAGGGTGAAGCCGTCGTGGGCGGTGATGAAGTTGACCGAGGCGTACGGCCCCCGGCCACCCCATCCGTACAGGTCGCTGGAGCCGGACAGCCGGGTGCCGAGGTCGCGTACGTCGGGCAGGGCGCCGCGCCAGAAGTCGCGTACCGCGTCGCGGTAGCGGTCGTTCCACTCCGACCAGAGCGGGGGGAACGCGCCGACCTGATAGCCGCCGGCGCCCACGTCCCACGGCTCGGCGATCAGCTTGACCCGGCGCAGCACCGGGTCCTGGGCGATCACGGTCAGGAAGGGGGAGAGCATGTCCACGTCGCTCGCGGTGCGGGCGAGGGTGGCGGCGAGGTCGAAGCGGAAGCCGTCCACGCCCATCTCCGTCACCCAGTAGCGCAGCGAGTCCGTGATCAGCCGCAGCACATGGGGGTGCGGCACCTGCAGGGTGTTGCCGCAGCCCGTGTAGTCGGCGTAGCGGCGCGGGTCCTGCTGGAGGCGGTAGTAGGCGCGGTTGTCGATGCCGCGCAGCGAGAACGTGGGCCCCAGCTCGCCGCTCTCCGCGGTGTGGTTGTAGACCACGTCGAGGATCACCTCGATGCCCGCGTCGTGCAGCGCGCGCACCATCCGCCGGAACTCGCCGACCTGCGCGCCGCGGGTGCCGCTCGCCGCGTACGCGCCGTGCGGCGCGAAATAGCCGATGGAGTTGTAGCCCCAGTAGTTGCGCAGACCGCGCCGGAGCAGATGGTCCTCGTGCGCGAACTGGTGCACCGGCAGCAGCTCCACGGCCGTCACCCCGAGCCGGGTCAGATGCTCGATCGCGGCCGGATGCGCGAGCCCCGCGTAGGTGCCGCGCAGTTCGGGCGGGATCCCGGGGTGGCGCTTGGTGAAGCCGCGCACATGGAGTTCGTAGATGACGGTGTCGGCCCAGGGGGTCTTCGGGCGCCGGTCGTCGAGCCATTCGTCGGGCGATTCGTCGGGAGGGCCGTCGGGAGGGCCGTCGGGGCCGCCCGGGTCGTCGTCACCGACGACCACGCCCTTGGGGACGTACGGCGCCGAGTCGCGGTCGTCGCGCACGGTGTCGGCGATGTGCTGCTGCGGCCAGTCCCGCACATGGCCGTAGACCTCGGGCGGCAGCGCCCCGTGCCACGCGCGCGGGATCACCCCCGCGCCCCCGAAGTCGCCGTCCACGGCGCGAGCGTACGGGTCGAGCAGCAGCTTGGCCGGGTTCCAGCGGGCGCCGGTCCACGGGTCCCAGCGGCCGTGCACCCGGTATCCGTACCGCCGCCCGGGGAGCACACCGGGCACGAAGCCGTGCCAGATCTCATGGGTCCGCTCGGTGAGCGGACAGCGGGTCTCGGCCCCGTCGTCGTCGAACAGGCACACCTCCACGCCCTCCGCCCCCTGCGCCCACAGCGCGAAGTTGGTGCCGACCACCCCGCCGGGCCCGGTCCGCACCCGCGCCCCGAGCGGCTGCGCGCTGCCCGGCCATACGGGGGCGCCCCCGGCCGGCTCGCCGTAAGGGGCGCCGTACGGGGCGGGGAGCAGCGCGGGCGCGGCGGGCGGGCCTGAGCCCGCGCGGCGGCCGTTCCGTAAGCCGTCCCGGTCGCTGCCGCGATCGTCGTCTCGTACGCCGTCCCGGTCGTCGTCTCGTACGCCGCCTGGTCCGGCGGCCCGCTCGTCACCCCCTCCGATGGCCGCCGCGCCCGTGCGCGGCCTCGGCAGCCCGTTGTGCGCTTTGCCCTGCTCGGCTGCATGCTGCGACACGTAGCGCCTCCGGCGTTCGCGGCTCCGGCCGTCGGGCTTGGACCGGCCGTGGGGCTTGGACCGCGCGGCGTCCCGTGCCGCTGCCGCCCTCTCCTGTTCTGCCCGCGATGGGGCCAACCCTCACGTTTCGCCCGGCGCGCCCGGGGTCAGGGCCCTCACCTGGGACTGAACCGTGACATAGAACCGGGAGCCCGCTGTCAGCGGCGTGTGATTTCCTGATCGCTACGCGCGCGTACGCGACCGAACTCCCCGCCGTCCGGGTGGGTATGAGTTCCTGTCGAACGCGCGCGTGCGCGGGACACAGAGGGAGACAGCGGGGGTGCCGCGGGGCGCGGTGCGGGCGGAGGGGAGAGCCGTAGTGGAAGTACAGCCGATATCAGGGGCGTTGAGGGCGCGGGGCCGTAAGGGGCTTCTCGCGCTGCTGACCGGGGGGATGCTGGTGTTCGCGACCGCCTGCGGTGGGGGCGGCGGGTCGGGCGACGGGAAGAAGGACGGGAGCGGCGACAAAGGCGGGGGCGGCCGGAAGACCTCGCGCGCCGTCGTGGCGATCACGCCGCGGGACGGGGCGAAGGGCGTCAACACCCATGGGGCGCTCAAGGTGACGTCGGACAACGGCAAGCTCACCTCCGTCAAGGTCAAGGACCCCAAGGGCAAGGAGATCGACGGCGAGATCACCGAGGACGGCGGCAGCTGGCGGCCCTCCCGGCATCTGAGCTCCGCGACCACCTACACGGTCGACGCCGTCGCCAAGGACTCCCAGGGGCTGACCGCCTCCCGGCACTCCTCCTTCACCACGCTCCGGCCCAAGAAGACCTTCGTCGGGGTCTACACACCGGAGGACGGCTCGAAGGTCGGCGTCGGCATGCCGGTCTCGATCCACTTCACCCGTGGCATCACCGACCCGGGGGCCGTAGAGAAGGGGATCAAGGTCTCGGCCTCGCCGTCGGTGCCCATCGAGGGCCACTGGTTCGGCAACGACCGGCTGGACTTCCGGCCGGAGAAGTACTGGGCGCCGGGCACCAAGGTCACCCTGAGCATGGACCTCGACGGCGTCGAGGGGCGGCCGGGGGTGTACGGCGAGCAGAAGAAGACCGTGAAGTTCACCATCGGCCGCAGCCAGGTCTCCGTGGTCGACGCCAAGAGCAAGAAGATGGTGGTCAAGCGGGACGGTAAGACCATCAAGACGCTCCCCATCACCTCCGGCGCGCCGGGCTACGAGACGTACAACGGCAAGATGGTCATCAGCGAGCGGCTGGCGGTGACCCGGATGAACGGCGCCACGGTCGGTTACGACGGCCAGTACGACATCAAGGACGTGCCGCATGCGATGCGGCTGTCCACCTCGGGCACCTTCATCCACGGCAACTACTGGGCGGGCAAGCCGACCTTCGGCTCGGCGAACGTCAGCCACGGCTGTGTCGGCCTCTTCGACCAGCGGGGCGGTGGCGACAAGTCGACCCCGGCGGCCTGGTTCTTCCGTAACTCGATCGTCGGTGACGTGGTCGTGGTGAAAAACTCGCACGACGACACCGTCCAGCCGGACAACGGGCTCAACGGGTGGAACATGTCGTGGGCGAAGTGGAAGGCCGACCAAAAGGGATGACAGGGAGCGGCGGGGCGTAGGAGGCGCGGGGGGACGGGGACACGGGGAGGCTGTGGGCGGCGTGCTAACGGACGCTAACCTGCGCTCATGACTGTGAACCTCGAGGTCGCCGAGGGCGTCGGCACCATCCGGCTGGACCGTCCGCCCATGAACGCGCTGGACATCGCCACACAGGACCGGCTGCGGGAGCTCGCCGAGGAGGTGACCGGGCGCGACGACGTACGGGCCGTGGTGATCTGGGGCGGCGAGAAGGTGTTCGCGGCCGGCGCGGACATCAAGGAGATGCGGGACATGGACCACGCCGGAATGGTGGCCCGGTCCCGCGCCCTCCAGGACTCCTTCACCGCCGTCGCCCGGATCCCCAAGCCCGTCGTCGCGGCCGTCACCGGTTACGCCCTCGGCGGCGGCTGCGAGCTGGCGCTGTGCGCCGACTACCGGATCGCCGGCGAGAACGCCAAGCTCGGCCAGCCGGAGATCCTGCTCGGTCTGATCCCGGGCGCGGGCGGCACCCAGCGGCTGTCCCGGCTGATCGGCCCGTCCCGCGCCAAGGACCTCATCTTCACGGGCCGTCAGGTCAAGGCCGACGAGGCGCTGGCGCTCGGGCTCGTGGACCGCGTCGTACCGGCGGAGGAGGTCTACGAGCAGGCGCACGCGTGGGCGGCCCGGCTGGCGCGGGGGCCGGCGATCGCGCTGCGCGCGGCCAAGGAAGCGGTGGACGCGGGCCTGGAGACCGATCTGGAGACCGGCCTCGCCATCGAACGCAGCTGGTTCGCGGGGCTGTTCGCCACCGAGGACCGCGAGATCGGGATGCGGAGCTTTGTCGAGGAGGGGCCGGGTAAGGCCAAGTTCCGGTGAGCGGTGGCCCGGGCGGCGGCGGCCGTCGCCGTCCGGGCTTCCGACGGCGTTGCGGTGGGGGCGCCGTGGGGGTTTTCGTGGGGGTCTCTGCTCGGTGAGCGATGCCCCGTGCGGGCGAATTTGTTTGGCCACTCGCGAGTCCTTGGACAACCCGCTCCGGTACGCTGGGTGATTGCGCAGATGCGCCGTGAGATCGCTGGTCAGGCGCGGTATTTGGGATATCTGGCTGCCTCTGGCATATGTTGGAGCCGGTTTGTGGCGCCTGGGGCCCGGCCGTTCGGAATCCCACGGTTCGGCCCCGGACGGCCAGTCGGGTGGCCATGATGGGGGGCATGGCGGGCTTGGAGGGTATGGAGCAGCCGCAGCGCACCGGTACGGCCGCGGCTCGGCGGGTGCCGTCCATCAATGACGAGTCGGTCGCCAAGGCGGTCGACCTGTTCGGGAACCCCGCGGTCGACGAGGTGCGGCTGCCCTCCCGCCCGGAGTCGGCGGGCACCGCCCGCCGGCTGGCCGAATGTGTGGTGCTGCGTGACTGGGGCCTGACCCCTCAGCTGGCCGAATACACCGTGCTGCTGGTGTCGGAGTTGGTGGGCAATGCCGTCCGGCACACCGGCGCCCGTACCTTCGGGCTGCGGATGCTGCGGCGGCGTGGCTGGATCCGGGTGGAGGTGCGGGACCCGTCGCGCGGTCTGCCGTGTCTGATGCCGGTGGCCGCGCTCGATACTAGCGGGCGGGGGCTGTGGCTGGTGGATCAGCTCGCCCAGCGGTGGGGGGCGGATCTGCTGCCGCGCGGTAAGACGACGTGGTTCGAGATGCGGGTGACCGAGCCCTGAGCGCCCTGGCGGGGGCAGCGCCTGCTGAATGCCGAAGAGGCCCCCACCGTCGGTTCGCGACGATGCGGGACCTCTTGCGGATCCGCCGCGGATGGTGAAAGGGGTGTCATCCGTGGCAGAGGGGTGAACGACCTGACCCGGGTCGATGGGGGTCGCATGCCTCACTATCGCAGAGGCCGCAGGCCGCGACCAACTCAATCCAAGGTGAGGTATGACACTTGCCTTGCTAATGCTGGGTATTAGTTGCAGGTTTCCTTTATAGCGTCTTTCCGGCTGCTGAATTTCCAGTGGTCCATACCGTGACGCGAATTCTTTCTTTGCCTCTCAATCCTTGGCATGGCCCTGTCGACACCTCACCATGGAACCGCGCTACGCGCGTCACACCCCCACTGTCACGGCTATGGATTCCGGGAGACCCCCCATGGAAACGCACGGCCGCACCCCCACCCCCACCCCCTCCCGCCGTACCCTGCTGCGTTCCGGCGCCTATCTCGCCGCCGCCGCGGGACTCACTACCGCCGCCACGACCCCCGCACGTGCCGACGCCAGACGCGATCGAGCCGCCGTCGCCTACCCACCCACCCACTGGATCCCGGCCAGCACCTCGAATTACCGGGTGTCCAGCCGCCCCACCTCGTATCCGATCGACTTCGTCGTCATCCATGTGACGCAGGAGACGTTCCAGGACGCGATGAAGATCTTCCAGGACCCGGCCAAGCAGGTCTCCGCGCACTACATGGTCGCCTCGGCCGACGGCTACATCGGGCAGTTCGTGCGCGAGAAGGACGTCGCCTGGCATGCGGGAAACCGGGACTACAACAACCGCAGCATCGGCATCGAGCACGAGGGCTGGGTGGACAAGCCGGAGTACTTCACGGACGAGCTGTACGCCTCCTCCGCGGCCCTGACCGCCGCCGTCTGTGACCGCTACGGCGTGCCCAAGACCCGGGCCCACATCATCGGACACAACGAGGTCCCGAACGCCGACCACACCGATCCCGGCAAGTACTGGGACTGGGACCGCTACATCGACCTGGTCAAGGCTGCCTGACGCGGCGCCGCGCGGGCCCCGCTAATCTGTGCGGGTCAGAGAAATGCACAGAAGGGGCGGTCACGTGGCGGACATCGAGGCGGCGCGGAAGGCGTTCGAGCGGTACGACCTCAACGGGGACGGACTGATCAGCGCGGCCGAGTACAAGAGCGTGATGGCTCAGCTGGGGGACCCGTATGTCACGGAGCCGGTCGCCCAGGCCGTGATCAACTCTCACGACTCGAACGGCGACGGACTGCTTTCCTTCGAGGAGTTCTGGGCCGCCCAGAACGGCGGCTGAACGACTCCCAGGCACGACAGAACGAGCGAGCGCATGCGGCGCGGCCGGCGGATCACCGCCCGCCGCGCCGCTGTGCGCCGGCCCGCCGCCGGCGGTCGTTGCACAGCAGGCAGCGCCCGTATCCCGGCGGCAGCGGGTCGTCCTTGTCCCCGTACAGCGGGTCGACGGCACCGCGCGGATGCTCCGAACAGCCCGTCGCACCGTGCTCCGCCCCCAGCGCGTTGGCCGCCGCGAGCGCCCGGCGCAGGGCGTCGGTCAGCAGCTCGGTCTCCTGGCCGGAGGGTGTGGAGTCCAAGGAGAAGGCGATGTCCGACGCGGTGGTGAGCGCGCTGCGGAGTTCGCGCAGGTCTGCGTAGCTCATACCGGAAGAGTAGGCCCACCCACCGACAGCACTGCTGGCTGCCTGCTATTCCTTCCGCGCCCAGGCGCGCAGGTCGGCCTTGCTGTCGAAGCGCGCCACGTCCTTGTCCAGCGGGTGCTCGGCGTACTGGTGGATCCGCCAGCTCGCCTTGATACGCGGCTTGCCCGCCTCCACGTAGTCGGCGATCCACAGCCCGTCCCCGGCGTACGACGTGGTGTCGATGTTCAGCCAGAAGGTGCGGTTGCAGTAGAGCAGCACCCGGTGCCCGGGGCGGAGCTTTTTGACCTCTCGTATGAACCGGTCCTTCTCGGCGTTGCTCGCGTGGGTGCCTTCAGATGTGGTCTCCCAGTCCACGGCGAGCAGATCATGCGACTGGGAGGCGCACTTCTCGACGAAATAGCTGGCCTGCGCCGCGATATTGCCGGGCCACAGGAAGTGGTAGAAGCCGACCACGCACCCCGCCTCGCGGGCGCGGGCCGCCTGTGAGGACTGGCGTGGGTTGATGTACGAGCGGCCCTCGGTCGCCTTGACGAAGACGAAGGCGAGCCCGTCCGGGTCGAAGGAGGTCTGGTGTGAGCTGACGTCGATGCCGCGCAGCATGCTGCCTGCCTTGGGGAGAGAGAAGGAGTCGAGGGGGGAGGGGAGCGGAGTGGGGGGAGGCGAGGGAGGACTCTGTTCTTGTCATGCCCGGTACACCAGCCCGTACGCTCCTCCGGTCGATGGGCACTGCCGACTGCGCAGGCTAACGAGGCGTCAGGCGCGGCTCAACCGGTTTGCGGGATTTGCCCGTTGCGGTCGGGCGGGCCCGGCCCGTCTGCTACGGCCCGAGGAGGAGAACGGCCGCGATCGCCAGATGAGTGGCGTACTGGCAGACCATGAAGGCGCGGTAGGGGGCGCGTTCCCGCCCGGAAGCGGGATGCCGGCACAGCCAGGAGATCCAGCAGGCACCGCACAACAGCACCAGGGCGGCGGCCAACAGTGGCGGATCGTACGCCAGGGCGCCCACGGCGAACGCCAGCCCCACCGCCGGGGCGCAGACCGCCGTGACCGTACGAGCCGCCTTCTCGCCGCGCACCACCGCGAGCGTACGGCGGCCACCCTCCCGGTCCCCGGGGATGTCGCCCAGATCCTTCGCGAACGCCCCGACCAGCCCCATCCACGCCGACATCACGGCCGCGAACAGCCAAAAGCCCGCTCGTGGTTCACCTCCCGCGGCCTGCGCCCCGGCCCCATAGGCGCACAGGCCCGTGACGGTCACCGACAACGACGAGGACCAACTGCGTCGCTTGGCGCTGAGCGGGGGCGCGGAGTACGCCCAGCCGAGGAACAGCATTACGCCCACGCAAAGAAAAAGCCCCAGGTCGAAGGCGCTGAGGAGAAGAGCGGCCGGGGTCAGGAGGCCAATGGCCCAGCGGGCGGCGCGGGCCGACAGTACGCCGGAGGCCAGTGGTCGCCGCGAGCCGTTGGCCCGGTCCTCCGGCAGGTCCATCATGCCGTTGAGCAGATAGGCGGAGGCGGTGGCACAGAACCAGGCGAGGGCGCCCGTGGCGACCCGCACGGCCGGTAAGTGCTCGCCCGGCCAGGCCCCGAGGGCCCCCACGGTGAAGCGCGCCAGAAACACCACCTGAACCACGGGGCGCGCCTCGCGCAGACACAGCCAGGCCACCTGCGCGGCGGCGGTGTGCGGAGGCAGTTGCCGGGGTGACGGAGAGCCGGGGGCAGCTTGTGGGGCCTGTGAGGCTCGTGGCATGGGGCAAAAACTAGTGGTTCCACTAGCGACTCGAACAGCGGTAGGCCGCCACCTCGCCCGAAAACCAGTGGAGCCGCACTCCCGTGTGCCGTTACCGTGCTTTCGCCCGCAGTCACCCTGTGAAGGACGTGCCGTTGTACACCAGTTGAGCCCCCAAGCGCTGATCCGTCGCGCGTCGCGCCTGTGCGCCGTGCTCCTTTTCGCTGCGGTCTTCTCACTGGAAGCGGTGTAACTCTGTGTCCAAAAACTGGGCGGTCGCGCCCGTGCCCACCTGCCTGCCGATCGTTCTCCGCCGTTGCCACAGGTGCGCCTCCGGGCGCTTGCGGGCGAACGGCGAATTCCACGTCAGTTCCGTACAGCTCGAGCTCCTGAACCGCCGCGACATGGGCGGCTCGGGTCGAACCGATCGGCCGGCCTGGCAGTCGCCGTACGGTCCGCCGGCGCACCGGACACACCGTGGCCGGTGGGCGCCTGAGCCGGGATTGGGCAGGTCTGGGTCCGCTTCGCGGCGTGGATACCCGTGCGGCCGGTGCGACTGATCGCCGAAGGCTTCTGCTTTGCGTGGGCCGAGGTATCGCGGCCTCCTGAGCACGGCGTACGAAGGGGCGGTGCACACCGTGCACCGCCCCTTCACGCGGCCCAGGGTTTCATGGCCGGGGTTTGGCTTCCGGGGGGAAGCGGAGGGTGGCGGCATCGGCCGTCCACTCGACTCCGCCCCGGGCGGGGCGCAGGAAGGCGACGCGGCTTCCCGTTGTCCTGTGGTCGAAGAGCAGTTCCGTGGTGGCGTGAATCGCCTGGATCACGCCTGTGCGGTCGCTGATCGGGTCGTACGCCTCCTGGCCGGGGCCCGGGCCGGGCCCGGGGGCAGTCCTTCCGGTGTTCATGCTCGTGGCCCTCCGGACTGTCGAGGCACGTGGACGGCGTGGGCGGGGTGGCGTCGGTGCAGCACCTCGTAGTCGGTCGCCTTGCTGTAGTCCCCGGCCTGTTTGGCCTGTTCGCGCAGCGCGCGGTAGTGGCGGCAGGTGGGGCATTGGTCGTTCATTCGGTCGCCTGTTCGGTGTTAGCTACTTTGGGTGGTTCTTTCTGACTTGGATGTGCCTTGCGGGCTTTAATTACGGTGTGTACTCCAAGCGTTGCGTCGAGAGACAACGCACGACAGGGGTGGGGGCACACCAAGTCGGCCTGGGGTGAGGGGAGATCCACGCGGTGAGTGAGATGACGAGCGAGGAGCAGGACCAGCTCAGCGGACCCGCGTTTTTCGGCAAGGAGGTACGGGCCTGGAGGACGCGGGCGGGGATGAGCCAGCGGGAGCTGGGCGAGCGAGCCAACTACGGGCAGCAGTACGTGGCGAAGGTGGAGGCGGGGGAAAGGCTGGCCAGCTGGTCGTTCGCCAGAGTCTGCGACGAGGTCTTCGGCACGCCGGACACGTTTGTGCGGCTCCGGGAGTGGGCCAGCCTGCACGGCTATCCGGCCTGGTTCCTGCCGTACGTTCAGTTGGAGCGGCAGGCGACAGGCATCTCCAACTTCTCCGCCACGTTCATCATGGGCATGTTGCAGACGGCCGACTACGCGCGTGCTGTCTTCCGGGCCGCGCATCCACGGGAGGCTGTGGACAAGCTTGACGCCAGGGTTGAGCGGCGAATGCGGCGGCGCGAGGTGATGGAGAAGGACTCGCCACCTCTGGTGTGGTGCGTCCTGTATGAGGCCTGCCTACGCGCCGAGGTGGGCGGGCGCGACATCATGAGCGCGCAGATGGCTCACCTCCTGACCGAAGCCGAGTCCCCACACGTGGCTCTGCAGGTACTACCGTTCGGGGCGGGAGCACCCCCTACGCCGGGAGGCTTCACCCTTCTGAGGTTCGACGAAGGGCCGGGCATCGTGTACGCGGATACGGCGATGGCTGGCCAGATGACCGACACCCCGGAAGAGGTGCAGAGTGCGACTGCCAGGTACGACCGGCTACGGGCCGCTGCTCTGTCTCCGCAGGAGTCGTTGGCCATGATCCGCAGAGTGATGGAGGAATTCGCCCAATGAGTAGAGCCCTTGATCTGTCCCGCGCTGAATGGGTCAAGTCCAGCTACAGCAGCGGAGACGAAGGGGAGTGCGTCGAGTTCGCTCCCGACATAGCCACCACTGCCGGTGTCGTCCCCGTCCGGGACAGCAAGAACCCGGCAGGTCCATTGCTTGTCTTCTCGGCTGCCGCGTGGAGTTCGTTCACCACTGCCATGCGGGCCGGGGCATTTCTCACTGCCTGAGACGCAGCGCTTCGCGGCCCCGTCGCACCGCTCAGCCCGAGGCGTCATCGTCGTCCTCGCCCGCGAGAACGCGTCGCAGCGCGGCGACGTTGCCCAGTCGGGTGGCGGTGTCGGGGTGGTCGGGGCCGAGGGCCGCCTCGGCGATGGCCAGTGCCCGCTCTGCCAGTGGCAGTGCGTCGACGGGGCGACCCAGGTCGCAAAACGTGGCACCGAGGTTGTTCAGTCGGGTGGCGGTGTCGGGGTGGTTGGGGCCGAGGGTTGCTTCGGTGATGGCCAGTGCCCGCTCCTTCAGCGGGAGTGCGTCCGCGGGGCGACCCGTTTTGCTGAGCGTGACGGCTAGGTTGCCCAGTCGGGTGGCGGTGTCGGGGTGGTCGGGGCCGAGGGTTGCTTCGGTGATGGCCAGTGCCCGCTCCTCCAGCGGGAGCGCGTCGGCGGGGCGACCCAGATCGCTGAGCGTGCAGCCGAGGTTGGCCAGGCGGCGGGCGATGTCGGGGTGGTTGGGGCCGAGGGCTGTCTCGGTGATGGCCAGTGCCTGCTTCGCCAGCGGGAGTGCGTCGGCGGGGCGACCCAGATCGCCCAACGCAGCAGCAACGTTGGCCAGGCGGCCGGCGGTGGTGGGGTGGTTGGGGCCGAGAGCTGTCTCGGTGATGGCCAGTGCCCGCTTCGCCAGTGGCAGTGCGTCGGCGGGACGACCCAGGACGCGCAATGTCCCGGCAAGGGCGGCCAGGCAGTCGGCGGTGTAGGGGTGGTTGGGGCCGAGGGTTGCTTTGGCGATGGCCGATGCCCGCTTCGCCATCGGTAGCGCTTGTGCGGCCTGGCCCCGTACCTGCAGGTGTAAAGCCGACTGCGCCAGCACTGAAACGAGGTCAGGATGGCTGTCGCTGATCTCAGCACGGCTAACTACAGCTTGGATGTGCGGCAGAAGTGTGTGCCACGCAGGCCAGGTGTCGAGGTCGCCGGGGCTGGCGGACGGCATCGCCGCGTTCAGGAGTGCCAGGGTGGTGGAGCTGGGATGGAGCGGTGCGGGTGGCCTGCGGTCGGGCAGGAGCCGACGGATCCCCCTGGCAGGAGGCGGTAGGAGGGCGCGCGGCGTTGTGGCGCGGATGACGGTCTGGACGAGGCGATGGACGGTGACGGTGGTCTCGGTGAGGGTGATCATGCTGTAGGCGGCCAGCACGCCCAGGGCGTGGTCGACGGCACGCCGAGTCTCCAGCGCCGTGTCCAGCACGGCACGGGGGAGTGGGTCCGGGGCGGAGTACGCGAGGATGCGCAGCAGGTGCACCGCGTGCGGGTCGGCGGTCTGCACAGCGCTCAGCGTGACGCTCCACAGCTGGGCGATGGTGCGCTGCTGGGGGTCTCCTGGGGTGGCGGCCGCCAGGACCCCGTGCGGGTCCTGCTGGAGCTGGGCGAGGTAGTCACCGGGGCTGGTGCGGGTCTGGGCCAGATACGCGCTGGCCTGCTGCAACGCCAGCGGCAGGTAACCGAGCTCCTCGGCCAGACTGGCCAGCCCCGCTGTATCCGTGCTGCCGGTGATCTCCCGCAGGACGTCCACCGCTGCCTCGGAGGTGAGGGTGTCCAGGCGAAGCGGCGTACCCAGGTCGCGCCAGGGAAGATCGCGGCGGGTGGTGATCACGACTTGTCCGGTTGTCAGGGGCCCGAGGTACGGGTCGAGGTCGGAGGGGTCCTCCGCGTTGTCCAGCACCAGCAGCCACCCGCTACGGCCCTGCAGCCAGACCACCGCCCACTGCGCCGCGTCCTCCAGCGGCAGCCCCGCATGCACGGGGTTCAGCGCCGTCGCCAGCCCGGCCAGCCCCGACATCACCTTGGACGCGGACTCGGCATCCACCCACCACACGGGCCCGCCACCTGTCGCCAGGAACCGGCGGGCGTGATGCAGCACCAGCGTGCTCTTGCCGACACCACCCAGCCCACGCACACTCTGCGCCACCACCCCCGCCCCGGCCGCCGGTAACGCCTCCAGCGCGGCCAGCGCTTCATCCCGGCCCCGGAACACCGCGCTGTCAGGCGTCGGGAGGTTGTTCACTCGCACTACGGCGTCATCCGCCACCGCCGCGCTCAGACCCCCCGCAGGCAGAACCACCGTCCGGTGCTCGATGTGGTTGTGGTCACCGGTCGCGACCACCCCGGAATTGCTACCCGCCACCGCCGAGCGGTCCCCGGACGCGGGCGGCACGATCTCCCCGCTCACCGCTGAACCGTGCCTCCGTCACCCGTGACGATGACACCTGAGTTGTCCACCACCGCCACTGACCGCTCCCCGGACGCCGTAGGCCCACCCGAACCCGCCCCAGGCGACGGCGGCGCGGGCGGCGGCGGAGCCGGGGACCCGGACAGCGTGGACACCCACGCCACCAGCACCCCAGCCACCACAGCTCCAGCCCCCGCACCCGTCCCGATGCGCTCCGGCCGGTCCCAGGGCAACACCAACTCCCCCAGCCACACGAACAATCCGAATACCGCCAGCGACCCCACCTCCGCCAGCAGCCACCGCATCCAGGCGCTCATCTGACGCCCCCTCACGCCGTCGAGACTTTCCATATTGGCACGCCACAGCATGCGGGGGCGGTCTCGCCGCTTACCCGTGGTCCCCCGAGCCCCGCGCGCGACGCCACGCGCCATCAGCCAGCAGCCGCAGACCGTTGAGACCGACGATCACCGTGGAGCCCTCGTGGCCCGCGACACCCAGCGGCAGCGGCAGCGTCCCGGCCAGGTCCCACACCACCAGACCGGTGATGAAGGTCCCGGCGATGACCAGGTTCTGCACCACAAGCTGCCGGGCGCGGCGGGAGAGCGCGACAACAGTCGGAATGGTGGCCAACTCGTCTCGCACCACCACCGCGTCGGCGGTCTCCAGGGCGAGGTCGGAGCCGGCGCGGCCCATGGCGATGCCGGTGTGGGCGGCGGCCAAAGCAGGGGCATCGTTGACGCCGTCGCCGACGACCAGGACCTTTCGCCCGGCGGCCGCCAACTCCCTCACCGCCGCCACCTTGTCCTGCGGCAGCAGTCCCGCCCGTACGTCCGCGATGCCGACCTCGTCGGCCAGGCGCGCGGCGGCGCGCGGGTTGTCGCCGGTGACGAGGACCGGCGCGGTGCCCGTGAGCGCGGCCAGGGCGGCGACGGTGGCGGTGGCCTCGTCGCGGAGGCGGTCGGCGATGCCCAGTACGCCGACCGGGGCGCCGTCCACCAGGACCAGGACGGCGGTACGGCCCTCGCGCTCCAGTCGCTCGGCGAGCGCCGCGGCGGGGTGGTCGGCGCGGTCGGCCAGGAGCCGGGCCGGGCTGCCGACCGCGACGGCCTGGCCGTCGACGCGGGCGGTCACGCCCGTGCCGGGCTTGGAGTTGAAATCCTCAGCCGGGGGGAGACGGAGGTCACGCGCGGCGTCCACGACGGCGCGGGCCAGGGGGTGTTCGCTGGGGTGCTCGGCCGCCGCCGCGAGCCGTAGCAGCGCGTCCTCGGTCAGGTCGGAGGCGGGCAGCGGGCGGATGTCCGTCACCTTCGGGGTGCCCTCGGTGAGGGTGCCGGTCTTGTCGAGGGCCACGGCGTCGATCTGCCCGAGGCGTTCCATCACCACGGCGGACTTAACGAGCACGCCGTGGCGTCCGGCGTTGGCGATCGCGGACAGCAGCGGGGGCATGGTGGCCAGCACCACCGCGCAGGGAGACGCGACGATCATGAAGGTCATGGCCCGCAGCAACGTCGGTTGCAGAGCGGCGCCGAAGACGAGAGGGAGCGCGAACAGCGCCACGGTGGCGGCGACCATGCCGAGGCTGTAGCGCTGTTCGACCTTCTCGATGAACAACTGGGTGGGGGCCTTGGTCTCGGCGGCCTCCTCGACCATGGCCACGATGCGGGCGATCACCGAGTCCGACGGATCGCGTTCGACCTTCACCCGCAGCGCCCCGGTGCCGTTGAGGGTGCCGGCGAACACCTCGTCGCCCGTCTCCTTGGCCACCGGCAGCGGCTCGCCGGTGATGGTGGCCTGATCGACGTCGCTCGCCCCGTCCAGCACCCGGCCGTCGGCGCCGATGCGCTCCCCGGGCCGCACCAAAAGCGTGTCGCCCACGCGCAGCCGCTCCGTGGGCACCGTCTCCTCCCCGCCGTCGTCGGCGAGGCGCGTGGCGGTGGCCGGGGCGAGGTCGAGGAGACCGCGTACGGAGTCGGCGGTGCGGGCGGTGGCGATGGCCTCCAGTGCGCCGGAGGTGGCGAAGATGACGATCAGCAGGGCGCCGTCCAGCACCTGCCCGATCGCCGCCGCGCCGAGTGCGGCGACGACCATGAGCAGGTCGACGTCGAGGGTCTTGTCCTTGAGCGCCTGAAGGCCCGCCCAGCCGGGCTCCCAGCCGCCCGTCACGTACACGAGCGCGAACAGCGGACCCCATGCCCACCCCGGCGCCCCCAGCAGATACAGCGGCAGGCCGACCAGGAACAGCACCAGCGCGGCAGCCGCCCAGCGGGCTTCGGGCAAGGCGAAGATCCGCGTACGGCGCCTGGGCGGCGCCACCGCGTCGCGGGCAGCGCCGGGGGTCGGGGCGGAGCGGGTGAGTGTGGACGTCATCGCGGCAGTGGTCCTTCACAGGCGGGAGGAATCGCATCCGACGCCACCACCGTAACAGGAATGAATGAACAATGATTCATGCATTCATGAGGCGTCGGCGTACGATGACCGCATGGGTCATGGAGCCGCAACCCCCGCCAGCACCGTCCCTCGTGCGCGCCTGGACGCGGCCGGTGCCGCCAAGGTCGCCACGACCTTGCAAGCGCTGGCCACCCCCTCCCGACTGCTGATCCTCGCCCGGCTGCGCGAGGGCCCCCTCGCGGCCACCGAACTGGCCGCCGAGGTGGGCATGGAGCAGTCGGCCTGCTCCCACCAACTCCGCCTGCTGCGCAACCTCGGGCTGGTGACCGGCACCCGCAAGGGGCGCTCCGTGGTGTACGCGCTGTACGACAACCACGTCGCCGAACTCCTCGACCAGGCCCTCTACCACGTGGAGCACCTGCGCCTCGGGTTGAGTGACACCCCTGCCGGTGCGGCGGAGTCCGAGGGCGACGTGGTGGCCGGCCCGAGCGCCTGACGACGTGGCTGCACTACGCGAGCAGATCACGGCCGAGCAGTACGACTCCTGGTCCGAGGAGCAGTGCGCGGGCGTCGAGATCGTGGACGGGATGGTCGTGGTGAGCCCCCGCGCGTCCAAGCGGCACAACCGCCTGGCTCGTATCCTCGCGAACGCCCTGGAGACCGCCGCGGGACCTGACTGGAACGCCGACACGGACTTCGGCGTCCGGCTGCAGGACGTGGGCCGCTCACCAATCGCCACCCGGACGTGGTTGTGTACCGCGCGGAGGCGATCGACATCACGCCCACCCGCCCCGAGCATGTGCTGCTGGTCGCCGAGGTCGTATCCCCCGGGTCGGAGACCACCGACCGGATCGTGAAGGTGGACCAGTACGCCAAGGCCGGGATCGCCTTCTACTGGCGGATCGAGCAGACCGCGACAGGCGTCCCGCTGGTGTACACCTACGTCCTCGACCCAGCGACCAGGACCTATCGGGACGGGGACGGGTTCACGGGCGTGGTGAAGGTCGCGGCTCCGTTTCCGGTGGAGATTGACCTCGGCCAGATCTAGCGCGTTATCTGGCGCTTCGCTCAGGGCCCACTCTGCCGCTCGGTGCAGGCGACGCACCGCTCGGCGTGCGGCATGGCCATGACCCGTTCCGGGGCGATGGGGGCGCCACAGGTGGTGCAGGTGCCGAAGGTGCCGTCCTGGATGCGGGTTAGCGCGGCGAGGGTCCGTTCCAGGAGGGTGGTGGCGGCGTCGGTACGGGTGTGCAGTTCCTCGATGGCGAGGGTGGTCGCGCCGACGTCCGCGGCGTCCAGGGCGCAGGCGCGGCGGAGGGCCGACTCGGTTTCCCGTGCGGTGGCGATCTCCGCGTGGAGGCGGTCCCGCTGATCGGACAGCTTGGCGGCCGCTTCCTCAAGATCGTCTGGCCCGAGTGGGCTTTCGCGCGGGGGTGTGCCGTTCATTGCCCATCCGCTCCCGCCGTCGGCCTGGCGTTCAGCGCTTGCGGGGTTTCGTACTGCTGGACGAGGTTGCGCGGGACCGCGGGGTGTGCCATTAGCATGGGGCTTCCTTCGAGCGCGGAATCAGTACAGCGATGAGCGGCCCCTCGGATACCCGCATGGTGAAGGCGTATGCCCTCGGGTTTCGCGTTGCGGGAGTCCTGGGTGGTGTTAGAGCCGGGGAATGGCGGGGACGGGAAGTGTGACCCGATAGGGGCGTTGGTGAGCTTTTATATCCAATCGGGATGTCCCGAGGTTCTGAAGGTTGAAACCGCTGATGACATGGCCGACGCGGTGGGTCAGCTCTATCCTCTGGAGACCGAGCATGCGGTCTTGGTCTGGAACCGGATTCCGGTGCTGCTGGAGTATCGCTACGATATTCCGGTGCTGCTCGACGACCTAGTGCCGCTGCTTGAGGAGATTCAGCGTGCGGAGTTCTCCGAAACGCGGGTCTACTGGGGGTCGGACACCTTCTCCACTGAATGGCAGATCCGTCGGGACGGAGAATTGCTGAGAATCGATTCCCGCTGGATAGCCGTGTCCGGAAGTTATGAGTCCCTTCTCAACGAAAGAAGTCAATTGACGGTCGAGATCCGCTCGTTCGTCGCCGAGTGGCTGAAGGTGCTGCGACGGATTGCGTACGATCTCGGTGCCCAGGCCTCCGTACGTCTTGAGGATCACGATATAGCGGTCCGGGTGAACGCTCTGCTGACGCCATTGCACTGACGGCCTTCTCACCGTGACCGCTTCATCCGAACGGTGAACGGCTCCCCGTCAGAAGGAGCCGCGACAGTCAGGGTGAGCCTCGTCAGCCGCTCTCCCCACGACTCGCGCAGCAACGGGTCGTCGAGATCGCGGTGTTCGAGCCGGGCGGTGGCGCGCCCCGGGTCCCAGGTGATCAGCAACGAGCAGCCGTCGGCGGTGACCTGTGCCTGCCCCTCGGCCAGTTCGACGGCTCCCGACAGGATGTGCCGTAGCAGTACTGGGGTAGCGCGATCTGGCGTCCAGCGGTCCTCGATCAGGACGTGTGCCGGGGTGTCCGCCGTGGCGCGCACCAGTCGCAAGGAGCGGCGCCAGGTGCGCAGCAGGCCCGTCGGGTACGCAGCGGCGAGGTCGGCGTGCAGGGTGGCTGCGGCTGGGGTCAGGTCGACGCGTACGTCGGCCGCACCGTGGTCCGGGCCTGGTTGCTGCTCGGCGCCCGGCTCGGGGACGTTGTGCCAGGCGCTCTGGAGGGGCCATGCCTGGTAGCGGTCGGGGCCGAAGCTGGCGGCGGTGTAGGTCGGTTGGCCGATGTCGACGACCAGGGGGCGGCCGTTCAGGGCGACCCAGTACGAGCCGACGTCGAGGTGGTTGTGCCGCTCGCCGTTGTGGCCCGCCTTCGCCGCCAGGGTCAGGCCCGCGGCAGTGCCCGGCGTCTCCCGGGCGACGAGGACCTGGACCCGGGGCAGCCAGGTCTCCCGTGCCGCCCAGGGGGCATCGCCGTCAGCCACATCGGTTGTGGCCAGGGCGTGGCGCCAGTGTGGGGCGCAGAGTCCGGCGAGTGCTCGGCCGAGGCCAGCCCGGGGGCGTACGGTCGGTCCTCCGCGTGCGCATGCCAGGGCGTGCGCACGGACGTCGGGGTCGGTCAGTCGCTCGCCCCACTGGAAGAGCAGGTGCCAGGGCTGGTCGAGCCACAGCCGGGCGGGGGCGTCGCCGGCGTTGACGTACCAGTCGCCGGCGAGGTGCATACGGTGCGGGAACTTGCTGAGCGGACCGAATACGGGCAGGTCGCGGGCGTCGAGCGCGGGGCCGCCGGCGTCGGCGAGCAGGTCGAGGGCTTCCAGGAGCCGGCCGGCGCCCTGCCACCAGTACGCGACGCCTTCGTCGATCCCGCCGTCGTCGGGGAGTACGGCGAGGTAGTGGTCCAGGCCCTCGACGACGAGCCGTACGAGCCGGGCCCGCCGTTCCTCGTCGTCGGTCAGCAGGAGGGCCGCGGCGAGAACCGCCCCATGGATCCAGGGGTTCCAGTTGTGGGCGTCCCCGTCGAGCCCGATCCAGTGCCAGTCCCGGGTGCGCTCGAACGGCGTCAGCACCCGCAGGTCCACCTCGCGCCGGAGCCTCCTGCGCAGCCCGGGGACGCGAGTGTCCAGATGCGGGCCGAGTACGTGGTCGGCCCAGCCCAGCAGGGACGCCACCTCGGCGGCCCCCAGGTCGAGGAACGGCTCGTCCGGGTCCGGCAGCACTTCGTCGCGGGCCTTGGCGTAGCGGTCGTGCGGCGCCCAGCACCAAGTGCTGGTCTCGGCCAGGGCCATCAGGGCGTCGGCCGCGGCGTCGAGGTACGGGGCGGCACCGGGCGGGGCGTCGGCCGGTGCCACCTCGCCGGTGAGTGTGGCGGCAAGTACGAAGAGCGTGGCCCGCTCGCGCAGCCGCCCGGCGTTGTCCTCGTACGCGGTCCGCACTCCGTCGCGGAACGTCCGGGCCCAGTCGGATGCGGTCAAGGCCGGTGCGTTCCGGCGGAGTTCGGCCGCGGCCTCCTCCAGCAGCCCCTCCCGCGTGCCGGCGTCCACCGCCTCCCATACCGGGCGCGCGGTGACCGTGGGGACGGGGAGCCGCATAGGAGCATCGCGTAGGACTTCGACCAGCGGATTGGGGCTCAGGGCCGGGGCCAGTCGGCTCCGCAGGGAGCGGTACGCGGGGGACTCCGGCTCCGGCTCTACCAGGCCCATTATCTCTCCTGATCGATTCTGTTCGAAATCGTTGACTCGGGACTATGTCACGGGATGAGGTGGCAACGCCATCCATCCATCCATCACCCACCACCGCCTTCCGGAGGAAGCAGTGTCGCCTGACGAGGACCGGGACCTCGCCCCGTACACCGGCTGGACCAGGGCGCACTGGACCGCGCTCGCCGACCGGATGCTCGCCGCCGCCCAGCCGTACGCCTCCCCGGCGGGAGCCCGGATCGACCTGCCGGGTCCGGCGAGCGCGAACGGCGCGGTCTCCGACGGCCTTGAGGGCTTCGCCCGCACCTTCCTGCTCGCCGGGTTCCGCGTCGCGGGGGAGCGGGGCGCGGACCCCGGCGGGCTGCTCGGCGGGCTGCTGGAGCGGTACGCGCGCGGCTTGGCGGCGGGCACCGATCCGCATTCGCCCGAGGCGTGGCCCCGCCCCGACCAACTCGGCCAGGCCAAGGTCGAGGCCGCCTCCATCGCCCTGGTGCTGCAACTGACCAAGCCCTGGCTGTGGGACCGGCTCGACGACGGGGTGCGCGAGCGGGTCATCGACTGGCTGGGGACCGTCGTCGGACAGCCCTATCCGCCCATCAACTGGGTCTGGTTCAGGATCGTCGTCGAGTCGTTCCTGCGGGAGGTCGGCGGACCGTGGTCGGCCGCCGATATCGAGGAGGACCTGGCCGTCCACGCCTCGCTGCGCCGGACGGGCGGCTGGCTCAGCGACGGGCAGGAGCGGGCCTTCGACCACTACACGGGCTGGGCGCTGCATCTGTATCCGCTGCTGTGGACCCACCTGTTCGACGTCACCGGCACGCTGTGCCCGCCGGCCCTCCGGGAGACCTGGGCCGCGGACCTTACGCGCTATCTCGACGACGCGGTGTGCCTGGTCGGCGCGGACGGCTCCCCGCTGCTGCAAGGACGCAGCCTCACCTACCGCTTCGCCGCCGCCGCGCCCTTCTGGGTCGGCGCGATCACCGGGGAGGGCGGGCAACCGCCGGGACTCGTACGCCGCGCGGCCAGTGGCATCGTCCGGCACTTCGCCGAACGCGGAGCCCCCGACGGGGACGGACTGCTCAACCTCGGCTGGCACGCCGCCTGGCCCGCGATGCGGCAGTCCTACTCCGGGCCCGCCTCGCCGTACTGGGCGGCCAAGGGCATGCTCGGCCTGATGCTGCCCGAGGACCACCCCGTATGGACGGAACCGGAACTCCCGCTGCCGGTGGAGACCGGGGACGTCGTACGGGTCGTCGAGGCGCCCGGCTGGCTGGTCTCCGCGCGGCGCCGCGACGGGATCGCGGTGGTGCTCAACCACGGCACCGACCACGCGCGTCCCGGCGACACCAGCGCGGACTCGCCGCTGTACGCACGGCTCGGCTACTCCACCGCCACCGTGCCCCCGCTGACCGCCGCGTCGGCGGCCGACCCGGTCGACAACGCGGTCGTACTGCTCGACGAGGACGGCCGGGCCAGCCACCGCACCGGGTTCGAGACGCTGTTCGCCCTTGAGCTTCCCGGCGGTGTGCTCGCCGCCGCCTCCCGGGGGCCGGTGCGCTGGGTCGACAGCGGCGCCGACGACTCGCCCGACCACGGCTCCGGCCGGACCGGGCCGACGACGCCGGGGCCCGTGGTCACCGTCGCCTCGGTGCTGCGCGCGGGGGTTGAGGTACGGCTCGTCAGGGTGGACGCCCCGGCATCGGCGGCGGGCCGGAGCGGGGGCTCTGTGCGGATGGGCGGTTGGCCGGTCGCGGCCGGCACCCCGCCCGAGACGTGGGCGGGCACTGGTCGCGCGGGCACCGGCCGCGCGGGTTCCGGGCCGTACGCGGAGGCGGGCACCGCGTCCCTGCGTTCGTCGCTGCGCGGCCTGCGAGGGCTGCACCGCGGTGGAGTCGCCACCGGGAAGGACGACAGCCCGCTCGGCGCCCGGACCGCGACGCCGTGGCTGGCCACGGACGGTGTGCCGTACGGCGATGTGCTCGCGGCCGTGGTGGCCCTCGAGGGCGGCAGCCAGAGCGACCAGGGCGGGCCCGATCCTGCCGTCTCCGTCCACCCGGGTTCCGACGGTGGCCATCGGGCCCGGCTGACCTGGCCGGACGGTCTCACCACCGACGTTGAGCTGCCTGCGGTCGCGGTGCCCCCGGCGGCCCCCTGACCGGCTCGGTCCGCTCCGACCCGCCGACGCCCTACTGGCCTTGCGTCACCGGGCGGGTCCGTCGCGCCCTCACAGCGCCCGGGCCCGCTTGACCGACGAATCACGGAGGATCAGCTCCGGCAGGATGAGCACGCGCTGCGCCGGGCGGCGCTTGCCCTCCATGAGCCTGGACACCATCATCTCGACCGCCACCCGGCCGACCCGGGCCTTGGGCGGGCGTACGGCCGTCATCGACGGTTCCGCGAGATGGGCCACCTCGTCGTCGTAGCTGACCAGGGCCATGTCATCGGGGATGGAGTACCCCTGTTCGGCGAGGTATTGGGCGACCGACATCGCGTCTGGGTCGCTGTGCACGATCAGCGCGGTGATCCGGGACCCGCGGCACCGGTCGAGGATGCCCTCGATGATCTGCCGGTGGCCCGGCTGGTCGAGGGCGACGCTTTCGCGGACCACGAACTCGCTGGGCAGATCCAGCTCCGTGCATGCCTTCAGCCAGCCCTGGGCGAGGTGGGCCGAGGTCGGGCTGCCCTTGGACAGCACCAGACCGATCCGGCGGTGGCCGTGCTCGTGGAGGTGGCGTACGGCCAGCTCCATGCCGAGCGCGTGGTCGCTGCGCACCCACTCCAGCTGGCGCGGGGTCGGCGTCCACTGCGGGGTCTGCCGCTCCACGAGGATCGTCGGCACCGGCAGATTGCCGATCCAGTCGATCATCTCGTCGACCCCGTTGCCCTCCAGATTGGGCGCCAGCAGCAGCCCCTGGACCTGCTTGGCCTCGATCAGCCGGCTGATCTGGCGGCGGTCCTCGGCCTGGTCGTAGCTCGATCCGCGCAGTTGGAGCTGGACGCCGAGGCCGGCCGCCGCCGAGCGGGCGCCGCTGACGATCGACGGCCAGTAGAAGTCCAGGGAGGGTACGACCATGCCGATCGTGAACGGCACAGGCGTGGGGCGGGGCCGACGGGCCGGGGCCTGGTCGAGATCGGTCGGCAGGGTGGCGCCGCCGTGCACCTTGGTGAGCAGGCCGCGGGCGGCGAGGGCGGTGATATCCCGCCGTACGGTCAGTTCGCTGACGTCGAGCAGCCGGGCGAGGTCACGGACCCGCACGGTGCCGTGCCGGCGCACCTCGTCCATCAGGCGTTCCCTGCGCTGAAGGGCGAAAGGTCGGTCTGCGCTCATCGGGCCCCCTCGGTCGACGGCCTGATGGCCTGTTCGAATCTGAACGAATCGCTTCGATTGTGTTCGATCTATGGCGGATATGTGCTGCTGACCACTATCCCTGTTCCAACGTGTTCGGCGGGTTCCAATGTGTTCTACGCAACACGGGATTCAGCGGGACATAGCAACTTCGCGATTTCGCGATTTCGCGTCAGATGGCAACGGTGCCGGTCCAGACCGGCCTAGGGAAGGACTCGACGCCCGATGCAGACGAAGCCCAACGCGCTGGTCGTCATGAGCAGGCCGAGCTTCGACGCGCACTTCGACTCCGCCCGGCTGGCGCGGCTGGCGGATCTGGTGAACCTGGGCGACCCGGTCTGGACCGACGACCTCGACCATCCGGCGGTGCGGGCGCGCCTGGCGGACGTGGAGGTCATGCTCACGTCCTGGGGCGCGCCCAAGCTGACGCCGGAGCGGATCGCCGCGGCCCCCGCGCTGCGGGCGGTGCTGCACTGCGCCGGCAGTGTGCGGGGGCTGGTGGGCGAGGAGGTGTGGCGCCGTGGGATCCAGGTGACCAGCGGCGCGGACGCCAATGCGATCCCCGTCGCCGAGTACACCCTGGCGGCCATCATCTTCGCCGGCAAGAAGGCCCCGTTCCTCGCCGCCGACGAGGAACGCGCCTACCAGGGCTGGGGCACGGTGTCGGGATACGGCGACCTGTCCAACTTCGGCCGGACCGTGGGGATCGTCGGCTTCTCGCGGATCGGCCGCCGGGTGGTCGACCTGCTCAAGATCCTCGGGGACACCACCTGCCTGGTCGCCGATCCGTACGCCGACGCGGAGGAGGTGAAGCGGGCGGGCGCCGCCCTGGTCCCGCTGGAGGAACTGCTTCCGCGCGTCGATGTGCTGTCCCTGCACGCTCCCGAACTCCGGGAGACCCACCACCTCATCGGCGCCGACCAGCTCAGCCTGCTTCCCGATCACGCGACCGTGATCAACACGGCGCGCGGCAGTCTCATCGACTCCGTCGCGCTCGCCGCCGAATGCGCCTCCGGACGCCTCTTCGCCATCCTCGACGTCACCGACCCCGAGCCCCTGCCCATCGACTCGCCACTGAGACACCAGGCCAGCGTGATGATCACCCCGCATATCGCGGGCTCGCTCGGCACGGAGATCGGGCGCCTCACCGACCACGCCATGGACGAGCTGGCCCGGTGGACCGCGCGCGAACCCCTGCAGTCCGAGATCACCGCGGAGGCGCTGGCGCTCGGCCTGAGCGCGTGAGTGCCTGAGCCTCTGAACGCCTGAGCCTCTGAACGCCTGAGCCTCTGAACGCCTGAGCCTCTGAACGCCTGAGCCGCCTGGCGCCCAAACCCCCCGGGCGCCGCACCCCGAGCCCCGCTCACCCCACCAGGACACCAGGACTCTTCGCACCACCACCCCCCGCGACACGCACCTCCCGCATCACAACCCCTCATCACAAGGAGCCGCTCCCGTGATACGCACCCTCAAAGGACCCGTCAGAGGCCTGACCGCGGCCGTCGCGCTGTCCCTGCTCGCCGTCGGCTGTGGCAACGGCGAGGGCAGTGGCAAGACCGCCGACGGCAAGACCATCGTCAAGGTCGCGGTATGGGACTACGAGAAGACCCCCGAGTTCAAGGCGCTGATCGACGGATTCGAGGCCGAGAACAAGGACATCGACGTACAGCCGGTCGACATCCTCTCCGCCGACTACTCCAACAAGGTCACCACCATGCTCTCCGGCGGTGACAGCACCGACGTGCTGACCATGAAGAACGTCACCGACTACGCCCGCTACGGCACGCGTGGCCAGCTCCAGTCGCTCACCACCGACGTCAACAAGCTCGACAAGGCCAAGTACTCCGGCCTCGACGCCTTCGACCTCAAGGGCGACTACTACGCCGTGCCGTACCGGCAGGATTTCTGGGTGCTCTTCTACAACAAGGACCTCCTCAAGAAGAGCGGCGCGGATCTGTCCAAGCTCTCCTGGTCCGACTACGCCGAGCTGGCCAAGAAGCTCACCACCGGTTCGGGTTCGGCCAAGGTCTACGGCACCTACCACCAGACCTGGCGCTCGGTGGTGCAGGCGATCGCCGCCGCGCAGACCGGCGGGGACCAGCTGAGCGGCGACTACGGGTTCTTCAAGAAGCAGTACGAGATGGCACTGGACCTGCAGAAGTCCGGCGCCGTGATGCCGTTCGCCACGGCCAAGACCCAGCAGACCACCTACGACGCGATGTTCTCCACCCGCAAGACCGCGATGGTGCCCATGGGCACCTGGCTGGCCGCCCGTCTGCTGCAGCTGAAGGCCGAGGGCAAGAACGACGTCGACTGGGGCATGGCACCGCTGCCGCAGACCAGCGCGAACGGCAAGACGGTCACCTTCGGCTCCCCGACCGCGTTCGCCGTGAACAAGAAGGCCAGGAACTCCGCGGCGGCGAAGAAGTTCGTACTGTGGGCCTCCGGCCCGAAGGGAGCGGCCGCGATCGCCAAGGTCGGCGTCGTGCCGTCCTACACGGATGACGCGGTCATGAAGAACTTCTTCGGCGTCAAGGGCATGCCGAACGACGACCTGTCCAAGAAGGCCATGAGCCCGGACACCGTCAAGCTGGAGATGCCGGTCAGCCCGAAGTCCTCCGACATCGACCAGATCCTCAAGGAGGAGCACGAGCTGGTGATGTCCGGTGAGAAGTCCATCGACAAGGGCATCGAGGAGATGGAATCCCGCGTGAAGTCCGAAGTCGAATGAGCGAGATCTCCGGCGCCACGGCTGCGGCTGCGGCCACAACCGCAGCCACGGCCACGGCCACGGCCAAGACGACGGGCGGCCTCGACAAGACCTCCGGCGCCCGCGGCCCCGGCAAGACCTCCAACACCGCGGCCCTCAAGCGGCGCCGCCGCCGCACCGCGCTGGTGGGCTGGAGCTTCATCCTGCCGAACCTGCTGGGCTTCGCCGCCCTGACCCTGGTCCCGGTGGTCTTTACGCTGCTGCTGTCGTTCACCGACTGGAACTCGTACAACACCCCCCAGTGGATCGGGCTCGACAACTTCCGCCGGATGTGGGACAACGACAACTTCTGGACGGCGCTGTCCAACACCTCCTGGTACGCGGCCGGGCACATCCCGCTCACCATGGCGGCCTCCCTGGGCCTCGCGGTGCTGCTCAACCAGAAGCTGCGCGGCGTCGCCTTCTTCCGTACGGCCTTCTTCTTCCCCTACATCACCTCGCTCGTCGCGGTGGCCGTGGTGTGGAACATGCTGTTCAGCCCGGACGCCGGTCCGGTGAACCAGCTGCTGAAGGCCGTGGGGACGGCCCATCCGCCGGGGTGGACCACCGACACCGACTGGGCGCTGCCCGCGATCATCATCACCAGTGTGTGGCGGGACATGGGCTACTACATGGTGCTGTATCTGGCGGGGCTCCAGGCCATCCCGGCGGAGCTGTACGAGGCGGCCAGGGTGGACGGCGCCGGTGCGTGGAAGCGGTTCTGGCATGTCACGGTGCCGTCGCTGCGGCCGACGACCTTCTTCGTCCTGGTCATGCTGACGGTCTCCAGCTTCAAGGTCTTCGACCTGGTGCAGGTCATGACCGAGGGCGGCCCCGGCCGCTCCACGCTGGTGCTGTCCCAGCTCATCTTCCGAGAGGGCATCACCCAGGGCCGGTTCGGCTACTCCTCGGCCATCTCCATGGTGTTGTTCCTCATCGTCCTGATCATCACCGTGACCCAGTTCCGATTCCAGCGGAGGAACGAGCGATGAAGACGACGGCGCTGCGGCCCGTCGGCCGGGCCCTGCTGTACGTGGTGCTGACGGTGCTGTCGGCCGCGGTCCTGCTGCCGTTCATCTGGATGCTGGTGTCCTCGCTGAAGACGGACAACGAGGTCTTCACGGTCCCGATCCAGTGGATACCGAAGTCCTTCCGCTGGGAGAACTTCTCCGACATCTGGACCGAGATCCCGTTGTGGACTTATATGGGGAACTCGCTGTTCCTCAGCGTCGTCATCACCGCACTGCAGGTGCTGACCGGGAGCTTCGCGGCCTACGGCTTCGCGAAGATGCGCTTTCCCGGGCGCGATGCCGTCTTCATGGCCTACATCGCCACCATCGCGGTGCCGTGGCAGGCGTACATGGTGCCGCAGTACATCATGATGCAGAAGCTGGGCCTGGTGAACACGCACCTGTCGCTGATCCTGCTCCAGGCGTTCGGGGCGTTCGGCGTCTTCCTGATGCGCCAGTTCTACCTGACCATCCCGGACGAGCTCAGCGAGGCCGCGCGGCTGGACGGGCTGACCGAGTACGGCATCTGGGCGCGGATCGTGCTGCCGCTGTCGAGGCCCGCGCTGGCCAGCCTCGCGCTGCTGACCTTCGTCAACACCTGGAACGACTACATGGGTCCGTTCATCTACCTGACGGACAACAACCTGTGGACGGTGCAGCTCGGCTTGCGGTCGTTCGTGGGCATGTACAGCTCCGAGTACGCGATGATCATGACCGGCTCGGTGCTGTCGGTGCTGCCGATCCTGGTGGTCTTCCTGCTCGGCCAGCGGTACTTCGTCCAGGGCATCGCCACCAGCGGGATGAAGTGAGGTGGCGGGGATGAGCACACCGAGCACACCGAGCACACCAGCGACCGGGCGCAGGCTCCGGCTGAACGTCGGCCACGACTCGTGGGACCTCATCTGGTCCCATGTCCACCGGGTCCTGGTGGTCAACCTCGGCGTGGCGGTCACCAGCCTGCCGCTGCTGCTGGCCCTGGCCGCCGAGCACCAACCCTGGCGGTACCCGGTCTTCTTCGGCCTGCTCTCGCTCGGGGCCGGCCCCTCCCTCGCCGCGGTGTTCGCCTACCTCAGGCGCACCGCCGACGACGAACGGGCGCCGGTGGCCGACCTGTTCCGCGGCTACCGGCGCCTGTTCACCCGGGCGCTCCTCGGCTGGACCCCCTTCGTCCTGCTGATCGCCGTGGCGGCCACCGACCTGGCCGCCCTCTGGGGATCCGCCCTCGGGTCCGCCCTGGCGCCGCTGCTGACCGTGGTGATCCTTCTCGCCCTCAGCTCCGGAGTCGTCGCCATGGCCGGGCTGGCCGAAGACCCGGCCGAGAACCCGACCGTCTCCCGGCACACCCTCCTGGCGGCCTGCTACGCCTCGGTGCGCCGCTGGCCGCTCGCGCTGCTCAACCTCGGCCTGCTGGGCGTCTCCCTGGCGCTCGTCAACCAGGCCCCGCTGCTGGGTCTTGCCGTGGTGCCCGGCTGCGCGCTGTTCGTCGTATGGGGCGACTGCGGCGCGATGCTGGAGTCGGTGCGTTGCGGAAATTCTTGTCTGCACCTTGTCTCCGACTTGTCACGGAGGCTGCGAAAGTCGGAATTGCGCTAGCCTCCCGCATGTCAGTCATTCTCATTGAATTCGGCGGTAGCGCACTGCCGCCCGGAGATTGGAGACAGCATATGAAGAATTTGCGTATCAAGGTCGCGGCTGCGGCCGCGGTGGCCACCGCGGCCGTCGTGCTGCCCCTGGCCGCGGCCGGCACCGCTGCTGCGGAGACCAACCTGGCCCCGCACTGGACCGCGTCCTACCTCGAATGTCAGACCCTGGGTAACAAGCTCGCCCAGGAGGGCCGTCTCACCGGGTTCAATTGCGTTGCCAAGGGCAATGGAATCTGGATGATGCCTTGGTGAATCGCGAATATCGCGACGAATTAATCGAGGCTGCCGGCACCGCAATGCGTACCCGCTCTGCGGGAAATCCGCACCATTAACCGGCGAACCGCCTCGCCCCGCCGTTGACAGCACCGGCCTCCGTCGCCGCTGCCGTCAACGGCGGAGGTGCGTCTGTGCGCGGGTGGAGGTGCGCGACCGACACAGGCCGGGCGAAACGTCCCTGAGCGGGGAGCAGTGCGGGCCGGCCGTGCCGCCAGGCGTCCAGCACCCGGGCGGCGAGGCGGTCCTCCAGGTGGCCTGTCGCGCGGATCCCGAAGACCACGTCGGCGTCCAACTGCGGCTCGTCCGCCAGCAGTCCGGCGACGACCTCGTGCCGTACAACCTGTTCGTGCACCGCGTCCGCCTCGACGTGCTCGGTGTAGAAGCGGACGGCCGCCGGGCCCGCACCCATCAGGCGCAGGGCCTCGGCCAGGCGGCGGGAGGCAGGGGAGGAGGTGACCTCGACGGTCGCGAAGTGGCCGATCAGCGCTCCGCGCAGGGCCCGGTGCAGGCCGAACAGGGACATCATGGTGACGGTGGCCAGAGCCTCGGCCGGTACGGCGTCGACGTAGTGACCGTACGACGTGTCCAGGCCCAGGTCCGCCATCAGGTCGGCGAACAGCTGGGCGTGGATCTCGTCCGCGTGGCCGGCGCCGAACTCGTCGAACTCCACCGCGACCATGGCGGCCTTGGCTCGCCCGCGCAGCCGGGGGATCACCCAGGCGTGCGGATCGGCCTCCTTGAGGTGGTAGAGCGAGCGCAGCGCGGCGTACTCGCGGAAGTGGTCGAGGGTGCCGCGGTCGCGGAGGAAGTGGGAGAGGCTGCCGTCGACCTCGCCGACCGGTTCGAGCTGGAGCTCGTCCAGGGCTTGTACGGCGGTGTCGGATGCGCCGACCGGTGCGTCCGCGCGCAGCGCGCTCAGGAAGCGTTTCTCCAACCCGGCGCGCAGACCGAGGAGTTCGGGGTCCCATTCGCGGCCGTCGGGTACCCCGTCGAAGCCGAGGTAGTGGAGTTCGTAGAGGATGTACAGGGCGAGTTGGAGATCGTCGCCATAGGGGTCGGCTTCGGCGGGGAGTGGTGGCAGGCCGGAGTCCGATTCACGCAGTACGGCGGTGAGCGCGGCCGAGAGCGGGCCGCGTGGCTCCGGCAGACGTACGTTCGTCCTCACGATGCCTCGTCCGGTTTCGCACGGCGGCGGTGGCTGGTGTCGCACCAGGGCGGGGTCCGGGTACGGCGGCAGGTGCAGACGGCCACGGTGAAGCGCCGCGACACGCTCACCTCGCCGTCCTCGCCCACGACTTCCACCGGCCCCTCCACCAGGAGCGGACCGAAGCGCTGGACGCGGATCCGGCGGGGGCGTTCAGATGCGTTCGGCACGGATCACCACCAGCTCCTCTGTCGTAGGGCCGGCGCAGTCGGCCAGCAGGCCGTGTTCACTCAGCCAGCCGAGCCGGGAGCGCAGTACGCGGCCGAAGGGCACCCGGGTACGGTCGACGACCTCCGCGCGCAGCCCGGCCTGCCGGAGGCCGGCCAGCGTGTCCTCGACGCCGCTGAGGTGCGAGTGCACCATCAGCAGCCGCCCCGCCGGGCGCAGGACCGACGGCGCCGCCGCGCAGATGCGGTCGATGAACAGGCGGCCGTCCGTCCCCGCGTCCCAGGCGCGGGTGGGGCCCCGGGGCGGGCCGTTGCCGGGCGGGGCGGGTACGTACGGCGGGTTGGTGACCACGAGGTCGAAACGGCGGCCCGGGACGGCGGACACCAGGTCACCGTGGCGCACCCGCACCACCTGCCCGTTCAACAGGGCATTGCACCAGGCCGTAGCGAGCGCCCGCCAGGAGATGTCCGCCGCCGTCACTCGTGCACCCCGACGGGCCGCCTCCAGCGCGAGCGCACCGCTGCCGGTGCACAGGTCCAGGACTTCCGTACGGCTGGTGATCCGCTCCCGGTGCAGGGCCCGCCGGAGCAGCCCGGTGTCGGTCTGCGGGCGGTAGACGCCCGGCGGGATCCAGCAGCGGAACCGGGAAGCGGTGCTGAGAGGTTCGACCGTCATTGTGGAACCTCCAGCGCTCTCACGGGTCTGCTCCACGGGGTGCGGGGAATGCGGGTGCCGGACGACGCCGACGGTCTTGCACGAGTACCCCTGGACCACGGCCGTAACGAAAGAGCCTTGCGGGGCAGCCTTGCGGGGCTGTCACGTCGACTGGATCTCGCGCTGCTCCAGCGGCCGAACGGCGGGACCTTGGAGGATGCGGCCGTCGGAGGCGAAGCGGGAGCCGTGGCACGGGCACTCCCATGCCTGTTCCGCCCGATTGAAGGCGACGAGGCAGCCGAGGTGGGTGCAGCGGGCCGAGACGGCATGGAGCTGACCGCTGTCGTCCCGGTGGACTGCGCACCGGTGCCCGCCCACGCGCAGCACCGCTCCGTCTCCGGGGGCGAGGTCCTCGGGCGCGGGTGCCGTGGTGGGTGGCAGCCGGTCGCCGACGAAGTGCCTGGCCACGTGGGCCTGGTGCTTGAGGAACGACATGCCTTCACGCACCACGGAACCGACTCGGCGCGGGTCGTACAGGCCCGCCCATTCCACCTCCCGGCCCTCGACAAGGTCGGCGATCAGCAGGCCGGCCATGATGCCGCCGCTCAGCCCCCAGCCGCCGAAGCCGGTGGCCACGTAGGTGTGGCGGCTGCCCGGGTGCAGCGGCCCTACCAGGGGGACCGAGTCGGTGGAGTCGTTGTCCTGGGTGGCCCAGCGGTGGGTGGGCGTCAGGCCCGGGAAGCGGCTTTCGGCCCAGGCGGTCAGCCGGCCGAAGCGTTCCTCGACGTCGGCGATGCCAGGGGCGCCGGGGGTGAAGTGCTCGCCGGTGACGATCAGCAGGCGTTTGCCGTCGGCGTAGGGGGCGCTGCGCACGGACCGGGTGTTCTGCTCGGGGGTGATGTACATGTCGCGTGGCGCCCGGTCGGCGTCGAGGGCCCCCGCTACGACCAGCTCGCGGCGCGGGGAGAGCCGGGTGAAGAGCAGGGCCCGGTCGAAGACGGGGTAGTGCGTGGCGACGACGACCTCGCGCGCCCGTACCTCCGCACCCGCGTCGGTCGCGAGGACACAGGGTTCGCCTTCGGTGAGTCCGGTGACGCGCGTCCCCTCGTACACGGCGCCGCCGCGCCGGCACAGGTCGTCGGCCAGGGCACGCAGGTACTTCACGGGATGGAACTGCGCTTGGCCGGTCACCCGGACCGCACCGGCCACCGGGTAGGGCAGCTCCGTTCCGGTGACGAACTCGGCCGGCAGGCCCGCGGCGCGAGCCGCCTCGGCCTCCGCCCGCAGCGGGGCCACGTACTCCGGGTCCTCGGCATATGTGCAGGCCGCCGCCTCCTCCCACGCACACTCGATGCCCAGGTCGCCGACGAGCTCGGCGGCGCGGCGGATCGCCGCTGACTGCGAGTGGGCGTACAGCCGCGCGCCTTCGCGGCCGCGGGTGCGGCGCAGGCGGTCGTACACGAGCGTATGCAGCACGGTCAGCTTGGCCGTCGTGTGCCCGGTGACCCCGCCGGCGATCCGTCCGGCCTCCAGAACGGCCACCTCACGCCCGCGCCGGGCCAGCTCCCAGGCCGTGCTGAGCCCCGCCATACCGCCGCCCACCACCGCGACATCGACGGCGAGGCCCCCGGCCGGCGGGGGAGCGGGCTCGCGGCCCGGCGCGGTCTCGATCCAGTACGACCCCCGGAATCCTTGCTCGGTGTTCATGGCCGCCGGGTTCCCTCACGGCCGAGGTGACACGCCTCGCCAAGCCCTTTCGGTCCGTTTCGCCGGAATCGTGTGCGGGGACCCGGGACGGACAGCGACAGCCCGCCCAGCCGCCCTTCGGTCGGCCGGACCGGAGTGGCCTGAAAGGAGAGACCATGAAGGCCGCCGTTTACGAAGGACCGCGTGCCGTGACCGTCAGGGACGTGCCGGACGCGAAGATCGAGCACCCCTGCGACATCCTGGTCAGGATCACGACTACCAACATCTGCGGCTCGGACCTGCACATGTACGAGGGACGGACGTCCTTCGAGCCGGGCCGCAGCATGGGGCACGAGAACCTCGGCGAGGTGGTCGAGGTCGGCTCCGCCGTCAGGAAGGTGAAGGTCGGCGACTACGTCGTCCTCCCCTTCAACGTCGCCTGCGGTTTCTGCAAGCAGTGCGAAAAGGGACTGACCAACTACTGCCTCACCATGCAGCCGGAACCCGCGTTGGCGGGAGCCGCCTACGGATTCGCCGAGATGGGGCCGTACCAAGGTGGTCAGGCCGAGTACCTGCGCGTTCCCTACGGCGACTTCAACGCCCTGCGTCTCGGCGAGGACGCCGTCGAGCGGCAGAAGGACTATGTGATGCTTGCCGACGTCTTCCCGACGGGCTACCACGCCACCGAGATGGCCGGCGTCGGGCCGGGTGACCAGACCATCGTCTACGGCGCCGGGCCGGTGGGGCTCATGGCCGCGTACTCGGCGATCCTCAAGGGCGCCGGCCGGGTGTGGGTAGCCGACCACCAGCAGGACCGGCTGCGCAAGGCCGAGGAGATCGGCGCCATCGCGATCGACACGACCAGCGAAAGCCCGGCCGAGGTCGTGAAGGAGGCAACCCTCGGGCTCGGCGCCGACAACGGCTGCGAGTGCGTCGGATACCAGGCCCACGACCCGAGCGGCCAGGAGGACGCCGCCCTCACCCTGAACGGGCTGATCGACAGCGTCCGCTTCACCGGCTCGCTGGGTGTGGTCGGCGTGTTCCTCCCGGAGGACCCGGGCGGCGCCGAGGCCCAGGGCGAGCTGGCGGCCCAGGGCAGGATTCCGTTCGACTACGGCCTGATGTGGTTCAAGGGCCAGCGCATGGGGACCGGCCAGGCGCCAGTGAAGAGGTACAACCGGGCCCTGCGCGACCTGATAGCCGGAGGCAGGGCCGAGCCCGGCTTCATCGTCTCGCACGAACTCGGCCTCGACGAGGCACCGTCGGCCTATGAACACTTCGACAACCGGGACGAGGGCTGGACCAAGGTGGTCCTGCACCCCGATGGCCACAGCTGAGACAGACGGGTCGGAGACATCAGCGCGCACTGCCGGGCGGTGCCGCCCGCCGTGACCGGCGCAGGGTGGGTGACCCCGGCCGGGTCTGCCGGACGCGCGGAGAAGCGAGGACACGAACCATGTCGACACCGATGCCGGGCACCCGCCCGCAGATCCGCAGGGTCCGCACGGACCTGCTCGGGATCTATCTCAACGACCATCTGGCAGGTTCCACGGTCGGAGCCGGACGCTCCCTGTTCATGGCCCGATCGCATCGCGACCCGCCTTTCGCGGAACCGCTGCGGCACCTCGCGGGCGAGATCGCCGAGGACCGTGCGAGCCTGCTGCGCATCATGCGGAGCCTGGGCGTGCCGAAGCGTCGCTACAAGGTCGCAGTATCCGGCGCGGCCGAGCGACTGGGGCGGCTCAAGAGAAATGGGCGCCTCTGCAGGCGTTCACCTCTGACGCTGGTGATCGAACTTGAGTTCCTCCGGCTGGGGGTGAAGGGCAAGGAACTCGGATGGCGCACGCTGCGCGCCCTGGCCGAGGCGGATGGCCGCCTCGACGAGCAGGAGCTCGACGGACTGATCGCACGGGCCGAGCGGCAGATGAGCACGCTGGAGGAGCTGCGCGTCAGAGCGGTCCGGGATGTGTTGCTCACCGGCTGACGGGAGCGGAAGGCCGACGGTTCGGCGTCTTCGATGAGTTCGCGTAGCCGGTCGCGCTCCAGCTGGCGCTGGATGAGGGCCTCGACGTAGGCGGACATGCCGCGTTTGCCGGTACGTGCTTTGAGAGCTGCGATGGTGCCCTCATGCAGGGAAACGGAGACCTTCAAGCCTGTCTCGGGGACATTCCGGGGGCTTTCCCCGCGTAAGCAGGGAAGGCCCTGACAGCGCTGAAAGACAGGAACGCGCTGGTCAGGGCCCATCCTCTCAGCACTCGATGACGTTCACCGCGAGCCCGCCCCGCGCTGTCTCCTTGTACTTGACCGACATGTCGGCCGCTTTTGAGCCAGTCGCGGCAGCGCGATCGTTTCGGGAGCTCGAAGAAGCGGTCCTCACCAGGGTGGATGAGATTTACGGCAAGGGCAGGGTTCCTGGTCTGCTTGTGCAGGACACTGCCCAGCTCGGTGGGGACGTTCTGGCGCATGGCCGCGATGAACGGGGTGCGGGCGCGGACCGAGCCGGCGGTGCGCTGCTCGAAGGCGGAAGCGCCGCCAGGACCGTGCCAGGAGCCGGTGCCCGGACAGCACCGTGAGCCGCATCCGCGGGATGCCGTACCAGCCCTCGTTCGAAAACGTCGTCGAAGAGGTCCTCGGCCATGGCCTGCGCCGACTCGGCCCGGTCTGCGGCGCGGTGACAGACGATCATGAGTGCCGGGTCCTCGCTGTGGGTGCGGGGTACCGGCAACGCGCCCGCGCGGACGTCGACGGCCAGGTCGGCGAACGCCCGTGCCATCCGCACCGTCAACGGCGGAATCACTCGCCCCGAAACCGAACCCATTGCCACTGCGGCCACCCCTCCGACCGCCGAGTCCAACCCGCTGCACCAGCGCAACACCACGAAGACATCACCACCGTCGAGGTCCGCAGACTTCACCCCACCGAGTGAAGATCATCAACAGCATCCCGAAAGTGAGACAGAGTCGAACCATTGACACACCCCCCTTCCGCCATGTTGCATGAAGTCATGGAACATGGTGGTGAAGGGGAGATGGCCGACGGTTCCGCGACGGCGGGCGAGGCGGCCCTTGCGGTCGCCGAGCTGAGCCGTCAGTTGGCGCACCCGCTGCGGGTCTTGGCGCTCACCCACGTCTCGCAGCACGGGCCCTGCCCGTTCAGCGAACTGGTCGAGGTGACCGGACAGTCGCAGGCCCAGGTCAGCAATCACCTCGCCGTGCTGCGCAAGGCCGGGCTGCTGGTCACCGAGCGCCAGGGCCGGCAGAGCCTCTACCGGCTGCCCAACGCCTACCTGGCGGAGGTGCTCGCCAACCTGCGCGCCGCCGCCGGAGTCACCTGCGCCGACACGCCGGACCTGCCCGGGCATGGCGAGGCCCGCGGCTGCTACGACCACGTTGGCGGCCACCTTGGGGTCGGTGTACTGCGCACCCTGATCGACCGCGGCGCCCTCGTCGGCGATCCGCTCGACGACGGGGACCTCGCCGTCGGCCCTGCCGCGGGCGACGTGCTGCCCGACTTCGGCGTCGCGGAGTGGGAACCGCTGCTCGGCGCTCGCCGCCGTTTCGCCTACGGCTGCCCTGACTGGACCGAGAAGGCCCCCCACCTCGGGGGCGCACTCGGCGCCGCCGTCGCCCAGGGACTCCTCGCGCGGCAGTGGATCCGGCCCCGGCACGGCAGCCGCCGGCTCGACGTGACCACCCTCGGCCGCGAGGCTCTGACCGCTGCCGGAGTGAGCGTCTGACTCTGTCCTCCTCCGACGCGCCCGTTCCCACCCAGTGACGGGCGCCATCCATCACCGTTCGACCCGGTCCAGGTGATCGGCTGGCCTGTGCGGGCTCCACCGTGCTCCGGTGCCCCATGCCCGCGGGCCCCCTTCCGCGCGCTCAACCTCGCGCGCACCGCTCCGTGCGGCGGACCTCGTCTCCGCCCGGTCGGCCATCCGTCAGCGCCGCAGCCCGCGGCACGCGGCCCCTTCCGCACCCCTGCCGTCCCGCTCGTCCAGTCCCGGGACTCCCGCTCCGCGCGCCCCTCCCCGGGAGCTCCCTCCCCGGGCGCTCCCTCCCCGGGCGCTCCCTCCCGTTCCGTACGTCCATGGAAGGTCTTCCATGCCCCAGAAGACAGCGTCAACCCTGCCCGCCGTATCCCCCCTTGCCCGCGTCGTGGGCACTCTTGCCGTCGCCGCTGCCACCCTGGCCGCCGAGTACGGCAGCGGCGTCAACCTCGTCCTCGTCAACGCCCTGGGCGCCCAGCCGGGCGTGACCTACCTCGTGCCGGTCGCCCTCGTCGTCTCCGGCTTCCTGCTCGGCCCCGCTGTGTGGCTCTTCGCCCGGTTCGCTCAGGCACTGCCCCGCGCTGGGTCGGTCTACGTCTGGATGACTCGCACCGTCGGACTCCGCACCGGCTTCGCCGCCAGCGCCCTCTACGTGGTCGGAGTCGTCGGTTCGATCGGATTCCAAAGCTACGGCTTCGCCGTCTTCCTCGGCAGCCTGCTGAAGGCCGTCGGCTGGACATCCGGCGCCGATCTCGCCCAGAGTCCCGGCGGCCACATCGTGCTCGGCGCCGGCCTCCTACTCGTCTTCACCCTGCTTCAGCTCGGCGGCATCCGCTCCTTTGGGCGCGTCATGGCCGTCATGCTCGCCATGGTGCTCGGCGTCGTCGTGCTGACCGTCGCGGTCTGCCTGGCCGGTGACCCGCACGCCTTCGCCGCACACGCCGCGACCCTCCTCGGCCACCCCGTGCACCGCCCCGCCGACGACACCCCCAGCCTCAGCGCGTTCCTCGGCGTCCTGGTGCTCTTCATCTACTCCTACGGCGGCGTGAGCGCCGCGCCCTCCCTCGGCGGCGAGACGCGTGACGGCGGCACCCTGGCCCGCGGACTGGTGCGTGGCTGGGCCGTGGCCATTGTGCTGTACGGTGTCGTGGCCACTTCCGTCTTCCACGCCGTTCCCTGGTACGCCGTGCACCCGCTGGCGGAGGCCGGCCACCAGGACGCTGCCTCCATCCCCGGCATCATCGCCGTGCTCGCCCCGCGCGCCGTCACAGTCGTCTTCGACCTTTTCGTCGTCGTGGTGGCAGGCAAGACCGTCGCGCCGCTGATGGTCGACTGCTCCCGCGTGATGTACGCGTGGAGCCAGGACGGACTGCTGCCCGCGGCCTGCGCCCGCACCACCCGTCGACAGGTCCCCGTCGTTCCCGTCCTGGTCACGGCTGTGCTGGGCCTGATCTTCCTCGTGGAGGAGGCCACCGCCGGCTTCCAGATCGGCATCGCCTTGCGTTCGGTGACGTTCATGCTGGTGATCGCCGTCGTGGGTGTCGGCTGGCTCGGCCTGAGGCTGCGCCCGGCGGCCCTCCGCCCGCAGTGGGCGCAGACCCTCGTCGAGCGCCGCGAACTGCTCTTCGCCGCTCCGGCCGCGATCGTCGTCTCCGTCATCATGATCGCCAAGGGCTTTGTGCAGCCGGACACCCCGCTGCTGCTCCAGCCCGCGATGCAGGCACTGGCCACTCTGGTCGTCGCGGTCGTGCTGTGGGTGACCGCGAAACGCCGCCGCGCGGCCATCAGCCTCGTTCCCGAACCCGCCGCCACGTCCGTCGCCCCCTGACCGCACCCCGGCAAAGCCGGACACCCGAAAGGAAGTCGAGCACCGATGTTTCCCGAAGTTCACTTCGTCACCGTCTTCGCCGACGGACCCGGCGGCGGCAACCCGGCGCCGATCGTGGTCGACGCGGCCACGATGACCGACGAGGAGATGCGGGACGTCGCCCGCCGCTCCGGCCACGAGAGCGGCTTCGTCCTGCCCGCGCCGGTCGGCTCCGGCTGCGACCTCGCCCTGCGCTTTTGGGTGCCGAACCATGAGATGTCGATGTGCGGCCACGTCACCGTCGGCGCCCTGTGGCTGCTGGATCGGCTCGGTCGCCTACCTGGCGACGAGGTCCGCGTGTTCACCCCCAGCGGCATCGTCCTCGGCCGGCTCGGTGGCCCGGTCGGGCGGCGCACCGTGGAGATCAGTCAGCCTCTCGGCGCCGTCGATTCCCTGGCGGACGACCGGGTCGAGTTCCTGCTCGATGTGCTCGGCATCACGCGGGACGACCTCGCCCCGGCGCCGGTGCAAAACGCCAGCACCAGCCGGGTCAAGACCCTGCTGCCGCTCGCCTCCCCCGCTCTTCTGGACGCCCTGCGGCCCGACTTCGACCGCGTCGAGGAGGCCTGCACCCTGGTGGACTCCACCGGCCTCTACCCTTACGCGGTGAGTGATCCGGGCCGCCCGGTCTTCGACGCCCGCCAGTTCCCCCGGTCCTCCGGCTACCCCGAGGACGCCGCCACCGGCATCGCCGCCACCGCGCTCGTCACCGGCCTGCTCGCTGCCGGCCGCGTCGCCCCGAACGCCGGGGCGGTGCATGTTCGCCAGGGCCGGGCCATGGGCCGTCCCTCCCGCATTGACGTGCGCTTCGCGCGCGACGGTGACGCGGTCACCGGCCTGCGGCTGGGCGGCGCCGTGGCCCTCGCTGACGGCGCTGAGAGGAGCACCCGTTGACCCCCGAGGCACGGCTCGCGGCCCTCGGCCTGACGCTGCCCGAACCACCCCGCCCCCACGGCGACTACCAGCCCGTCACCGTGCACGGGGGCATTGCCTTGGTCAGCGGGCAACTCTCCCGGGAGGGCGACGGCGTGGTGCGTGGCCCCGTCGGCCCCGCAACCGCCCCGGAGACCCTCGCCCGTGCCGGCCGGGCCTGCACGCTGCGCGCCCTGAGCACCCTGCGGCATGAACTGGGCGGCCTTCACGCTGTCGAACGGGTCCTGCACCTGCGGGGGTTCGTCAACGCCGAGCCCGCCTTCGAAGAGCACAGCCGCGTCCTCGACACCGTGTCCCGGCTGCTGCACGATGTCTTCGGCGAGCGCGGCCGGCACGCCCGCACCGCGGTCGGCGTCTCCAGCCTGCCGAGCAGGGGACTGCTCGAGATCGAGCTGACCTTGGCCGTCGCCAGGAGGTAAGCACGACCCGCTTGCGCAGGAGACTGAAGCCGGCGCGGCCGAACGTCTGCCGTTTGAGCATCTTTCGGTGGCTCCACGGCTCCGACAGGAAAGTCATGGGTCACGGCCTGCCATCCGACGCGTTCGGCGGCCCGGCGCAGAGTCCAGCGCCGCCGTCAGGGATGTTCATCCCGGTCCGGGAGCAGGCCGCCGACGTACGTCTGCGTGGACAGTGGGCGGGAGTGCTGCGCGTTGTAGGCACTGCGGGCGGCGCCATCGTTGGACTTTGACCTTGAACAGGACCTGGTCGTCGATGGCGCCGATGCGTTCGTGCGGTCGCTCTTCGGTGCCGTTGAAATGCTCCTGGGCTTTGTTCAGCGCAGGGTGATCGACCTCGTCCAGTGGTGTCGTGATGGGCGGGGCGGGTAAGCACAGGTCCTCGGTCAGGCAGCGCAGAGTGGGGCGCGTTCGATCCACCGGGGTGTTACCTCTCCTCGCCGATCCCACCGAGTCGGTCGATGTCCTCGGCGGAGATGCCCGTCAGCAGCGCGACGCGGGACTTCTACCCATCGGCGGCGCGTCGGCCAGGCCGCCCGGCCGGCGGTGGTGTCGCGGGTCGGGTTGACCATCAGGCGAGCACCGCCTCCACGGCGGGGCGGACGACGGACAGCGCGCCCAATTCACGGGCGATGTCCTGGAGTTCACTGACTCCGCCACGTCCGTTGCGGCGTAGATAGCGGCCGAGCGCGGACAGGGCGAGGGTCTCGCCGATGCGGCTGCGATGTCGCATCGGCACGGCGATGTGCACTGCTGAGGGGATGTTGTCGATCAGTTCGTGCAGGGCCAGGGCTGACTCGCCGCGCACGACCGCGCGAGGGGCTCGTGCGCCATCCCACGGAGGGGATCGATTCGATACAGCCTGTCGGTGCGGTGACGGCGGGTGCCCTTTGATGTCGCTCGGACGGCGGGTGTCCGGCGTGCGGTGACTGCCGCGAACCTCCACTCAGCACTCGATGACGTTCACCGCGAGCCCGCCCCGCGCCGTCTCCTTGTACTTGACCTTCATATCGGCGCCCGTCTCCTTCATGGTCTTGATGACCTTGTCGAGGGAGACGTGGTGCCGTCCGTCGCCGCGCAGTGCCATACGGGCCGCTGTGACGGCCTTCACCGAGGCCATGCCGTTGCGCTCGATGCATGGGATCTGGACGAGGCCGCCGACCGGGTCGCAGGTGAGGCCGAGGTTGTGTTCCATGCCGATCTCGGCGGCGTTCTCGACCTGTTCGGGGGAGCCGCCCAGGACCTCGGCGAGGCCGCCGGCGGCCATGGAGCAGGCGGAGCCGACCTCGCCCTGGCAGCCGACCTCGGCGCCGGAGATGGAGGCGTTCTCCTTGAAGAGCATGCCGATGGCGCCCGCGGCGAGGAGGAAGCGGACGATGCCGTCGTCGTGGGAGCCAGAGTCCGAGCCCGGGACGAAGTTGGCGTAGTAGTGGAGGACGGCGGGGATGATGCCGGCCGCGCCGTTGGTGGGGGCGGTGACCACCCGGCCGCCCGCGGCGTTCTCCTCGTTGACGGCCATGGCGTACAGGGTGACCCACTCCATGGCGCGGGTGGCCGGGTCGCCCTCGGCGCGCAGTGCGCGGGCGGCGGTGGCGGCGCGGCGGCGGACCTTGAGGCCGCCGGGGAGGATGCCCTCGCGGGACATGCCGCGTTCGACGCAGCCGCGCATGACCTGCCAGATCTCCAGCAGACCCGCGCGGATCTCGGCCTCGGTGCGCCAGGCCTTCTCGTTCTCCAGCATCAGGGCCGAGATGGACAGGCCGGTCTCGTGGGACAGCCGCAGCAGCTCGTCACCGGTGCGGAAGGGGTACTTCAGCACGGTGTCGTCGAGCTTGATGCGGTCCGCGCCGACCGCGTCCTCGTCCACGACGAAGCCGCCACCGACGGAGTAGTACGTCTTCTCCAGGAGGGGGAGACCTTCGGCGTCGTACGCGAAGAGGGTCATGCCGTTGGCGTGGTACGGCAGCGAGCGGCGGCGGTGCAGGACCAGCTCGGCGGTCTCGTCGAAGTCGATCTCGTGCTCGGCGCCGATCTCCGCGCCGAGCAGCCGCAGCCGCTTGCTGGTGCGGATGCGTTCCACCTCGTCGTCGGCGGTCTCGACGTTCACGGTGCGCGGGGAGTGGCCTTCGAGGCCGAGGAGTACGGCCTTGGGGGTGCCGTGGCCGTGGCCGGTGGCGCCGAGGGAGCCGAAGAGCTCGGCGCGTACGGCGGTGGTGTGGGCGAGCAGGCCGTCGTTCTTCAGCCGGCGGACGAACATCCTCGCGGCCCGCATCGGGCCGACCGTATGGGAACTGGACGGACCGATGCCGATCGAGAAGAGATCGAAGACGGAGATGGCCACCGGTGAACTCCTTGCGTCTGCACGGTGGGTGCGTGGTGCGTCCGCACGGTGGTTGCGTGCGTGGTGCGGGGTGGGCGGGGATGCGGGGTGTGCGCCCCCGCCCACCTTCCGGGCCCGTTACTTCTTCAGGTCCGGGTACAGCGGGTGCTTGTCGGCGAGCGCGGTGACGCGCGCCTTGAGCGCCTCCGCGTCGTACGACGGCTGGAGGGCGGCGGCGATGACGTCGGCGACCTCGCGGAAGTCGTCGGCGGTGAAGCCGCGGGTGGCCAGCGCCGGGGTGCCGATGCGCAGACCGGAGGTGACCATCGGGGGGCGCGGGTCGTTCGGGATGGCGTTGCGGTTGACCGTGATGCCGATCTCGTGGAGGCGGTCCTCGGCCTGCCGGCCGTCCAGCTCCGAGTCGCGCAGGTCGACCAGGACGAGGTGGACGTCGGTGCCGCCGGACAGCACGGCGACCCCGGCCTTGGCCACATCGGGCTGGGTGAGCCGGTCGGCCAGGAGCCGCGCGCCTTCGAGGGTGCGCTGCTGGCGCTCCTTGAACTCCTCGCCCGCCGCGATCTTGAAGGCCACGGCCTTCGCCGCGACCACATGCTCCAGCGGGCCGCCCTGCTGACCCGGGAAGACCGCGGAGTTGATCTTCTTGGCCAGTTCGGCCGTGGAGAGGATCACCCCGCCGCGCGGGCCGCCGAGGGTCTTGTGGGTGGTGGTGGTCACCACATGGGCGTGCGGCACCGGGGAGGGGTGCAGCCCGGCCGCCACCAGACCGGCGAAGTGGGCCATGTCCACCATGAGGTACGCGCCGACCTCGTCCGCGATCCGGCGGAACGCCGCGAAGTCCAGCTGGCGCGGGTACGCCGACCAGCCCGCGATCACCAGCTTCGGGCGGTGCTCCTTGGCCAGCCGCTCGACCTCGTCCATGTCGACCAGGCCGGTCTCGGCGTCCACGTGGTAGGGCACCACGTTGTAGAGCTTGCCGGAGAAGTTGATCTTCATCCCGTGGGTGAGATGACCGCCGTGCGCCAGGTTCAGGCCCAGGATGGTGTCACCGGGGGAGAGCAGGGCGAACATCGCGGCCGCGTTCGCCTGGGCGCCGGAGTGCGGCTGGACGTTGGCGGCCTCGGCGCCGAAGAGCGCCTTGACGCGGTCGATGGCGATCTGCTCGACCACGTCGACGTGCTCACAGCCGCCGTAGTAGCGGCGGCCCGGGTAGCCCTCGGCGTACTTGTTGGTCAGGACCGAGCCCTGGGCCTCCATGACCGCGACCGGAGCGAAGTTCTCCGAAGCGATCATCTCCAGGGTGGACTGCTGGCGGTGGAGTTCGGCGTCGACCGCGGCGGCTACGTCCGGGTCGAGCTCGTGCAGGGAGCTGTTGAGAAGCGACATCAGGGTCCCGATCGAAAGGAGAGGGTCAGTTTTCGGTGAAGGCGGTGTACTCGTCGGCGGAGAGCAGCTCGTCCGGCTCGTCCGTCACCCTCACCTTGAACAGCCAGCCGCCCTCGAAGGGGGCGGAATTCACCAGCGCCGGGTCGTTCACCACGTCCTCGTTGATCTCCGTGACCTCGCCGGTGACCGGCGCGTAAAGATCGCTGACGGACTTCGTGGACTCCAGCTCGCCGCAGGTCTCACCCGCGGCGACCGTCGTGCCGACCTCCGGAAGCTGGACGAAGACGACGTCGCCGAGCGAGTTGGCCGCGAACTCGGTGATACCGATCGTCGACACACCGTCCTCGCCGGCGGCCGACAGCCACTCGTGCTCCTTGCTGTAACGCAGCTGCTGGGGGTTGTTCATAGGTCCGATTCTCCTGGATACGGGGGAGTGCTTGGGAAACGCGTCTTGCCTGATGGGACAGGCGGTACGGGAGATATGGGCGGGATGGCGCGCCGCCGGCGGGCGACGGGCTCAGCGCCGCTTGTAGAAGGGGAGGGCCACGACCTCGTACGGCTCATGGGTACCGCGAATGTCCACCGATACCCCCGCCGTCCCCGGCGCGGCATGCGCGGCGTCCACATACGCGATCGCGATCGGCTTGCCGAGGGTCGGCGAGGGCGCGCCCGAGGTGACCTCGCCGATCACCGCGCCGTCCGCGCCGACCACCGCGTACCCGGCGCGCGGGACCCGGCGGCCCGCCGCGACCAGGCCGACCAGCACCCGTGGCGGGTCGGTCTCGGCCCGCCGCGCCGCCGCCTCCAGGGCCTGGCGTCCGACGAAGTCACCGGGCTTGTCGAACTTCACCACCCGGCCGAGCCCCGCGTCGAAGGGCGTGGTGCCGCCGGTCAGCTCATGCCCGTACAGCGGCATCCCGGCCTCCAGGCGCAGCGTGTCCCGGCAGGACAGCCCGCACGGGACCAGCCCGGCCGGGGCCCCCGCCTCGGTCAGCGCCTGCCACAGCCGCTCGGCGTCGCCCGGCGAGACGAACAGCTCGAAGCCGTCCTCGCCCGTGTAGCCGGTACGGGCGATCAGCGCCGGGACGCCGGCGACCGTGCCGGGCAGGCCCGCGTAGTACTTGAGGCCGTCCAGATCGGCGTCGGTCAGGCCCGCCAGGATCGTCGCGGACGCCGGGCCCTGGACGGCGATCAGCGCGTACGCCTCCCGGTCGTCCCGTACGGCCGCGTCCAGGCCCTCGGCGCGCTCGGTGAGCGCGTCCAGCACCACCTGGGCGTTCGAGGCGTTGGCGACCACCAGGAACTCCTGCTCGCCGAGGCGGTAGACGATCAGATCGTCCAGGATGCCGCCGTCGGCGTCGCAGATCATGGTGTAGCGGGCGCGGCCGACGGCGAGCGCCGACAGATGGCCCACCAGCGCCCGGTCCAGGGCGGCGCCGGCCTGCGGGCCGGTCAGTGTGATCTCGCCCATATGGGAGAGGTCGAAGAGGCCGGCGCGGGTGCGCACCGCGGTGTGCTCATCACGCTCGCTGCCGTAGCGCAGCGGCATGTCCCAGCCGGCGAAGTCGGTCATGGTGGCGCCCAGCGCGCGGTGCACCGCGTCCAGGGCGGTGCGGCGGGGGCTTGAGGCATGGGGCATGGGTGCTGGCTCCAGGACGGGACGGCTACGAGGACGACGGGGAACGTGTCCTCCCCATCTGTCATCGGAACCTGAGAGGTTCGCCGTGACCCACTCCTTCGAGCGGTCCGGCTTGCACCGTGGGTGGAGCCACGCCAGCGGCTCGCTTTTCAGATCTGCCTCGTCCACGCGGTATCGGGGCCTGAGAGATTCAAGGGAGGACTTGCTCCTTCGGCGCCCCGGACGGCCGGCACTGCTGCCGGTGGCCGAGGACTCTCCCGCGCGGATTCAAGCGGCCGGTATGGAGTTGCGCGCAACATCATCGCACGTACGCCCGAGAAGGGAAGAGCCGAGCGGGCAGAACCGCTTTCCCCCCGGGACGCCAGGACTCCCCGGGACACCCGGACTCACAGGGCATGAAGGCCCAGCCCACAGGAATACCACCTTGCTGGACATTACCTTTTCTTGACACTCTTCGGGAACGAGCCGCAGTGACCGACCTAGGAGGACGATCACGGTGCACGGGCAGGGGCAGGGTACGTACGCGACGACATGGGGGCCCCTGCCGGTGAGGCAGGGCACGGCGCCGACCGCAGGTGCGCTCAGGCCGGGGCGCAGGGCGCCCGTGCACGATCTGCGCGGCGACGGCGGCGACAGCGGCCCGGCGGCGACCGGGCCCGGCGCGCGCGAGCTGCGCTACCGCGCGGGGGACGTGGTGGTCGCCTCCGGGCTGCCCGGCAGCGGCAAGACCACCATGATCGGCCGGGCCGTGCCCCGCCTGGACCAGAGCGGGCGCGCGGTGCTGCGGGTGGACTCACAGGACACCCGCGAGCGCTGGGAACGGCGGCTGCCCCGCTGGCTGCCGTACGCCCTCTACCGCCCGCTGGTGCGCTACGCCCACTACGCCGGGCTGCGCCGGGCGCTGCGCTCCGGCGCGAGCGTCGTGGTGCACGACTGCGGCACGCTCTCCTGGGTCCGCCGCTGGCTGGCCCGCGACGCCCGGCGCACCGGCCGCCGGCTGCACATGGTGCTGCTGGACGTGGACGCCGCGGTGGCCCTGGAGGGGCAGGCCGCCCGCGGCCGCGGGGTCTCCCGCTACGCCTTCGGACGGCACCGTCGCGCGGTGGGGCGGCTGGTCGCCGCCGCCGAACGCGGACGGCCGCCCGAAGGCTGCGCCTCGGTGGCGCTGCTGGATCGGGCGGCCGTGAGCGCGCTGCGCCGCATCGGCTTCGAGTGACGCGCGGCGGGACGGCGGAGCGCTGCCGTCAAGGAGCCTCGACGGTCGCCTCGACCGGGTGGGGCAGCGGCATGGGGGCCACGGAGTCGTCCTCGGCCAGCTTGGGCGTGGCGGGCTCAAGAGCGGACAGGGGGCTGGGGACCGTCGTGCTGGGACGCTGCGTACCGGGCTTCTTCACGTCCGGTTTCGTGGCGGGCTTCTGAGCGCCGGGCTCGTCGGTGCCGGGCTTGTCGGTGCCGGGCTTCTGGGCGCCGGGCTCGTCGGTTCCGGGCTTGGCGGTTCCGGGCTTGGCGGTTCCGGGCTTGGTGTCGCTGGGCTTGGTGTCGCTGGGCTTGGTGTCGCGCTTCCCCGCCTCCGCCTTCTTGGCGTCCTGCTTCTTGCCCTGGTCGTCCTTGGCGTGGTCGTTCTTGGCGTGGTCCTTCTTTCCGTGGTCCTTCTTGCCGTGCTCGTCGTCGCCGGGCTCGGGGGTGGTGTGCTCCGCGGCGGCCGCCATCGTGATGGGCCGGGCGGCGAGCGCGGACGCGTCGTCGGCGAGGGTCGACGCCTCGTCCGGCAGCGGCAGCATCGGGGGCGTCATCGGCTCGCCCATGCCCGGGAGCGGGCCGACGAGGGAGCTGATCAGCTCGATGATGGCGTCGGCGATACGGGGGAGCGCCGCGGCGGCCGCGGCCTCGTCGCCGGCGGCGATGGCGTCCAGCAGGTCGTCGATCGCCCGCTGCAGCGCGTCCAGCGGGTCAGTCGAGACGTCCGTGGGCTGAGCCTGGGGGGTGAGCGGCGGCATCTGGGCCTGTCCCTGCCCGGCAGCCTGTCCCTGTCCGGCCTGTCCCTGATCGGCGGCCTGCGGCGGCACGGTGATCTGGCCCTGGTCCTGACCTTGGTTCTGGCCTTGCTCCTGGTCCTGACTCTGGCCCTGGCCCTGGTTCTGGTCCTGACCCTGGTTCTGGCCTTGCTTCTGGCCCTCGTTGGGGTCGTCCGACGGCTTCCGGTCGCGGGCCTGGTCCCGGCCCTTGTCCTGGGCCTTGCTCTGTGCCTTCTCCTGGACGCGCGCAGACGCCCGCGGAGTCATGGCCGCCTCGGCCGACTTGCGGGCGGCCTTCACCGCGCTGTCGATCGCCGCCGCGTGCTTGACCAGGTCGGCCTCGGAGAGCATCCCGTTGGGGGCCTCCTCCACCGCCTTGGCCAGGTCCGTCACCCGCTCGAGGAGGGCCCGCAGATCGTGCATGGCCTGGACCTGGGCGGGACTCATCCGGGTGTCGGCGAGCGCCGCTGGGGTGGGGGCCGGGGCCTTGGCGCCGGCCGAACCCCCGGACCCGCCGGCCGTGGCCGCGGACAGCCCTGCGGTGCCGAACAGAAGAGAACCGGCCATGACGGAGGTGACGAGTACTTCGGCCTTGCGGGACGCGCGGATCATGAGACCTTCCTTCGCTGTGGGTGACGTACGGGCGTACTCGACACCACGGTGCGAAGAGTGCAAACCGTGCGCAACTCGACGATTACTGTCCGAAGCGGTCGCAAGTCGCCTATCTTCGGCCATCGCCCACCCCTCGACCTGGGGATTTGCTGTGGAGATCGACGGCCCCCGATGCCGCCAGGCGATGCAGCCGTTAGGGTGCCTGTGCAGGTCCGACGAGATGGCGGTTGAGCGGAAATGAACATCCCGGAGCAGCACGGTCCAGTACCGGCTCACGGCGGGTTTTCTGACGGTGCGTCTTCTGGGGTTCCGGCGTTTCCGTCGTTTCCGGGCAACGAGCTGGAAGAGGTGCTGGTCGCCTCGGTCGGCATCCCCGGCGCCGGTGCCCGCATCGTCGAGACCCTGGCCCGCAGCCGGATCTGGGTGCCGCTGCCCAACGGGGGCGGCCCGGACAGCAACGGCCTGGACCTGCCCACCATGGAGATCGAAGGCGGCGCGTATGTGCCGGTGTTCAGCTCCGAACAGCAGTTCCTGCAGATCGTCGGCGCCCATATGGCGTTCACCGTCGCCCCGGCCGTCGAATTCGCCCGCGGTCTGCCGCCCCAGCTCGGTATCGCGGTGAACCCAGGCGGTCCGGTGGGCGTCCCGCTTCCGCCGCTGGCCGTGGCCGAGCTGTGCCGGGCCGGGCGCAGCGAGCTGGACGGTCCGGCCACCGGCGGCCGGGTGCGCCTCTTCGAACCTGACTGGCAGGACGAACCGGTCGACTTCCTGGCCGCCGCCGGGCTCGAGTTCGGCAAGGTGGCCGGGTTGCGGACCGCCCGGCGCGCGCTGGCCAGCGTCGAGGGGGAGCCGCCCGCGCTGTTCGTCGGCGTCGAGCTGGACGTTCCGGGCCCGGAGGGCCAGGCCACCGCCGTGGAAGCGCTCGGCCGCGCGCTCGGCGCCGTACCGTTGCCGTGGACGGTCCAGCTCGTTCTGCTGGACATCGCGCAGGATCCGGTGGCGGACTGGATACGCGAACGGGTGCGACCGTTCTACGACCGTGACCGCTGAGTCGCCCGGGAGACCACTGCAAGGGCCCGTAAGCTGGTTGGATTACCGGTGTCGGGGCGCGGTCGCGCGCCCCTGACCAAGTGTGTGGACAGGTCGAGAGAGGGGCGGACCCAGGTGAGCGCGGGAGGCGGCCACGTCGAGCGGATGCTGCAGCAGGTCGCTCCCGGCCGGTACGACGCCTACGAGTCACTGCTGTACGCGCTCGCCGAAGGCCAGGTCTGGATGCTGCTGTGGCACGGCACCCCCGGCTCGTCCGACGCGCAGTACGGAAACATGGACGTCGCCGGGCTCGGCTACGCCCCCTGTGTGACCTCCGCCCAGGAGCTCGCCGCCAGCGGCTGGAACCGCGCCCATGAGGTTGTGGGCGGGCGCCAGATCGCGTCCTCCCTCTTCCCCGACCGCTACGGCCTGTGGCTCAACCCGCATGCCCCCGGCGGCGGCGTCGGCATCCCCTGGCTCGATCTGCGCCGAATCGCCCGCGGCCTGGATCTGTTGCCCGCGGGGCCGCTGCGGCTCAGCGAGCCCGCCATTGAAATCCCCCAGTTCTACGCCCTGCTGGGGCAGAACGCGCACCGCACGGCCGCGGTGCGGTCGCTGCGCCGCGCCTGGGTGCAGCCCGCGCTCGGCGCCCCGTATCTGGCGATCGGGCTCGACCTGTTCGACACCGGCGCCGCCGGGGTGGAGGCGGCGCGGGCGATGATGAGCCAGTCGATCGGCGCGGTGCCCGACGGGCTGCCGGTCTCCACGGTCGCGATGTCCGACGAGTACGACCCGGTGGCCCTGTGGATGCGGGCCAACGCCCGCCCGTTCTTCAACCGTGACGCCTTCGGCGCGGCCCAGCCCGGCCCGCCCGCCCCCTCGTACGGCTATCCGCCGCAGCCCGGCGGCCGGCAGTCCGGGCCCGCCCCGAGCACCTGGTAACACCCCTGTAGCACCCCCGTCATCGGTCCCGTTGACCGGACGGCGCGCACCGCTGAGCGGAGTCGCGGTCCGGATAACGGAACACTCCTCGCCACATCACGGTTAGGCATCCATTGCCCGGATGGGCTGGCGGGTGATCACGAGCGCGATGAAGACTCCCGCAACGGGAAGTGTCCGTACCTGCGGGTAGTGCATGCTTCCCCTTCACTAAACTTCCGCACCACGAGCACCACATTCACCTGCGTTTGTGAACCACGCCGCTACAGCGGCAGGTCGTGGGCCGGTCACCACCGGTCGAGAGGGGTCCCCACCACGATGACGGCACCAGTGCACGGCACGAGCACGGATGCGGAACCGGCCGCGCCCGTCGATGTCGCCGCGGATGTAGTCAAGGCCTCGGTCGAGGGCAGGTCGCTGCGCCAGATCGCCTGGATGCGCCTGAAGCGGGACAAGCTGGCGCTGGCCGGCGGGGCCGTGGTTCTCTTCCTGGTGCTGGTGGCCGTCTTCGCGCCGCTGATCGTGAGCCTGCTGGGGCACCCGCCCAACGAGTTCCACCAGGAGGAGATCGACCCGCTGTTCGGCACCCCGAAGGGTTCCTGGGGCGGTATCAGCTCCGACTTCCTCTTCGGCGTCGAACCGTCCAACGGCCGCGACGTGTTCAGCCGGGTCGTCTACGGCGCGCGGATCTCGCTGCTGGTGGCCTTCCTCGCGGCGGTCGTCGCCGTGGTGCTGGGGACTGTCTTCGGCGTCATCGCGGGGTATTTCGGCGGCTGGGTTGACACCGTTATCAGCCGGGTGATGGACATGCTGCTGGCCTTCCCGCAGCTGCTGTTCATCATCTCCCTGGTCTCGGTGCTGCCGAACGATCTGCTGGGGCTGTCCGGCAGCGGGGTGCGCATCGCGATCCTGGTCTCCGTGATCGGCTTCTTCGGCTGGCCGTACGTCGGCCGCATCGTGCGCGGCCAGACGCTGTCGCTGCGCGAGAAGGAGTACGTCGAGGCGGCGCGCAGCCTGGGCGCGGGCCGGCGCTACATCCTCTTCCGGGAGCTGCTGCCCAACCTGGTCGCGCCCATCACCGTCTACGCCACGCTGATGATCCCCACCAACATTCTCACCGAGGCGGCGCTCAGCTTCCTGGGCGCGGGCGTGAAGCCACCGACCGCGTCCTGGGGGCAGATGCTCTCCGACGCCGTCGGCACCTACAAGGACGACCCGATGTTCATGATCATTCCGGGTCTGGCGATCTTCGTCACCGTGCTGGCGTTCAACCTCTTCGGCGACGGCGTCCGAGACGCCCTCGACCCGAAGGGAACGCGTTGATGGCGTCCCGCGCGACCGCGGCCCAGCCGCACCGAAACGAATCTGCCCCTGCCGCACCGTCAGTCAGGCGGCGGTCACCCGATGGTTCCCCGGCGCCATGCCAAGGACCGATATCCCGGAGGTTGCACGAAACAATGAAACCCCTACGTTCCTCGAGAAGTAGGCGGATCGCCGGTGCGGCGGTCGTCGTCGGGGCCCTGATGGCCACCGCGGCCTGCGGCGGTGACAAGAACGACGACAAGGGTGAGGGCGCCGGGTTCAACGCCGCGACCAAGGGCATCGCCAACGCGTCGACCAAAACGGGCGGCACGCTCAAGTTCATCAACAAGCAGGACTTCGACTCGCTCGACCCGCAGCGGCAGTACTACGGCTTCGCCTGGGACTTCTCGCGCTTCTACGCGCGCCAACTGATCACCTACGCGCCCAAGCCGGGCAAGGCCAGCAACACGCTGGTCCCCGACCTGGCCACCTCCACGGCCAAGATCAGCGACGGCGGCAAGACGTACACCTACACCCTGCGTGACGGGATCACCTGGGAGGACGGCTCGCCGATCACCGCCCAGGACATCAAGTACGGCATCGAGCGCATCTGGGCGAAGGACCTCATCTCCGGTGGTCCGGCCTATCTGCGCCAGGTCCTGGACCCCGATGGCAAGTACAAGGGCCCGTACAAGGACAAGACCAAGGACAAGCTGGGCCTGAAGGCGATCGAGACGCCGGACGCGAAGACCATCATCTTCCGGCTGCCCAAGCCCAACGGTGACTTCGAGCAGATGCTGGCGATGCCCACCGGCTCGCCCGTGAAGGCGTCCAAGGACACCGGCGCCAAGTACACCAACCAGCCCTTCTCCTCCGGCCCGTACAAGGTCCAGTCGTACAAGCCGGGCAAGGGCGCGGTCCTGGTCCGCAACGACAAGTGGAAGAAGGAGTCCGACCCGATCCGCCCGGCCCTGCCGGACAAGGTGACGGTGACCCTCAACTCCAACCTCGACGCCGTCGACGAGCTGCTGATCAAGGGCGACTACGACGTCTTCCTCAGCGCCACCGGCATGGGCCAGGCCGGCCGCAGCGAGGCCCTCAAGCAGCACAAGGGCAACGTCGACAACATCGAGACGAGCTTCGTCCGGTACGTCGACTTCGCCACCAAGGTCAAGCCGTTCGACAACATCCACTGCCGCAAGGCGGTCTTCTACGGCGCCGACTACACGTCGCTGCAGACCATCCGCGGTGGCCCGCAGGCCGCCGGTGACATCGCCACCACCATGCTCCCCAAGAGCATCGCGGGCGCGGATGACTACGACCCGTACGGCATCCTGGCGCGCAAGGGCAAGCCGGACGCGGCCAAGGCCAAGGACGAGCTGAAGCAGTGCGGCAAGCCGGGCGGCTTCTCCGCCAACATCGTCGCCCGTAACGACCAGCCGAACGAGGTCAAGGCCGCCGAGGCGCTGCAGGAGTCGCTGGGCAAGGTCGGCATCAAGCTTCAGGTCGAGAACATCGACGGTGCCTCCTCGGCGAGCATCACCGGCTCCCCCTCGGTGATGAAGAAGCGCAACCTGGGTCTGTCCATGACCGGCTGGGGCCCCGACTTCCCGACCGGCCAGGGCTTCGAGCAGCCGCTGATCGACGGCCGCTTCATCCAGCAGACCGGTAACTACAACGTCTCCGAGACCAACGACCCGACGATCAACGGGCTCTTCGACAAGGCGCTCAAGGAGACCGACCCCGCCAAGGCCGGTGAGTCGTACAAGGAGATCAACCACAAGATCGTCGACCTGGCCGTGCAGATGCCCTTCCTCTACGAGAAGAACATCACCTGGCGCAGCTCCCGGCTGACGAACGCCTTCTCTTCGGCGGCCTACAACGGCCGTTACGACTACTCCCAGCTCGGCGTCGTCAAGTGATGGTTCGCCAAGCGACCGTCACACCCCACCATCGCCGAACCGTATAGGCCCGAAGGGCAGGTGATGGCCGCGGGTGGTGGTCCGGGAGTCCTCTGATCGGGGGCTCCCGGGCCGCCGCCGGGCCGCGCACAGTGCTTGCATATGTCATCCGGCGCTTGTTCGCCGTCATCATGATGCTGTTGGTCGTCACACTCACGACCTTCGCCATCTTCTTCATGATCCCGAAGTGGGCCGGTTCCGATCCCGCGCTCCTCTTCGTCGGCAAACAGTCCGACCCGGAGGCCATCGAGGGCATCAGACAGAAGCTGAGTCTCGACGATCCGCTGCTGGTGCAGTTCTGGCACTTCATCGAGGGTCTGTTCGTCGGTCGTGACTATGCCAACGGCAACGATGTCACCCACTGCCCCGCGCCGTGCTTCGGCTACTCCTTCCGCACCGAGCAGGCGGTGTGGCCGCAGCTGACCGACGCCATGCCGGTCACCCTCTCGCTCGCCGCGGGCGCCTGTGTGCTGTGGCTGGTCGGCGGCGTCACCGCCGGTGTCGTCTCCGCGCTGCGCCGGGGCACCCTGTGGGACCGCGCGGCGATGGGCGTCGCCCTCGCCGGTGTCTCGCTCCCCATCTACTTCACCGGTCTGCTCTCCCTGGCCATCTTCAGTTACCAACTGAACTGGGTCGACGTGGACTACCAGGGGATCACCGAGGATCCGGCCATGTGGTTCCAGAGCCTGATCCTCCCCTGGATCACCCTCGCGTTCCTCTACGCCGCGACCTACGCCCGGCTCACCCGGGCCACCATGCTGGAGATCATGGGCGAGGACTACATCCGCACGGCCCGCGCCAAGGGTCTGCGGGAGCGGGTCGTCATCGGACGGCACGCCATGCGCTCCACCTGGACGCCGATCCTCACCCTGCTCGGCCTGGACCTCGGCGCCCTGCTGGGCGGCGCGGTGCTGACCGAATCCACCTACAACCTGCCGGGCCTCGGCCGGCTCGCGGTGACCGCGATCAGCAACAAGGACCTGCCGGTCATCCTCGGCGTCACCTTGATCGCGGCCCTGTTCATCGTGGTGGCCAACCTCATCGTGGACCTCCTGTACGCCGTCGTCGACCCGCGAGTGAGGCTCGGATGACCGATATCGAAAAGTCCGGGACCGACAAGCCCGCCAAGCTCGACAAGCCCGAGGAGACCGGGAAGACCGGCGATCTGCCGACCACCGGCACCGCGCTCGGAGAGGTCGCCGCGGCCGGCTCCCCGGCCCCCACCACCTTCCTCGAGGTGCGCGACCTCAAGGTCCACTTCCCGACGGACGACGGCCTGGTCAAGTCGGTGGACGGGCTCAGCTTCCGGCTGGAGAAGGGCAAGACGCTCGGCATCGTCGGCGAGTCCGGCTCCGGCAAGTCCGTCACCTCGCTGGGCATCATGGGCCTGCACACCGCCGGGCAGTACGGCCGGCGCAAGGCGCAGATCTCCGGCGAGATCTGGCTGAACGGGCAGGAGCTGCTGAGCGCCGACCCGGACGAGGTGCGCAAGCTGCGCGGCCGTGAGATCGCGATGATCTTCCAGGATCCGCTGTCGGCGCTGCACCCCTACTACACCATCGGCCGCCAGATCTCCGAGGCGTACCGGGTCCACCACGACGTCACCAAGGACGTGGCCCGCAAGCGCGCCATCGAGATGCTGGACCGCGTCGGCATCCCGCAGCCGGACAAGCGGGTGGACAGCTATCCGCATGAGTTCTCCGGCGGTATGCGGCAGCGCGCGATGATCGCGATGTCGCTGGTCAACAACCCCGAGCTGCTGATCGCCGACGAGCCGACCACCGCCCTGGACGTCACCGTGCAGGCGCAGATCCTCGACCTCATCCGGGATCTGCAGAAGGAGTTCGGCTCCGCGGTCATCATCATCACCCACGACCTGGGCGTCGTCGCCGAGCTCGCCGACGACCTCCTGGTGATGTACGGCGGCCGCTGCGTCGAGCGCGGTCCGGCCGAGAAGGTCTTCTACGAGCCCCAGCACCCCTACACCTGGGGCCTGCTCGGCTCGATGCCGCGTATCGACCGCGACCAGACCGAGCGCCTCATCCCGGTCAAGGGCTCCCCGCCCAGCCTGATCAACGTGCCGTCCGGCTGTGCCTTCCACCCGCGCTGCCCGTACGCCGATGTGCCCAAGGACAACATCACGCGCACGGAGCGGCCGGAGCTGCGTGAGGCCGGGAGCGACGACCACTTCTCCGCGTGCCACATGACGCAGGAGGAGCGCACGCGGATCTGGACCGAAGAGATTGCGCCGAAGCTGTGACGGACACGAAGGATCCGAAGATGACGGTCCCGGAGCAGGCGACCACCACCCCCGAACCGCTGCTCAAGGTGTCCGGCCTGGTCAAGCACTTCCCCATCAAGAAGGGGCTGCTGCAGCGGCAGGCCGGCGCGGTGCAGGCGGTGGACGGCCTGGACTTCGACGTACGGCCAGGGGAGACCCTGGGCGTGGTGGGCGAATCGGGCTGCGGCAAGTCGACCATGGGAAGGCTGATCACCCGGCTGCTGGAACCCACCGGCGGGAAGATCGAGTTCGAGGGCAAGGACATCACACACCTCGGCACCGCCGGGATGCGGCCGATGCGCCGCGATGTGCAGATGATCTTCCAGGACCCGTACTCCTCGCTGAACCCCCGGCACACGATCGGCACCATCATCTCGGCGCCCTTCCGGCTCCAGGGAGTCAAACCCGAGGGCGGGGTCAAGGCGGAGGTGCAGCGGCTGCTGTCGGTGGTCGGCCTCAACCCCGAGCACTACAACCGCTATCCGCACGAGTTCTCCGGCGGCCAGCGCCAGCGCATCGGCATCGCCCGGGCGCTCGCGCTCAGGCCCAAGCTGGTGGTGGCGGATGAGCCGGTCTCGGCGCTGGACGTCTCGATCCAGGCCCAGGTGGTCAACCTGCTGGACGACCTCCAGGAGGAGCTCGGCCTCACGTATGTGATCATCGCGCACGACCTGTCGGTCATCCGGCATGTCTCGGACCGGATCGCGGTGATGTACCTCGGCAAGATCGTCGAGCTGGCGGACCGCAAGGACCTGTACGAGCGGCCGATGCATCCGTACACCAAGGCGCTGCTCTCGGCGGTGCCGGTGCCGGACCCCAGGCGGCGCGCCCAGCGTGAGCGGATCCTGCTCAAGGGCGATGTCCCCTCGCCGATCTCGCCGCCGTCCGGCTGCCGCTTCCACACCCGGTGCTGGAAGGCGACCGAGGTGTGCAAGCAGCAGGAGCCGCCGCTGATCGCGCTGGCGACCGGGCACCAGGTGGCCTGCCACCACCCGGAGAACGCTTCCGATCAGGTGCCGGAGGAGAAGGCCGGGCCGGAGGCGGCGGCGAAGGTGCAGAAGAAGGCGGAGTAGAGGGCTGGACGGGCCCGGGAAGAGAGCAGCCGAGGGAGCGGCCCGAGGGCGAGAACACCCGATGAGTAAAAATGTCGGGTGTTCATCGATCTGTTCAGCCCGTCCGTCCAGCACTCGCTCGACCTCGTCGGAATCTTCGTCTTCGCGATATCCGGCGCGCTGCTCGCCGTGCGCAAGAACTTCGACGTCGTCGGCATGGCCATGCTCGCCGAGGTCACCGCGCTGGGCGGCGGGGTGTTCCGCGACCTGGTCATCGGCGCCGTACCGCCGGCCGCCTTCACCGATCTCGGCTACTTCATCACCCCGCTCATCGCCACCGTCATCGTCTTCTTCCTGCACCCCGAGGTGGAGCGGATCATGGCGGCGGTGGGCGTCTTCGACGCCGCCGGCCTCGGGCTGTTCTGCGTCACCGGCACCATGAAGGCGTACGACCACGGGCTCGGCCTCACCTTCTGCGCCGTCCTCGGCATGACCACGGCGATCGGCGGCGGCGTGCTGCGCGACCTCCTCGCCCACGAGGTGCCCTCACTGCTGCGCTGGGACCGCGGCCTGTACGCGGTCCCGGCCATTGTGGGCGCCACGATCGCGGCGCTGCTCATCCACTACGACGCGCTGACCGGTGGCACCAGCGCCCTCGCGGCCACCGTGGCGTTCCTGGTCCGGCTGATGGCGATGCGGTTCGGATGGCGCGCACCGCGCGCATGGAACCGGCGCAGCACGGCGGCCGAGGAGGTCTGACCGGGGTCCCCTCGGTGCCGGCTCAGGGCGCGGGGAGCCGTGGTTGGATGGGGATGGCGAGGGGGCGGTCCGGCGGGGGAAGCGCACGTGGATGGGAGATGCGCGATGAAGGACACCCTGAACTCGACCGAGGGCGGTCGCTCCGCCCTGCGCCTGGAGCGGCGGATCGGCCATCCGCCGGAGGAGGTCTGGCGGGCCCTGACCGAGCCCGCCCTGATGGCCCACTGGTTCCCCGCCGAGGTCCGGCTGGAGTCGCGGGTCGGCGGACGGATCGACTTCGTCTTCCCCGGGCATGACGTACCGGATACCCACGGGGCCGTCACAGAGCTCGACCCGCCGCGCCTCTTCGCCTTCACCTGGGGCGACGATCTGCTCCGCTGGGAACTGCGCCCCGAGGCCGACGGCAGCGCGCTGACCCTCACCCACACCTTCCGCGACCGCTTCGGCGCGGCCAGCTTCGCCTCCGGCTGGCACACCTGCATCTCGGCGCTGGCCACCTTGCTGGACGGCGAGAAGACCGGGATCGCGGCGGACACGGCCGAGCTGCACGAGCGCTATGTCGAGGCGTTCGGACTGGCCGAGGGGGTCGTCGAGACCACCGAGGACGGCTGGCGGCTGCGGTTCGAGCGGCAGCTGGTCCGTCCGGCCGAGACCGTGTGGCAGGCGCTGACCGGACCGGCCGGCGCCGAGGAGCCCGTGGTGGGCGGCGCGGTGCCGATCGGGTTCCGTACGGACGCGGTCCCGCCCGGCCCGGTCGCGGACGTGACCGCGCCGCGCGAGCTCTCCTACGACTGGCTCCTCGGCGGCCGCCCGGTCGGCCGGGTCCGGTGGCAGCTGACCGTCGGCACGGGCCACGGCGCGCGCCTCATCCTCACCCAGACCGGCCCGGCCGAGGCCGCCGAGGAGCGGGCCGCGGCGCTCGCGGAGTGGCGTAAGCACCTCGCGCTGCTGGCCACGAAGCTGCTGCACATGCGGGGCTGAGCCCACCGGCGCGGCGCCGCGCCCACGATGGGGCGCCGCTCCCTGACGCGGCGCCGAGCCCGCGCGACGCGCTACGACCTCCGACGCCGCGACGCGCCTACTCGCCGAGAAAGCCCAGCAGCGCGGCCGTGAGCTCGGCCGGGGCGTCCTCCTGGACGAGATGGCCCGCGCCCTCGAACAGCCGCAGCCGCGCACCGGGGATCAGGGCGGCCAGCTCCCGCCCCCGCTCCGGCGGAATCCAGCTGTCCGCGGAACCCCAGCAGACCAGGACGGGCAGGTCGAGCTCGCCGTAGCGGCCCTGGATCTCGTCGGTGAAGCGCTGGTCGTTCTGCGTCATCTGCCGGTAGAGCGCGGCCTGCCCGTCCCCGTCGCACCACGGTTCGACGAGCCGGTCCAGGACCGTCGGGTGCAGCCCGGGACCGCTCGCCGAGGCGACGTACTCGCGCACCAGAGCCCGGTGCAGCCCGGGTGGCAGCCGCTCGAAGACCTCCGCGTGCTCACCGAGCAGCCGGTAGGTGGGGGAGCCCCAGGGGGCCAGGGCCACCGGGTCGACGAGGGTCAGCCGGCGGTAGTGCGCGCCGTGCAGCAGATGGGCGCGCAGGGCGACGCAGCCGCCGAAGTCATGGGCGACGACAGAGGGCGCCCGCTCGCCCCCGGCCAGCCCCCACAGGTCGAGCAGCTCGGTGAAGACCCGGGCCTGGGCGGCCAGGGAGACGTCCTGGCCCGTGCGCTTCTCCGAGGCGCCGTAGCCGGGCATGTCCCAGACGAAGACCCGGTGGCGGTCGGCGAGCGCGCGGGCGACGGACCGCCAGACGTACGAGGAGAAGGGCGTGCCGTGGAGGAGGACGACCGGCGGGCGGTCCGGGGCGCCGAGCGCGGCCCAGCGGACCTCACCGGAGGAGCCGCGGTGGGTACGGTCCAGCGTCCAGTCATCGTTGTCGCGGGCTGTCATGAGCAAAACGCTAGTTGCTCATGACAGCCCTGTCGAGGCCGTTGCGTCAGCTGTTCTGCGGGGCGTCGGTGCCGGCGTCGGTGCCGGGGACGGGCAGCAGCCCGCGTTCGCCGAAGACCTTCTTGGCGACGAAGGTGGCGTTGAGGGACTTGGGGATGCCGCAGTAGACGGCCGCGTGCAGCAGCGCCTCGGTGATCTCGGTCGGGGTGAGTCCCACGTTCAGCGCGGCGTTGATGTGCACTTCGAGCTGCGGCTCGCAGCCGCCGAGGGCGGTGAGTATGCCGAGGGTGACCAGCTGCCGGTCCCGGGGGGCCAGCTCAGGGCGGGCGTACATGTCGCCGAAGGCCCAGGCGGCGACCTGGTGGCCGAGCTCGGGGGAGATATCGGCCAGCGAGTCGACCACTCGCTCGCCCACCTCGCCGTCGATCCGGCTCAGCACCTTCATGCCGTACTCGAACCGCTCCTGCTTGATCGTGTCGTTCGCGTTGCTCATGTCCTGAACGCTAGGAGTTGGAGTGCACTCGAAGGCAAGCGGTCAAGCGGAGGGGCGGGCAGGGGGGCGGGCAGGGGCCAGGTGCGGCGCTCCTCCGTGCGCCCGGCACGCGCCCCCACTCCGGCTCGTAGAATCGAGCCCACCATGGTTTACCTCGACCACGCCGCCACCACCCCGATGCTTCCGGAGGCGGTGCAGGCGATGACCGCCCAGCTCGCCGTCACCGGCAACGCCTCCTCGCTGCACGCCGCCGGCCGCCGGGCGCGCCGTACCGTCGAGGAGTCCCGCGAATCGCTCGCGGCCTCGCTGGGCGCGCGCCCGAGTGAAGTCGTCTTCACCTCGGGCGGGACCGAGGCCGACAACCTCGCGGTGAAGGGACTCTACTGGTCCCGCAGGGACGCCGACCCCGCCCGCACCCGCGTGCTCGCCAGCCCCGTCGAGCACCACGCCGTCCTCGACGCCGTCGACTGGCTCGCCGAGCACGAGGGCGCGCGGGTCGAGTGGCTGCCCGTCGACGCGTACGGGCGGGTGCACCCCGACGCGCTGGGCGAGGCGATCGCCCGCGACCCCTCCGATGTCGCACTCGCGACCGTGATGTGGGCCAACAACGAGATCGGCACCATCATGCCGGTGCCCGAACTGGCCGCCGTGACGGCGGAGTTCGGTATTCCGCTGCATGCCGACGCGGTCCAGGCATTCGGCCAGCTCGACCTCGACTTCGCCGCCTCGGGCCTGGCCGCGATGACCGTCAGCGGCCACAAGATAGGCGGGCCGTACGGGATCGGCGCGCTGCTCCTCGGCCGCGAGTGGACCCCGGCGCCGCTGCTGCACGGCGGCGGCCAGGAGCGCCAGGTGCGCTCCGGCACGCTCGACACCCCGGCCATCGCGGCCTTCGCGGTCGCGGCCGCCCATGCCGCCGCCCACCGCGAGGAGTTCGCGCGCGAGATCGGGGCGCTGCGCGACGCGCTGATCGGCGCCGTCCGGGCCGCCGTCCCCGACGCGGTGCTGGGCGGCGACCCGGACCCGGCGGGCCGCCTCCCCGCCAACGCGCACTTCTCCTTCCCCGGCTGCGAGGGCGATTCGCTGCTCCTGCTGCTGGACGCGCGGGGCATCGAATGCTCGACCGGCTCGGCCTGCACCGCGGGCGTCGCCCAGCCCAGCCATGTCGTCCTGGCCACCGGCACGGACCCCGACCTGGCGCGCGGCACGCTGCGTTTCTCGCTCGGCCATACGTCCACGAAGGCGGATGTGGAGGCGGTGGCGGACGCGATCGGCCCGGTGGTGGAGCGGGCGCGCGGCGCGGGTCTGAGCTAGGGCGAAATCAGCGGCACGACCAAAGGCTCGACCAATGGCGGAATTCGCCCTGGCGAAAAACACGCCAAGGTGGTTCGGGATATCTTTCCGACCCACCTGAAAATCGTCCTCGGCGGCTAGTCTCTCCTCGGAATGCAACCCCTTCCGAGGAGGCTCAATGATGAGATTTTCGGTGAGACGGAGCATGGCCGCCGCCGCAATTGCGGCGACGGCTCTTATAGGAACGAGCGCGACGGCACAGGCCACACCGGCCAATTCGGAATACGAGCCCGTAACCGGCATTCAGAACTGCTGGGTGGGCGGACACACCTGGTTTGGCGTACAGGGCGGCGAGGTCGAGGTCGCGGCCTGCTACGACATCCAGAAGGACGACCAGGGGTACAAGGTCGCGTCGGTTATCCGGATACGGCGGGAGGAGGGAACTCCGGCCCCGGTGAACCTCACGACCCTCGTCACCGGCGGCGACGACCAAAACGCCACGTCGGCGACCGTGGACGTCTCCAAGGACTCCGTGTGGCACGAAGTGCGCAGCCCCTGGAATCGGGCTTCCGGCGTCTATAACGCGTACGGCAGCTACTTCGCTCCCGGGATGAAAGACGCGAACGGCTGGCCGGTGACGACGCCGCGCGAGCTCAATTTCATGCACAACGGGGACGTCTGGCTGCCGTAAAACAAAGCCCAAGCTCACCGGTCCGCCAGGGCCGCCCGCACCAGCCGCAGATAGCGGGCCCAGTCCCAGAGCGGCCCGGGGTCGGTGTGGTCGGTGCCCGGCACCTCGGAGTGGCTGACGATGTGCTCGCGGTCCGCCGGGAATCCGTACCGCCGGCAGATCCTGGCCGTCAGCCGCGCCGAGGCCCGGTACATCGGGTCCGTGAAGGAGCTCGCCCGGTCCACGAACCCCTCGTGTTCGATGCCGACGCTGCGCTCGTTGTACGGGCGGTTGCCCGCGTGGAAGGCGACGTCCAACTCGCGGACCGTCTGCGCGATACGCCCGTCGCCGCGCACCACATAGTGCGCCGCGGCGGCGTGGCCCGGGTCCCGGAACGCCTCCAGCGCGTCGTAGAAGCTCCCCTGGACGACATGGATCACCACTCGGTCGACGGTGTAGTCGTACGGCCGGTCCGCCCGCCGCCAGTTCAGCTGCGAGGCCGGGACCCACAGCGCCCCCGGGTAGTCGACCTCGCCCTCCTCGCGCGGCTGGTCCACCCCGGGCAGCCGCCACCACAGCCGCTCCAGCTCGTCCCGCGCCGCATAGCCGACCCCGCCAAGACCGGCGGCGACCCCGCCGATCAGCAGCGCCCGCCGCCCGAGGCGCCGCCGGCCGCTGGGCGGCTCTTGGCCGGCCTCCGCGCGGTCCGGGGCGGCGGCGTCCGTGGTCTCGTTCATGGAACTGTCAACGGGCGGCGAGGCGCGCCCGGTTCCACGGCGGTTGCCGGATCATGGCGCAAACCGAACGCTGAGGGACCGACCGCTCTACCCCTGGGTAGATGAAAGTTGGACCATCTAGTGGCTCGACAGTGACTCGACGAGGAGTGAACAACATGCGCATTGGGTTCTCGCTGCCCCAGTTCGGCGCTCTGGCGCACCGCCCGGAGGAGGTGGCGCGGTTCGCGCGGCAGGCCGAGGAACTTGGCGCGGCGAGCCTGTGGGTCGGCGACCGGCTGCTCGACCCGGTCGATCCGACCGTCGGATACGCGGGCGCCGATACGATCCCGCCGGAATTCCGCACCGCCCTGGACCCCTTCGCCACGCTGGCCACGGCCGCCGCCGTCACCGAGCGGGTCCAGCTGGGCAGCAACGTCATCAACGCCCCCTGGTACCCGCCGGCCGTGCTGGCCCGCTCGCTCACCACCATCGACGCGATGAGCCGGGGGCGGCTGCTGGTCGGGCTCGGCACCGGCTGGTCCCCGGAGGAGTACGAGGCCGTGAACATCCCGATGGCCGAGCGCGGCCGCCGCCTCGACGAAATCCTCGACGCCCTGACCGCCTGGTGGACCACCAACCCCGTCGAATACCGCGGCGAACACTGGACCGTGCCCGCCTCGTACATCGATCTCAAGCCGGCCACCCGTCCCCACCCGCCCGTCTACCTGGGAGGCTGGGCCCCCACCGCCCTGCGCCGGGTGGCCCGCCGCGCCGACGGCTGGCTGCCGATCGTCGTCCCGCCCGCACCGTTCGACGCCCAAGCCGCCGTCATCGGTCCCATGACCACCATCCGGGAGGCGGCCGAGCGCGAGGGCCGGGACCCCGCCGCGCTGGACGCGATCCTGCGGGTCAACCCTTCGTCCGAGGCCACGGTCCGGGACATTACGACGGTGCTGGCCCGGGCGGAGGCGGAGGCGGGCGTGGACCACGCCTTCGTGGACCTGATCTATCTGGCCAAGGACGTGGACCAGGCCCTGGACCTGGCACAGCGCATCCTGGAAGGCGCAAGCGTCCGCTGACCGCTCCACTACTCTCCGCTACCCCCCGCCGCCCTCCGTAACGATCGGCCGGGGAGTCGACCGCCCAACCCCAGGGCCTACCCTGGAGGGGTTATGAATGACTTCCCCGGTGCGCCCACAGGCCCCCGCGACGGTCGTCGTCTGCGCGTACTCGCCGCCATGTCCGGCGGCGTGGACTCCGCGGTCGCGGCGGCGCGGGCGGCCGAAGCGGGCCACGACGTGACCGGCGTCCACCTCGCCCTCTCCGCCAACCCGCAGTCCTTCCGCACCGGCGCCCGCGGCTGCTGCACCATCGAGGACTCGCGCGACGCCCGCCGGGCCGCGGACGTCATCGGCATCCCCTTCTACGTATGGGACCTCGCCGAGCGCTTCCGCGAGGACGTGGTGGACAACTTCATCGCCGAGTACGAGGCGGGGCGCACCCCCAACCCCTGCCTGCGCTGCAACGAGAAGATCAAGTTCGCGGCGCTCCTCGACAAGGCGCTGGCCCTCGGTTTCGACGCCGTCTGCACCGGCCATTACGCCACGGTCGTCCACCGCGAGGACGGCACCCGTGAGCTGCACCGGGCCTCCGATATGGCCAAGGACCAGTCGTATGTCCTCGGCGTCCTCGACGAGCGCCAGCTGGCCCACGCCATGTTCCCGCTCGGCGACACCCTCACCACCAAGGACGAGATCCGCGCCGAGGCCGAGCGGCGCGGCCTGGCCGTCGCCAAGAAGCCCGACAGCCACGACATCTGCTTCATCGCGGATGGTGACACCCAGGGCTTCCTGGCCAAGCACCTCGGCACGGCCGAGGGCGACATCGTCGACGAGGACGGCCGCAAGCTCGGCACCCACGAGGGCGCGTACGGCTTCACCATCGGCCAGCGCAAGGGCCTGCGCATCGGCCACCCCGCCCCCGACGGCAAGCCGCGCTACGTCCTGGACATTTCGCCGGTGAACAACACCGTCACCGTCGGCCCCGTCGATGCCCTCGATATCGCGTCCCTCACCGCCATCACCCCCCGCTGGTGCGGCACCCCGCCCACCGGCCCCGCCACCTACACCGCCCAACTGCGCGCCCACGGCAGCGAGACCGAGGTGACGGCGGAAGCCGTCGACGGCGAACTGCGCGTGACCTTCGCCGAGCCGGTCCGCGGCGTGGCGCCGGGGCAGGCGATCGTGCTGTACGACGGGGCGCGGGTCGTGGGATCGGCGACGATCGCGACGACGGATCGGGCGGATCGGACCACGTCGGCGCGCTGACGCCGATGGCGCCCGTGCCCCACGCTTATGCGGGCGCCGGACGGTTGGGGATTCCCCAGCCAGAAGGTTGCGTGCGCTCTGCCGCGTTGCCCCCGGCTGCGGTGCCGTGCCGTGAAAATCGGGGCAACTGGGCTGCCGGGCGCGCCCGATCAGGCTCCGCGGTCTTGACGGCGTAGTGCCACCTGATGCAATTTATGTTTCTGGTGCATCACGAGAAACTTTCCTTCGAAAAGTATCGCATTTTTGAGGACGTACGAGGGCGGCCGGCACCAGGTCCGCAGTCCGTATCGCCGGCGCCCTGAGAGCACGGATGGCTGAGCACCAGCACTGAACGGGTACGACGGTGGCCGCCGGGAATCCGCATCCGCAGCGTCCCGCGCGTGCCCCGGTCTGCGTCCCGGTACCCACGAACCGCCGCGCATCGCACCACATCGACAGTCCGGACGGCCTCTGACGGGGGCGACCGGAAACCCGCTCACTCAAGGAAGCATGAGGTCCCCATGCGCAGATTGAGTTTCAGCCGCAGACGTATGTCCGTGGTGCTCGCCGCTACGGTTACGGCCCTGATCTCGTTAGCGGCGATGCTCGTCGCCAGTCCGGCTCAGGCGGCCGTCAGCGGCGCCTTGCGCGGTGCCGGTTCCGGCCGGTGTCTCGATGTGCCGGGTGCCAGCCAGGCCGAGGGCACAAACGTGCAGATCTGGGACTGCATCGGCGGGGTCAATCAGCAGTGGGCGCTGACGGACAGTAACCAGCTTACGGTGTACGGCAACAAGTGCCTGGACGTCCCGGGCCACGCCAACACGGCCGGTACCCGGCCGGTGATCTGGGCCTGTAACGGCGGTACGAACCAGCAGTGGCGGGTGAACTCCGACGGCACGATCGTCGCCGTGGAGTCCGGGCTGTGCCTGGACGTGTCGGGCGGCGCTACGGCCAACGGCACGGCGGTGCAGCTCTGGCCGTGCAGCGGCACCAGCAACCAGAAGTGGACCGGCCTGTCCGGAGGGGGCGGCACGTGTTCCCTTCCGTCGACGTACCGGTGGTCCTCGACGGGCTCGTTGGCGCAGCCGGCGAACGGGTGGAACTCGCTGAAGGACTTCACCAACGTGGTGTACAACGGCAAGCACCTGGTCTACGGCTCGAACGTGTCAGGGGGGACGTCGTACGGCTCGATGGCGTTCAGTCCCTTCACGAACTGGTCGGACATGGCGTCGACCGGCCAGACCGGGATGAGCCAGGCCGCGGTGGCGCCCACGCTGATCTACTTCGCGCCCAAGAACATCTGGGTGCTGGCCTCCCAGTGGGGTGCCTCGCCCTTCATCTACCGCACCTCCAGCGACCCCACCAACCCCAACGGCTGGTCCTCCCCGCAGCCGCTGTTCACCGGCGGCATTCCCAACGGCGGCCCGCTCGACCAGACCCTGATCGCCGACGACAAGACCATGTACATGTTCTTCGCCGGCGACAACGGCAACATCTACCAGGCGAGCATGCCGATCGGGGACTTCCCGGGCAGCTTCGGCTCCTCGTACAAGACGATCATGACCGACACGACGGCCAATCTGTTCGAGGCACCGGAGGTCTACAAGGTCCAGGGCCAGAACCAGTACCTCATGATCGTCGAGGCAATGGGTGCCAACGGGCGCTTCTTCCGCTCGTTCACCGCCTCCAGCCTGAACGGTCCGTGGACCCCGCAGGCCGCCACCGAGTCCAACCCCTTCGCAGGCAAGGCCAACAGCGGTGCCACCTGGACCAACGACATCAGCCACGGTGACCTGGTCCGCACCAACCCCGACCAGACCAAGACCATCGACCCCTGCAACCTGCAGTTCCTCTACCAGGGCCTGTCCCCCGCCGCCGTCACCCCGGGCATGCCCTACAACGAGCTGCCCTGGCGGCCGGGCGTGCTGACCCTGCAACGCTGACCAGCCCACGGTGATCGCTATGTGGTGCGGTCCGCCGACGCGTGGACGAGCGGTTTACGGCGTGGGCAACTTCACCTGCTGACCGATACTCACCGCCTTGAGGAACCCCAGCCGCGCGTCGGCCGGGGTTCCTCTCTTTCGTGGACGTTCATCGTGACCTGCGGCAATGGTGCGCAGCTCGCTCAGATGCCCGACGATAGCCAGTAGGCGACGAGTTCCCCTGGGCGGGTGACCGATCGGTCTTCGGGTCCCAGTCGACCGCGGCGGTGACCTGGAAGGTGACGGGGTCGAGCAGTACGTTGTTGGGCCCGTAGTCGCCGTGCACCAACACCTTGCCCTCGTCGCGGGCGCCCACCTCATGGACGCGCCGCAGCAGTTCCCCGCAGGCCTCCAGCACCTCCACGGCGTGTCCGGGTGGCACGGGGAGCCGGCCCCGGAGCCGGGTCAACAGCGTGCGCTCACGGTCGAGCCCGAGCTCGGCGTCCGGACCTTCGTAGGTCTTCCGCACGACGGCTCCTCGACGCGTGAGCGGCGAAGACACCTCGCCGCGGTCGCTCTCCTCCTGGGCGCCGCCATATCCTTGACCGCCTGCGGTGAGCAGCGCGGCACGGACCCGGGGGCCATCGCCCCGAACCCGCCCACGAGCTCCGGCCCGGCTTCCTCCGGCGCCTCGCCCTACGTGGAGCCCGGAGCGGGCGACGGCGCCCCCGTTTGGGCGCCCGCGAAGCCGCGCCACTGGACGCGCAGCAGCTGCCGTGCGTGATCCGCGCTACTGCCGGCAAGAGCCGCCGCGTTCGTCAGCGCGAGCATGTCGTCCACCGTCAGGTCCGTATCAACGGCCCCGTCGCGTTGGGCTCTCGCGAGCAGCTTCTGCGCGGTCGAGCGCATGGACGTGTGCCAGTGGTCGAACAACGTGGTGCGCCGCTGGGCGCTGTCCGCGGTCCCGGCCAACGCCAAGGCGCGTTTCGTGGCGACGTGGACGACGAAGCTGTCCAGCCAGGTGAACAGCGCCTCAGCCGCCGACTCGGATTCCAGCAGGTCGGCGCCCTGCTCACAGAGGAACGTCACCTCATCCGCGTACACCGCGACGATCAGGTCCTGACGGGTGGGGAAATGGCGATAGAGCGTCGCGTTGCCGACACCCGCCCGGCGCGCCACCTCGTCCAGCGCGATGTCGGGGCCGTGCGCGTCGAAGAGCGCCTTCGCCGCGGCGAGCAGCGACTGGACGCTCCTTGCCGCGTCTGCCCTGCGCGGTCGCGGTCGCGGGGCCATCGGCGGATCCGGATGCGTCATTGCCGTGCTCCCATGCTCTCTGGTTGCGATATGGGGATGTCCCCGCTTACGGTATCGCGCAGTGAAACGGGGAGCTCCCCACATCGGCTCGCAAAGGATCGCCCATGACTCTTACCTGCGAAGACCGCTGCGCCATCACCGAGCTGATCGCGCTGCACGGGCATCTCTGCGACAGCGGAGAACTCGACCGCCTGGACGAGGTGTTCACCACGGACGTCGTCTACGACGTCACGGATTTCGGGCAGGAAGTCCTGAAGGGAGTAGAGGCGTGCGCCGAGGCCGGGCGCGCTCTGGGCGAGTTGAACCCGGTCGGACACCATGTCACGAACACCGTCCTGAGCGAGCAGACCGACGGCCGCGTGCGCGCGTGCTCCAAGGGAATCGGCGTCTACGCCGATGGCACGACCGGGAGCGTGACGTATGAGGACATCGTTGTGCGCGTGGACCAGGGCTGGCGGATCAGCCACCGAAAGCTGCTCGCGCGACGGGTTCCCCTGGGCGGGTGATGGCCGGCCTTTGCCGACCGGAGGCCGGTGAGACCTGTGGCGACGGCCGGCCGTCCCGGTTCGCGCGCTCCCGGGCTACTCCTGCCAACCCGCCGTCACAACGGCGCGCTCCCGCCACAGCGACACACCCGGGCCATTAGGCTCCCAGCGATGGCAGAACTCCCGCAGGGACTCGCATCTGGCCACCATGGCGGCCCGGCGGACCGGCCACGGCGGCACCGCATCCCCGCCATAGGCGCGGAAGAAGCCGTCGAGGGCGTGGCGGTGCCCGGGGTGGTGCATCCGTACGATCCACTCGCACCAGGCCAGGTCCTCGACCGGTTCCCCGAGGTGGGCGAACTCCCAGTCGACCACGGCGGTGACCTGGAAGGTGACCGGGGCGAGCAGCACGTTGTTGGGCCCGTAGTCGCCGTGCACCAACACCCTGCCCTCGTCGCGGACGCCCACCCCATGGATACGGCGCAGCAGCTCCCCGCACGCCTCCAGGACCTCCACGGCGTGTCCGGCGTCCAACAGTTCCTGGCCGGGTGCGCCGGTCATGAAGCCGAGCGTGAGGGTGCCGGCGTCCGCCGCGTGCACGGGTGGCACGGGGAGCCGTCCCCGGAGCCGGGCCAACAGCGTGCGCTCGCGGTCGAGCCTGAGCTCGGCATCCGGACCTTTGTAGGTCTTCTTCACGACGGCGCCGTCGCCGAGGGTGCGGTTGGTGTAGCCGTGCTTCAGTGGACGCATCCCCCGATGGTCAGCCACGAGCCAGTACGCCGCTACCCAGTTCGTGGCAGAGTCATGACCATGTTGACCTCGACGCGTGAGCGGCGAAGACACTTCGCCGCAGTCGCTCTCCTCCTGGGCGCCGCGATATCCCTGACCGCCTGCGGAGAGCAGCGCGGCACGGACCCGGCGGCCGGCGCCCCGGCCTCGCTCCCGGCCCCGCCTCCGAGTTCCAGTCCGGCTTCCTCCGGAGCCTCCCCCTATGTGGAGCCCGGAGCAGGCGACGGCGCCCCGCACTACAACGAGAACAACGCCGGCCGCCGCCCCGGTGAGATGTCCGTCGACAGCGCGGAGGACGCGCGCAAGGAGGCCGCCCGCATCGAGCCCGTGCTCAGGCGGCTCTGGAAAGAGAAGAAGTGGGACGTCAAGACCGTGCGCGCGGCGATGCTGGAGCTCGGGTACGAGGAGGAGCGGACCGGGGCCGGGGGCAAGCGGCTCGGTGGGACGCTCAGCGTGAGAGGGATGGAACCGCGCTACGAGACCGACCACTACGTGACGCCCGAGGGCGCCCGGGTCGGCCTGCGCGTCCATGACGACGCCTGCGTCACGGCCTTCGTACAGAAGACCAACTACCAGGTGCGGACGAACGGCCCGTACTTGGAGACCGGCTGCTTCGAGCCGCCCTTCGCCCACTGAGAAACGAGTCTGCAGTCCCGGCAGCGGCCCGCGCGGGGTGAGCTGAAGGCTCGGTCGTAGCCGTCGCAGTTCTGCAGCGGGACGACCGGCGGGTGAACGTGATTCCTTGAACGGAGCGGGGCGCGGCCGAGCATCGGCCGCGCCCCATCGGCCGCGCCCCGCTCTCGCGGGCCGGGCGCGGCTGGGCTACTTGATGTAGACCAGGCCGTCGGTGGTGACGGTCGGGCGTCCGCTGGTGCCGACGACGACGATCTTGACGGTGTGCTTGGCACTGGTGGACCAGGACTTCGTCCAGATGGCGTTGCGGTACATCGTCGAGGAGGAGCGCAGGTCGACGGTGGCGGTCTTGATGCCGTCCACATAGACGTACGCCTGGCCGGAGGTTGATGCCCGGGAGACCGTCCAGGCCGCGGAACGGCCGGTGAAGGTCCAGGTCAGGCTGGCGCCCTTGCTGCCGCTCGAGTACGACTTGCCGCCCAGGTAGCTGGTGGAGGATCTGGTCGTCCAGCTACCGGACTTCACCGCCGAGGACTCCTGGAGGATGACGGGCGTGTAGGAGGGCGAGGAGGTGCGGTAGTTGCCCGCGTAGTCGTAGGCGCGCATGGACCAGGTGGAGGCGGTGCCGGACGCGGCCGTGCGGTTGGAAGTCGTGGTCGTCGGGCCGAACGTCGCGGTGGTCGGGGACAGCAGCTTGACCTCCCGCAGAGCGGCGTCGTCGGTTGCCTTCCAGTCCAGGCGGACCGGGACCGCGGTGGTGTTGACCGTGCCTGTCCGCAGGGTGAGCTTCGGCGCCGTGGTGAAGGTCGGGGCGGTGGTCTCGGCGATGGCGGTGGTGGCGGCGGTGGTCGCCGTCTTCCCCGACTGGTGCACGGCCCGTACCGCGACCTTGTGGGTGCCCAGCGCCAGGGTGGTCGACGCGGAGGTGCTGGTACCGGAGGTGGTGGCGACGACCTTGCCGTCGACCAGCAGCTCGTACCTCTTGATCAGGGCTGCGGGAGTGGTGGCCGACCAGTGAACGGTGATGCCGGACTTGGTGTAGTAGGCCGAGTTGTACAGGCCGGCCCCGGATACCGAGGTGATCTTCAAACCGGCGACGGGGCCGGATGCCCAGCTGCGGATGGTGGGCAGTTGGGCGTACAGCGAGCTGCCGGGGCACTCGGTGTTGTAGCCGTCGCGGTGTCCGGAGATCCGGTTGAAGGTGTACTTCGCGTCGGCCGTGTAGCTGGTGCCGAAGTAGTTCTTCTGGGTCGCCCCAGCGGTGAGCTGGACGGTGCCGGCGGGGTCGGCGCCGTACTGGCCGAGCTTCCATCCGGCCAGCCGGGCGATCGACGTCAGTGCGTCCGTGGACGCGCCGGTGGAGGTGTAATTGCCCAGGACGGCGATGCCGGCGCTCTCGCGGTTCCAGCCGTAGGTGTGCGCGCCGAGTACCGGCATGTCGACGCCGCCTGCGCGGCCTTCGAAGATGGTGCCGCACTTGTCGACCAGGAAGTTGTACCCGATGTCATTCCAGCCGTTGGTCTTGACGTGGTAGATGTAAATGCCACGCACAATCGAGGCGGAGTCTGCGCAGCTGTAGTCGTTGGTCCCGTCCGTGTGGTGGACGAAGACCGATTTGACGTCAGTGTTGTACGTCGGAGGGTCTTCCGGCGTGATGCCCGTGGTGTCGGCGCCCCATGTGGTACGCGAGACGATCGGCGGCTCGGGCACGGTGGAGGGCGGCCCGCTGGTGGGGGTGGCGCTCGGCGAGGGTGAGGTCGTCGCCGAGTCGCTCGGCGAGGCGGACGGGGTGTCGCTGGTCGTGGCCTGGGTCGGCGTGTCGCTCGGTGAGGGGGAGTCCGTCGCCGTGGTGGGGGTGTCGGTCGCCGCGTCTGTGGGTGTGCCGGTAGGCGTATCGGCCGGTGTCGCGCTGTCCGAGGCGGAGGCGGAGGCGCTGGGATCATCGAGGGTGTACGCGGCCGGGGCGGGGTCGGCGGTGGCGGCCTTTCCGGGGTCCACCAGATCGAGGCGCAGACCGTGCGGCAGGGTGGCCGAGGTCTTGCTGCCCGCCAGGACGCGCAACTGGACGCCGTTGGAAGGCCCGACCCAGTAGGGCTCGGTCGCTCCCCGCTCGCCCTTCGTTGGGACATCCCCCCGGGCGTCATTGTTTCCCACGGTGAACCACTGCGACCACGCCCCGGTCTTCGCGTCACGGGTGCGCGCTTCGACCTTCTTGGGCGCCTTGGCCCTGGGGTTGGTCCAGCTCACTCCGAGCAGACTGAAGGGTTCGGTGGAACGATTTCCCAGCGTCACGTCCCCGTCCGCGCCGGGCTTCAAGGCGATGCGGTGGACAGCGGCCTTGACCGGCCCGGAAGTCGCTGCCCTTCCGGTGTCCGCCGAGCCGTCGGCCAGTCCTTCGAAGACGAGCACCCCCGCCAGACCGACTGTCACTGCGGCAGCCGTTCCCCATATGCGTCGTGATCTCAACGTTCTCTCCCAGCCCACGGTTGTCCGGGCGGTCCGGTGGCCCGCTCGGGGGCGGGCCGGCTATCTGGTCAGGCGTGAACGGTCGTCGTGACCGCTGCCGCGTGTGGGGGGAAGCGGATTGAGTTGTTCCGGTAACTGCATTGGGCAGCTTATGGGGCTGGAAGGTCACTTTGCCGGGTCATCTGGGTGATGCCCGTCACTCATCGGTGTGAGTCGCGGCATACGAGGGGCCCCGATCGCCTGGCCGTGTCCGCCCTGCACCGTTGAGGTGCGTGATGCGGCGAGCGGTCATCGGCGCACGGACCTTCCGCCTCAGGCGCGTCGGGGGTTGAAGACGGCTCGTACGGCAGCTTCATCGCCTTCGATGTCGACGAGCCCAGGGGTGTCGTCGAGGGTGAGCGCACCCGCTGCCAACCCGAGAACGATCGAGGCGTCAGCGCGCAAGACGGCATCGAGATCGCGACCATCATGCAGGCTCACCTCTGTGCCCGACCGTGTCGCACGCACCTGGAGCAGCCGGTCGTCGACCGGGAGGATCCCGACCGTCGATGACCTACCTGCGGCCGCCCTGCCGCCGATGAGGGCTGAGAGAGCCAGGACGAGCCATTCGGCGCGGAAGCGGTCGCCGCCTGGCCCGCGCGCCATGAGTGGCGTGGACCAGCGGATGAGGCTCTCGACTGGCTCCCGGAGCTCGGCGCCCCATGGGGTGAGGGCGTACACGATGGCATTGCCGCCGTCAGCCAGCCGCCGCTCGACCACTCCGGCGGTCTCGAGGTCGCGGAGACGGTCGGCGAGCAGGTTCGTGGCCACGCCGGGGAGCCCATCGAGCAGCTCGCGGTAGCGGGCGGGAGCGATAAGGAGCTCGCGGACGATGAGCAGATTCCACCGGTCGCCCACGACATCGAGCGCCCGGGCGAGACCGCAGTACTGGCCGTAGCTTCGACTCATTCCTGCACTTTACATTCTCAAGTCCGCCTGACAATATCCAGCATCCTGGCGAGAGGAGCGTGGCCATGGCAGACGCGGGACGGCCCGCGTGGGTCAACGCCGACGCTGCTTCTGCTGCATGGCAACCCGACATGGTCGTTCGTGTGTCGCGACGTGATCAGCGCCCTGCGCTCCGCCACGGGACGGAATCGATGACGGACACCCCGTGCCTCGGACGAGGGCCGGACTCTGATGCCCAGAAAGGTGCTGACATGCTCCCTGCTGCGACGCGCGGTGGTGCACCCGATGCGATGGCCCAGGCTCGTGCGGCGCTGCGGGACGTTGTCCCCCGCCTTGTCGCACTTGTGCGGAGCGCCCCTGACGCCAACGCCGCGTCGGTCGGCACTTGGACGGTGGGCGATGTCGCGGCTCACCTGTCTCATGTTTTTCACTTCGACACCAATGCCGTCGCCGGAAGACCCATCCTGGAAGCGATGGTGACGAAGACCGGAATGGCCGGGGTCAACGCGAAGATGCTGGCCGAAGACGGCGAACGGGACCCGGCCGTACTCGCGGACCGCATCGACATGCTTGCAAACGAGTTCGACGATGTCGCGTCGCGTGCGCGAGCAGCCACCGTCACATGGCTGCAAGGTGTCGGACTGCCGCCTTCAGCGGTGGCGTGTCACCTGCTCGAGGAATGCCTGATCCACGGCCACGACATCGCCAAAGCCACTGGGCGGCCGTGGTCAATACAGCGTGACCACGCTCTGCTCGCGGTCGAGGGCGCCGTACTTCCGCTTATCGGGGCTCTTCCGCCCACTGCCTTCTTGAACCAGGAAAAGGCCGGATCCTTCCGAGCCCGCTTCGAACTGCGCCTGCGTGGTGGCGAACGCGCAACGATGAACTTCGATCGCGGTTCGCTGACGCTCGACGCGGGGTGCGCACGTGATGTCGACGCCCACATCTCTGCCGACCCCTCCGCTCTCATGCTGGTGTTCATCGGCCGACAAGGAATATGGAAACCGCTTCTTGAAGGGAAGCTCACCGCTTGGGGGCGTCGGCCATGGGAGCTCGCCCGCATGCTCACCGTCATAAGCCCCCCGTAGCCCGTTCGGCGTGGGCCGGCTCGTCGGGTCCGCTATCAGCGGTCCAGCAGGGGGTCGAAGCGCCCGTTCTTCACCCCGAGGACGAAGGCGCGCAGCGCGGTTCGGTCGGTGGTCAGGACGGCGCTGGGCTCGGAGCTCTCGCGTATGGCTATGCGGCTGCCGTTCACAGCGACCTCTATGCAGTTGTTGCCGCCGCCGCCGCAGAACGATGACCGCTGCCAGGTGGACTCGTGCACCGATGGCTCCTCTCACATATCGCGGGCGATGGACCGGATGAACTTCTGAGACTCGTCGGGTGGCAGCGCTGAGTCTTCCATCAGGTCCAGCAGGGCGCGATAGTTGGCGAGCGGAGTTGGCGCATCGGCGAAGTAGGGACCGTACGCCGTGTCCAACTGCACGGTGTCGAGCTGCCGTACGGGCCCTTCCGCGTACAGGATCGACTGCCCGGCGCCGTGGAAACTTTCCGCGCTGAACGGGATGACGAGCAGCGTGATGTTGTCGCGGTCGGCTGCGTCGGCCAGGTATTCGAGCTGTGTCCGGGCCACGTCCCGGCCGCCGAACTGCATGCGCAGTGCGGCTTCGTGAATGATGCCGACGTAGGGGGTTGGCTGCTCCCGGCCCAGGATGTTCTGACGTTCCAGGCGGTGTGCCACACGCAGTTCGACTTCCAGGCGCGGCAGTTTCGGAACCACTAGCTCGAAGAGCGCCCGGGCGTGTTCCTCGGTCTGGAGCAGTCCTGGCAGGTGCACAGTCTGCGCGGTGCGGATGCGCGCGGCGTGGTGCTCGATCTCGGAGATGTCCAGGAAGCCGTCCGGCAGCTTACCTCTGTACTCCACCCACCAGTCCCGGTTCCGACGACTGCCTGTCATGGAGGCCAGCGCGTTGGTCAGCGGCTCGTCCGCGCATCCGTAATTGCACGCGAGCTGGCGGACGCGCTCTTCGCTCAGCCTCGTGCGGGCGGCCTCGACGTTGGAGATCATCGTTCGGTCGGCGCCGAGCATCGTGGCCGCCTGTTGGATGGAAACCCCAGCCTGTTCGCGCATCCGCCGCAGCTCCACGGCGAGGCGGCGCTGACGGCCTGTAGGGGCGCTTCTTGGTGCCATGAGTCCTCTCTCGCTGCCCGTCCAGGCAGTCTGGCAGGGGGCGAAGTGAGGGTCTACTGAGCCGAGTTTCGTTTCACTCGTTCGTGTCTAAGTGACTCACAAGTTACTCAACGTGCTCTAGCTTGTGACCGCGAACACAACGCCCACCGGAGGTGCCACGTGACCCCGCATCCACCACCGCTGCTGTTCACCGAGCCCTGGGAGTACGAACTCCGCTTTCCCCGAGACCCCCGTGGCCCGGGCATCGTCCGGGCCACGCTGCGCGCCGTACTGACCGCTCACGGGCTGCGCGAACTGGTCGATCTGGCCTCGCTGCTCGCCTCCGAGCTGGCGACCAACTCCGTCCGCTACTCCGACGACTGCGCGTCCGTGCGGCTGCTCTGGAGGCACCCCGTGCTGCGGGTCAGCGTCACCGACACCAATCCCGAGCTCCCCGAGCCGTTCAAGCCTTCCGTCGAGGTGGACAACGGCCGGGGGTTGTTCATTCTCGACGTCCTCGCCGACCGGTGGGGTGGCTGCGCCATGGGCGAGGAGCCCTTTGGGCTCGGCGGGAAGACCGTGTGGTTCGAGCTGGCCTGGGGCGGGCCGCCGCCGACACGCGTGGCGGCGCTCGCCGCCTGAAGCGGGCGTACGTACCCCGCGCGGGCGCGGATCCGGGGCGCTGTCGGACCCTGACCGTAGAGTGGCGGGCATGAATATCTGCGTCTTCTGTTCCGCCGCCGACCTGGACGACCGCTACACCGCCCCCGCCCGCGAATTCGCCGAGCTGATCGGCAAGCGTGGCCACACGCTCGTGTGGGGCGGGTCGGACGTCGGGTTGATGAAGGTGATGGCGGACGGGGTGCAGGAGAGCGGCGGGCGGCTCGTCGGGATATCGGTGGAGTTCCTGTCCGCGAAGGCCAGGGAGAACGCCGACGAGATGGTGATCGCCAAGGATCTCGCCGAGCGGAAGGCGCAGCTGCTTGCGCGGGCGGACGCGGTGGTGGTCATGGTGGGCGGCACAGGGACGCTGGACGAGGCCACCGAGATCCTGGAGCTGAAGAAGCACGGCCTGCACATCAAGCCGGTGGTGCTGCTCAACACGGCGGGCTTCTACGACGGGCTGAAGCAGCAGTTCCAGCGGATGGAGGACGAGGGCTTCCTGCCGCTCCCGCTCAGCGAGCTGGTCTTCTTCGCGGAGAGCGGCGCGGACGCGATGGCGCACCTGGAGCAGTGACAGCCGTGAGCGTGGGGGCCCCGGGGGGGGGCCCCCCGCCCCGGCCACCGGGGGCGGCGGCGCCGGCCCCCCCCGGAAAAAGGGGCCGTGGCCGGGTCAGCCCCGGCCCCCCGAATGCGGGCCCGGACCCC